>CALKVW010000116.1 GCA_938004785.1 uncultured Polyangiaceae bacterium
GAGAGAGGGGGGGGCTCGGTTCGGTGCGCCCCGTGGGGCACGCAGAGCCTCAGCGCATCACTGGCAGTTGGAGACCGTGAAGCTCTTCTTCGCGAGGTCGAGCCCGCCCTTGATGAAGGGCTTTCCGTAGGTGCCGCCGCCCGTGTAGGTCGCGGAGCCCTCGATACGGATGACGCGGCAGAAGGACTCGGTGCCGACCTTCACCTTGGCGAAGCCGACGTTCCACTTCTCGGTCGGGATGCCGATGTCGTTCTTGCTGACGCCCCAGTTCGCGCCGGTGACGCGCACCTTCAGGACCTGGATCTTCTGCTTCGCGGCGTCGGCCTGCAGGGGGCCGGCGAGCTGGGGGTCCTGCGTCGTGTGATCCTTGGGGAAGGCGTCCTTCTTGGCGGCCTCGGCGACGGCGTCCTTGAAGGGCTGGGCGTTCGCCTCGAGCGGCGAGAAGGCCGAGCGGTCGACCTTGGCGCCGAGCACCTCGGTCGCCTTCGTGAACCAGGCGTGCCGCTCCGTCGCGTACTTCGCGGGGTCGCTCAGCTCGATGAGCACGAGCGGGGAGAGGAAGCCGTTCTTCTTGATCTCCGCGATGGCCTTGTCCTGCGACTCGACGAGCGATTTGACGTGCGCGGCGGCGACGAGCGGCACGTAGTCCTTGCCGAGCTTCTGCCAGCTCGCTGCCATCTGGCACACGGGCACCGGCTGCTTCTCGCGCTTCTCCTTGGTGAACCGCGACTGGACCTTCTCGTAGTTCTCCTTGACGCACTCCTCGGCGAGGCCCTTGAGCGCCGCGATGCGCTTGGCGTCGTCCTCGATCTCCATGGTCCCCGTGCGCGGCTTCTTGTCGAGCGCGCGGAAGCCCGCGGCGACGGCTGCGCCCCAGCGGTCGTCGAGGGACTGGAACTTCCCGGTGCGCTTCAGGTCGGCGTCGATCTCGGCGAAGTGCTCGTCGACCGCCTTCTGCGCGGCCTTCTGCTTCGTCCAGGCGTCCTTGGAGAAGCTCTCGTAGGGCTTCACGTCCCACTTCGGGTCGAGCTTCTTCACCGCGGCGATGCGCTTGTCGAGGTCGGTGAGGTTGTCACCGAGCTTGCGCACGTCGTCGCTGTTCTTCTCCCAGCCGGCCTTCGCCATCTTGTTGGTGGCCGACTTCATCTCGACCTCCACCATGTTGATGTCGTTGAAGGCGGGGCTGCCGGCCTTGTTGTTGCCACCCGCGCTCTCGGGAGGAGGCGGCGGCGCGCCCTTCTTGGCGGCCTCGACGGCGGCCTTGGCGTTCTTGATGGCCGTCTCGTAGGGCTTCACGTCCCACTTCGGGTCGGCCTTCTTGATGTCCGCGATGAGCTTCTCGAGGCTCGGCAGCTTGTTCGCCACCATGTCCTGCGCGTTCTTCTTCGAGGAGAAGTCGCTCATGCTGGTGAGGCGCGAGACGTCCTTGAGCTCGTACTCGAGGTCGTTGATCTGCTTCTTCGCCGGGCTCGTGTCCTTGTTGTTCCCGTCGCCGCCCGTGGGCGCGTTCTTCGCTGCCGCGAGCGCGTCCTTCGCGTTCTTGATGGCCGCCTCGTAGGGCTTCACGTCCCACTTCGGGTCGGCCTTCTTGATGTCCGCGATGAGCTTCTCGAGGCTCGGCAGCTTGCCCTCGACCGCGCTCTGGGCGGTCTTGCTCGTGGCGAAGCTCGACATGCTCGTGAGGCGCGCGACGTCCTTGAGCTCGTACTCGAGATCGTTGATCTGCTTCTTCGCCGGGCTCTTGTCCTTGTCGTTGGCCTGGGCCTCGGTGCTCGTGACGAAGACGGCGGTGGCGGCGGGCACGGCGAGCAGGAGCGAAGCGGGGAGTAGGAACGAACGAAGCTTCATGGGGAGGACTCCTCGAGGTGGCTGGGGTCGCGCCTACACTGGCGCACCGCCGGCCGAAGATACGAGCCCGGTTCGCCGATCTTCCCTCCGGCGTCGAGGGGGGAACAGCATTGCGCCGGTTCGGCGCCCGCGGCTCCACCGGAGGGGCCTCGGAGACCGCTCGGCCGGCCGGGGGGCGCCGAGGCGCTCAGCGCGGCGCGACCAGTCTGCGCCGCCCACCGTCGCCGAGCTGGGCGCCCGGCTCGTCGAGGCGCTCGCGGTCCCAGAGCTGGCAGGTCACGGCGCGGTGCTTCTGGTCGAGCCCCTCGCAGTAGTTCGAGTAGACGCAGCGCCGGACCTCGTGCGCGCGCCCCTCGCGCAGCTTCCGCCACCAGTCCGGGTCGGCGAGCGACTGCCGCGCCGCGCCGACGAGATCCCCCTCCCCTCGCTCGAGGATGCCCTCGGCGAGCGCGAAGTCGCCGATGCCTCCGGCGACCACGACCGGCGTGTCGAGGCCGGCCCCGCGGATCGCCGCGCGCACCTGGGCCTGCTTGGGCACGTTGCGCGCGTAGGGGCCACGCTCGTCGCTCAGCGCGGGTGGCATGCACTCGAAGCCGCTCCTGCCGGTGTAGGGGTAGACCGCCTCGCCCACCTTCGGCTGCTTGGCGTCGTCGAACTTGCCGCCCGTGGAGAGCGAGAGAAAGTCGACCCCCGCGCGCGCCAGCTCGACCCCGAAGTGGCGCGCGTCGTCGACGCCGCTCCCGCCCTCGATGATCTCGTCGCAGAGCATGCGCGCCCCGACCGTGTAGGCGGCGCCGACGCGCGCGCGCACCTCGGCGAGCACCTCGAGCGGCAGGCGCAGGCGCCCCTCGAGCGTGGTGCCGTAGCCGTCGGTGCGCGTATTCGTGGCCGAGAGGAACGAGGCCATCGTGTAGGCGTGCGCGTAGTGCAGCTCGACGCCGTCGAAGCCCGCGCGCCGAGCGCGCTCGGCGGCGTCGGCGAAGAGCGACGGGAGCGTCTTCGGCAGGTCGCGAATGCCGGGGTCGAAGCCGTCGGTGACACGCTCGCGATCCCCGAAGCGCAGACTCTCGAGCTCGCGCGGCTCGAGCACCTGGTCGAGCTCGGCCTCCGTCGCTTCGGCGAGCGCGGCGCGGAGCTCGGCGTCGCCCGCGCCGAGCCAGCGCTCGTCGCCGCGCAGCTCCGCGAGCCTCGCGCGGTGCCGCTCGTTCGGCTCGAAGAAACGCTCGAAGTACTTGTCGCGCGCCGGCCTGCGCCGCACACGCAGGAAGTCGATGAGCTGCACGAAGAGGCGCGTGCGGCCCTCGCTCGCGCGCCGCACGACGGCCACGAGCTCGGCGAGCCCCGAGACGAAGCGCTCGTCGCCGATGCGCAGCAGCGGGCCGCTCGGCACGTCGCGGATGCCCGTCGCTTCGATCACGATGGCGCCGGGCTGCGCGAGCGCGAAGCGCTCGTACCAAGCGAGCACCTCCTGTGTGACCTCACCCTCGGGGCTCGCGCGCCAGGGCACCATCGCCGGGATCCAGCTCCGCTCGCACAACTCGAGGCCCGAGCGCAGCCGGAGCGGCGAGAACAAGCGCGAGCGCTTTGCCTCCTCGGGCGTCGGCTCCGAGAGCACCGGCAGCGGGTGGCGGACGCGCGGGCGCGGGGAGTACATGGGCGGAGCCGAGCATAGCGCGCGCGCCGATGTGACGAAGCGAAGGCGAAGCGACGGCGGCCCCTCCACGACGGTGGCGGTCGTGTGAACACTCGCTACGCGCGGACGAACGGGGCTTGAGAGGATGGGCCGCCACTGCGATGGGGCCACGCGTGAGCGCCGCCATCCAGCCCCGACTCCGCACCCGCGCCGCGCTCGCGCTCGCGACGGCGACCGCGCTCGCGGGCTGCGAGCACGATCTCGACCCTCGCGAGGCGAGCCTGGTCGAGGTCATCGTCGCGGCCGACGAGCCGCTGCTCCGGGCGCGCCCCGAGCTCGTCGAGGGCAAGTACCGCCGCATGGCGGCCGGGCTCTACGACTACTACCGCGGCAGCTTCCCCGTCTTTCTCTACGACGCCTCGCGCTCGGAGAGCGGCCTCGCGGCGACGAGCTACGACGCCCACGTCTACCCCTTCAGCTCCGGCGACGCCCACCCGGAGAACTTCGGCACGATGCGCGCCACCGACGGCTCCTTCGCGATCGAGCCGAACGACTTCGATGGCGCCGATCGCTACCCCTGGCTCTGGGAGCTCAGGCGGCTGGCCGTCGGCATGGTGCTCGCTGGGCGTGTCTCCAACCCGGAGCGCGAGGACCTGCGGGCGAGCGTGCGGGCCGCCGAGCGCAGCTACGCCCTCGCGGCAGCGCGCGGCTACGCGCTCGAGCTCGCGCGGCTCCACCGAGGCGAGGCGCCCGAGCGGCTCGAAGACGATCGGGGCAATACGCACTTCGAGGACATGTTCTCGCGCTCGCGCCGCGACGCATCGAGCCGCCGCGAGCTCGCGGAGAGGACCGAACTGCTCGACGGTCGACGAAGGCTGGTGCGAGGAGCGGTCGACCCGGACGACCCGGAGAGCGTCTACGCCGACCTGCCCGCCTTCGTGCTCGAGGCCCTGCCCGACTGCCTGGAGAGATACCGCGCGAGCCTCCACGGCGCGCCGACGCCTGCGTACTTCGCCCTCAAGGACGCCGCGCGTGAGTACGGCTCGGGGGTCGCGAGCTACGCGCGCGTGCGGGTCGTGCTGCTGGTCGAAGGACCGAGCGCCGAGCCCGACGACGACGTGATGCTCGAGCTCAAGGAGCTCGCCGACAGCGGCGCCGTCGTCGTCGCGCCGCAGGGCGTGCACACCGACTCCGTCCAGGAGCGCATCCAGCTCGCGAGGTCCTTGCTGTGGGCCCGATCCGACGCCGAGCCGCTCTGGGGCACGAGCGAGCTCTTCGGGCTGCCTGTCCAGATCAAGGGTGAGTTCGACGCCTACAAGACGCTGCGAACGAGCCGCATGGTCGACGAGCGCGGCACGCCCGAGTCGCTCGAGGCGCTCGGCGTCGAGCTGGGCGCCTTGCTCGCGCGCATGCACGCCGGCTCGGAGGCGCGGTGGCCCGGGACCGTTCGCGCCCTCGCCGAGCTCAGCGCCGACGTCGACGCCTTCGCCGCGGAACAGGCCGAGGTCGCCATCGCCTACGCCGATCTCGTCGAGGCAGACCACGCGCGCTTCCGCCGAGCGCTCGAGCGCCTCGGACCTCGCCTCGGCCTGCGGGCGGATCCGAGCGACGCACCGCCACCCGAGCTCGCAGCCCTCTACGGGAGCCCGCCGTGAAGACGACGACCACATCGCTCGCGGCGGCCTTCGCCGTCGCCGTCCTCACGCTGGCCCGTGGCGCCTCGGCCCAGGCCGAGCAGGCTTCCCCCGTCGCCGAGCCCGGCGGCGAGCGAAGCGCAGCGGACGCGGAGCGGCGCGCGAACCTCGACGCGGCGGCGCTCAAGTCGGACGGGCGAGCCAGCTTCCCCCTGCTCGGGGCGGACGACGGTCTCCAGATCGAGCCTCACGTCTCGGTCATCACCCAATACGTCTTCTCACTGCGCGAAGAGGCTGGCGAGGCCGATTGGTTCCACGAGTTCGAGCTGCCTCGCGCCTTCGCGTGGGTGGACGCACGCTACGAGGAGGCCGAGGCCCGCGTGCTCCTCGAGGGCGTCCGCAGCGCGAGCGAGGGCGCGCTCATCGGTGTGGCGGGCGACTCTCTGGTGCTGCGATTGCGCGAGGCCTGGGCGAGCTACACGGCCTGGGGCGTCCTGGAGACGCGCGTGGGCCTCGTCCCGACCATGAGCGTCGGCCCGATCGAGGCGATGTGGGGTATGCGCCCCATTCACCCGACGGGGCTCGAGCGCACGGGCCTCGCCTCCCCCGCGGACCTCGGCGGGACGGTGCGCGCGATCCTGCCGAGGCGCTACGGCTGGGTCGGTGTGGCCGGTTACAATGGCGAAGGTTACGCGCGGCGCGAGCTGAACCGCGGCAAGAACATCGAGCTCGCCGCCAACCTGCACCCCCTCGCGGGGGTTCGAGGCGCCGAGCCACTGACGGCGTTCGCCTCCTACGTCTCGGGCTCCTCGGGGACCGGCCTCGGGCGCGCCGATCGCTTGAACGCCGCCCTGGGGTGGCAAGGCGATCGCATTCGAGGAGGCGTGACGGCCACCTACGCGCTGGGCGTCGCCGGGGCCCCCGAGACCGAGTCCCTCGTCCTCGAGGCATTCCTCAGGGTGATGCCGCTCGAGCGGCTCGTGCTCGGCGCCGACCTCCTGCATTGGCACCGTGATCTGTCCGCGGGCGACGACACCACGCTCACCGTGAGCGGCGCGGCCGGCTACTTCATCGCCGATCCAATCGCCGCCTTCGTGGCCGTCGCCGGGCAGCTCTTCGGCGACGCGGCCCGCGACTCGCTGCCGGGCCAAGACGATTTACGCATTCGCTTGATCGGAACGGCGAGCTTCTGAAGCTCGCAACACCTACCACAGGGCCCACGAAGCCCAGGCAATGGGAGACGCCATGTCCTCGTATCGAAACCTCGTGTGCATGTTCGCCACCTCGCTCGCCCTGCTGGCTTGCTCGGAGAGCGTGAGCGATGGAGAGGGTGGGGGCGGCGCCGACGCGAGCACGCCGGCGAGCAGCGCTACGGGCGCAGGTGGGGACACGACGTCGTCGAGCGCCTCCTCGACGAGCGCGACGACGACGAGCGGCGGCCAGGGCGGCGGCGAGACCGCGGGCTTCGTGATCAACGAGATCAGCGCCGACGGTGACGACTACATCGAGCTCTACAACCCCACCAGCGGCGCGATCGACCTCGGTGGTCTCAGCATCGCCGACCGCGCGAGCGAAGGTGGCCCCAAGCTCGACCAGGCCATCACGCTGCCCTCCGGGACCACGCTCGCGCCGGGCGCATACCTCTTCGTGCTCGCGAAGGTGGACACCGCGCCCTCGGGCGAGGTGATGCAGCAGCTCGACTGCGCGCCCGGGCCGAGCCGGTGCTTCCACGCCCCCTTCGGGCTGTCGGCGGCCGACGGCGACGAGATCTTCGTGCTCGACGGCGACACCGTGCGCATGAGCGCGGAGTTCCCGGCCGGCGCGGCCCCTGGCGGGAGCTGGGGCAGGTTCCCCAATGGCACGGGCGACTTCGCCGCGAACACGCCCACGCCAGGCGCCGCGAACGAGTCGCTCTGAGGGCGTGAGCAGAGGGGGCTCTCGCGCTCAAGCCTCGCGCAAGAGCCCTCGCGCGATGACGAGGTGCTGGATCTCGCTCGTGCCCTCGTAGATGCGCAGGGGCCGCACGTCGCGATAGAGCGCCTCGACCTCGCTGCCGACGAGCACACCCGAACCGCCGTGGAGCTGCACGGCGCGGTCGACGATGCGCTGCGCGGCTTCGGTCGCGTAGAGCTTCGCCATCGCGGCCTCGGTCGTCACCCTGCCGCCCGGGGTCGTGTCGCGCCCGTGTGCCGCGCGCGCGACGAGCAGGCGCCCGGCGTCGAGCTCGGTGGCCATCTCGGCGAGCATCGACTGCACGACCGGCTGCTCCGCGAGGGGCTTGCCGAACTGCACACGGCCCTGCGTGCGCGCGAGACTCAGCGCGAGCGCACGCCGCGCCATGCCGCTGGCCGCTGCGCCCACCGAGATGCGGAAGGCGTCGAGCGTCTCCATCGCGATGCGGAAGCCCTCGCCGACCTCGCCGACACGGTCTTCTTCGCGCAGGCGACAGCCCGAGAAGCGCAGCTCGCCGAGCGGGTGCGGGCTCGAGGGAAAGAGCGGCGAGGCCTCGACGCCCGGCGCGGCGGTGTCGACGAGGAAGGCGGTGATGCCCTTCCTGCCCAGCGCAGGATCGACCGTGGCGAAGACGATCACGTGATCGGCGATGCCGACGTTGGAGATGAGCGTCTTGTGTCCGTCGAGCACCCAGCCGGCGCCGTCACGCGTCGCGCGTGTGCGCAGCGAGGCGACGTCGCTGCCGGCCTCGGGCTCGGTGAGCCCGAAGGCGCCGATGCGTGTGCCGGCGAGCACCCCGGGCAGGATGCGCGCGCGCTGCGCCTCGCTGCCGAAGGCGCTCACCGGGTAGGAGCCCAGGCCTTGCACGGCGAAGATCGAGTCGGCCGCCGCCGAGAGGCCGCCGAGCAGCTCCCGCGCGACGACCAGCGAGCGCACGTCGACGTGACGCGCATCGTCGGGGCGCCCGGCTTCGGCGCCGCCGTGCCGCTCGGGCACGAGCAGGCGGTAGAGATCGAGCCCGCCGGCTTCGCCCATGGCTCGCGCCACGGCGAGCGGATCCCCCTCGAGGCGCGCGCGCTCGAGCGAGCGCTCGAGCCTCGACGCGAGCGCGCGGTGCCGCTCGTCGAAGTAGACGGCGAAGCGCGACGCGCTCGAGTCGAGCACGCCGCTCACGAGCCGGCGCCTCCGTCGACCTTGCGCTCACGAGGCGCGCCCTCGAACACCGGCGCCTCCTTCTTCTGGTTGGCTTCGTAGGCGGTGCGGAAGTCCGGGTGGGCCATGCAGAGCGCCTGCGCCTGCGCCTCGGCCTCGATCGCAGCGGCGAGCGGCATCGTCCACTCGCTCTCGAGCATCTGCTTGGTCATCGCGTGCGCGAAGGCCGGCCCCTCGGCGAGCTCCTTCGCCCAGAGGCGCGCGAGCGGCAGGAGCTCGGCGTCGTCGACGAGCCGGTTCAAGAAGCCGTAGCGATTCGCCTGCTCGGCGTCGAAGACGTGCCCGAAGAAGAGCATCTCGGCGGCGCGCCCTCGCCCGACGATGCGCGGCAGGAGGAAGCTCGCGCCCATGTCGGCGCCCGAGAGACCCACCTTCGGGAAGATGAAGCCGAAGCGCGCGCTCTTGGCCGCGATGCGCAGATCGCAGGCGGCCGCGATCACCGCGCCCGCGCCGACGCAGGCGCCGTTGATCGCGGCGATCACGGGCCGGCGCAGCTCGGCGATGCTCTGGATGAGCGCGCCCGTGACGCGGGTGAACTCGAGCAGGCCGCGGGCGTCCTTCGAGAAGAGCTCCGCGATGATGCCCTCGGCGTCGCCGCCCGAGCAGAAGCCTCGGCCCTTGCCCGTGAGGATGACCGAGCGCACCTCGCTCGAGCGGTCGAGCGAGCGGAAGGTCTCGCGGAGCTCACCGTAGACCTCGAAGGTCAGCGCGTTCAGACGATCCGGGCGGTCGAGCGTGATCGTGGCGACGCCGCGGTCGATCTCGAGGTTGAAGGAGGTCGGCGAGAGGGTCACGGGGAGGCTCCTGGTTCGTGCGAGGCCGCGCCCTGCGGCCGCGCTGCGGAGCCTCGGGGCACGCGGCACGGAGGTCAAGCGCCGCGAGGCGCGCTCGGCCCGTGGCGCGCGCGCCTCGGCTCGGTGCTCGTCCGCGCCATGGCCTCCCCCATCGACGGCGGCGTCGTGCTCATCACCGGTGCATCCAGCGGGATCGGCGAGGCGCTCGCGCGCCAGGTCGCTCACCGCGCGAGGCAGCTCGTGCTCGTCGCCCGCCGCAAAGACCGCATGGACGCGCTCGCGACCGAGCTCAGGCGCGAGAACCCGGGCCTCGCGACGCTCGTGTACGCCTGCGACCTCGGCGATCGCGAGGCGGTGCTCGAGCTCGCGGGAGAGGTCGAGCGAGACACCGGCGGCGTCGACGTGCTGGTGAACAACGCCGGGCTCGGCGACATCTCGCTCTTCGAGGCGAGCGACCGGCGCAAGCTGCTGCAGATGCTCGACGTGAACGTCGTCGCGCTCACCCTGCTCACGCACGCCTTCCTGCCCGGGATGATCGCGCGCAAACGGGGCGGCGTGCTCAACGTGTCGAGCGGCTTCGGGCTCAGCTACGCGCCTGGCTTCGCGGCCTACGTCGGCACCAAGCACTACGTCACGGGCTTCACCGAGTCGCTCTACGCCGAGCTCCAGGGCACGGGCGTGCGGGTCTGCCAGCTCAACCCCGGGCCGGTCGCGACCGAGTTCGAGGAGGTCGCGGGCAACACCACCGGCGAGAAGATCCCCGAGTGGCTGCAGATCAGCGCCGAGCACTGCGCGCGCGCCGGCATCGACGGCTTCGACGACGAGCGGGCGATGGTGATCCCGCACCCCGCGATCAAGCTCTCGCTCTGGCTCGCCGCGGTGAGCCCGAGGCCTCTCGTCCGGCTCCTCATGGCGCCCGCCGGCAGGGCCCTGCGCGAGAAGCTCGGCACGAAGACCTGAGCGCGACCCGGCTCGCGCTCGCGCGGAGGGGCCACTATCCTCGGCCTGACATGGCGCCTCCCAGCTTCGCCGACGATCTCAACCTCGCGCGCTACTACCTCTACGATCGCCTCGAGGAGGGCCTCGCCGACGCGCCGGCCCTCGCCTTCGGCGAGCAGGTCCACAGCTACGCCGAGGTCGCCCACCGCACCACGGAGCTGCAGCGCTACTTCGCGTCGATCGGCGTGCGCCGCGAGGAGCGGGTGCTCACGATCCTCCACGACACGCCCGCCTTCGTGTGGTCGATCTTCGCCACGCTGCTGCAAGGCGGCGTCGTCGCGATGGGCAACCCCGAGGCTCCGCCCGCGGATCTCGCCTACCTCGTCGACTACGTGCGCCCGAGCGTGGTCGTCACGATCCCACGCGTGGCGCGCGCCATCGCGCCCGCGCTCGCGAGGGCGGGGCTGCGCGCGCTCGTGCTCACGCGCGAGATCGCCACCGGCGAGGTGGTGCTCGGCCCCTTCGACGCCGAGCCCGGGCTCGCGGAGCTCGGGCCCACGCCGCTGTCGCACGCGCTCGCGCGCGGCGCAGCGGAGCTCGACGCCGGGCGCGGAGAGCCTCCCCCGACCCACCGCGACGACGTCGCCATCTGGCTCTTCACGAGCGGCTCGACCGGCAAGAGCAAGGCCGCGATGCACGCGCACCGCGACTTCGCGTTCAACACCGAGGTCTACGCCAAGAACACCGTGGGCTACCGCAAGGGCGACGTCACCGTCAGCGTGCCGCGCCTCTTCTTCGGCTACGCGACCGGGACCAACCTCTTCTTCCCCTTCGCGGTCGGCGCGACCGCCGCGCTCTACGCCGAGCGCCCCACGCCCGAGAGCCTGTCGGCGGCCATCGCGCGCCACAGGCCCACGATCGTCACCAACGTGCCGACGATGATGGGCAAGCTGCTCGAGCACGACGAGGCGCTCCGAGCGCGCGGCGAGCCGGGCCTCAGTCTCGACTGCGTGCGCTTCCACCTCTCGGCCGGCGAGGCGCTGCCGCCCGCGCTGCTCGAGCGCTTCACGGCGCGCTTCGGCGCCGAGGTCTACGACGGCATCGGCTCGGCGGAGATGTTCCACATCTACTGCTCGAACCGTCCGGGCGACGTGAAGCCCGGCTCGCTCGGGCGCGTCGTCGAGGGCTACGAGCTCAAGATCCTCCCCACCGAGGCGCGGGAACCCGGTGGCGAGGCGCTGCCGGTCGGTGAGACCGGCGTGATGTGGGTGCGCGGCGAATCGGCGGCGATGGGCTACTTCGAAGACCGCGACAAGAGCTTCGCGACCTTCCTCGGGCCGTGGTGCCGCACCGGCGACCTCTTCCGCCTCGACGATCAGGGCTACCTCTGGTTCAGCGGTCGGGCCGACGATCTGCTCAAGGTCTCGGGGGTGTGGGTGGCGCCGACCGAGGTCGAAGATTGCTTGTGCAACCACCCTGCCGTCGCGCTCGCGGCCGTCATCGGCTGCGAGGACGAGGGGCTCACCAAGGTGAAGGCCTTCGTCACGCTGCGGGCCGAGGCCGCGGCGCGCGCCTCGAGCGACCAGGCCAGGGCCGAGCTCGCAGACGCCCTGCGCGAGCACGTGAAGAGCGCGCTCAGCAGACACAAGTACCCGCGCTTCGTCGTCTTCGTCGACGAGCTGCCGAAGAACGACCGAGGCAAGATCGACAAGAAGGCGCTCAAGGAGCGCGAAGCGCGGCACGAGAACCCGCGGGGGCACTGAAGACGTGGCCACGCTGCCCTCCTTCCCTGCCGTCACCGGCGGGCACCGCCTGCCCACCGGGCGCACGCTCGCTTCGCTCACCACCGAGGAGCTCCGCGCGCTGCTCGAGGGCAGGCGCCCCGTCGCGATCCTCCAACCCGTGGGCTCGATCGAACCGCACGGGCCGCACCTCCCGCTCGCGACCGACATCTACCTCTCCGAGGGCGCCGCCGAGGCTGCCCTGCCGCTGCTCGAGCAGGCCGGCGTGGTGGGCCTCGTCGCGCCGCCGATCCCCTACGGCGTGACCGACTTCGCCCAGGGCTTCGCGGGCGCGGTGAGCCTGCCCGCGGCCGCGCTGACGAGCTTCCTGCACGCGGTGATCGGCGCGCACCTCCGTGCAGGCGCCGCGCACGTCTGCCTCGTGAACAACCACCTCGAGCCCGCCCACGACGCCGCGGTGCGCGCGGCGCTCGAGGGCCACACCCACGCTCAGGCCTCCGTGGCTTGTCCGCTGAGCCGGCGATGGGCGCGCACCCTCTCGGAAGAGTTCAAGAGCGGCGCCTGCCACGCAGGGCGCTACGAGACCTCGCTCGTGCTCGCGACGCGCCCCGCCGAGGTGCATCTGCACCGAGCGCGCGCGCTGCCGGAGGTGCCGATCTCGCTCTCCGAGGGCATCCGCGCCGGGCACCACGGCTTCCGTTCGATGGGCATGGAAGAGGCCTACGCGGGCGCTCCGGCGGAGGCGAGCGCCGACGAGGGCCGAGAGCTCTACGCGAAGCTCGCGGCGATGGTCGCGACCGAGGTGCTCGAAGCGCTCGGCTACTCGGGACAGGCAGGGTGAGCCCCCGCGCGATGCCCGAGCCCGACGGTCCTTCGAGCGGACCGAGCTCGGGCCGCGACGTCGAGGCGATCGTGAACCTCGGCGATCGCACCGTCGGCAGGCGCGCGACCCTCGTCGCCGCCGCCGTCGGCGTGCTCGCCGCGCTCCTCTTGAAGTCCTGGGTGTTCTGGCTGCTCGTCGTCGCCTGGCCCATCTACGAGTTCTTCGCGCGTCGACAGCTCCTGCCCGCCGGTGATCGTGGCCTCGCGCGTGTGCAGGTCAGCGACACCAAGCTGCGCATCCTGCGCGACGATCGACGCCCCTTCGAGCGCGACCACACACGCGCGACCCGCAGGCAGGTCTGGCACCGCAACGACGGCAAGGCGGTCGTCGAGCTCGACTGGCGCGGCGGCGATCGTGTGGTCATCGAGCTCGCCGACCCGGCGCGCGCGGAGCAGCTCTTGCGCGTCGGCGGTGCGAGGTGGAACGCCAAGCGCGTCATGCTCGCGCGTGGAGGCCTCAGCGCGACGATGAGCGCGCTCACCTGGCTCGGCGTGCTCGTGGGCGGCTTCGCGCTGCTCCTGAGCACTTGGTGGCTCATCGCGGTGCTCTTCGGCTACGGCGGCGACGATCTGAGCGCGGTGTTCGCCGTGCTCGCCTCGAGCGCCTTTCTCTGGGCGCTGAAGCGCGCGATGCAGGAGCGCTGGGTCGTCGTCGGCAGCGACGGGCTCGCCTTCGAGGGGCGCTCGCCGGAGTTCGTGCCCTACGCGCGCCTGCGCTCGGTGGAGCGGCACCCCGAGGGGCTCGAGCTGCTCGTCGCGAGCGACGCCGAGCACACGGGCGGGATCGTGGAACGTCGCGTCCTGCGTCTACGGCCGAGCGGCGTGCGTCCGCTCACCCAGGTGCTCGACGCCACGACGGTCTTCCACAGCGGTCGCCACGAAGACGCGCTGCGCGCGCGCGAAGAGCTCCACGACGCGATCCACGCGGCGCTCTCCGCCGACCGGCGAGCCGCCAGCGCCGCGCTCGCCGAGCGCCTCCTGAGGCGCGGGCGCGGGCTCGAGGCCTGGCAGCGCGACCTCGGCGAGCTCAGGGATCTCGGCGGCGCTAGCTACCGCAGCGCGGCGGTGGAGCCGGAGGCGCTCGCGAGCCTCGTGGAGACGGCCGAAGCACCGCTCGAGGCGCGCATCGCGGCGGCCTACGCCGGCTCGAAGACCGACGACCCCGCGCTGCGCAGGCGCTTCCGGATCGCGGAGGACGCGACCGCGGAGCCCACGCTGCGCGCAGCCCTCGCGCTCGCCGGCCGCGGCGAGCTCGCCGAGGCCCTGCGCGCGGTCGGGCTCGCGCCGGCCGCGCACGACGCTCCGAGCGAGGCCACCGAGAGCGAGCGAGACAGCGAGGCCCTCGCCGAGGCCGAAGCCAACGAAGCGGAGCGCGCCGCGCGGCTGCGCGCCTCCCGCGGGCGCTGAGGCTCCTTCACCACGGTGGAGCGAAGGGCTCACGAGCCCCAAGCGAGCCGGGGCTACGCGCGGGGTTTCCTCCGGGGCGGAGGCACGCCACAATGGCTGACCATGCAGTCGGGTTTCGCTCCGCCTCGCCTCGCCCTCCTCCTCGCGCTCGCCGCTTCGGCCGCTTGCGGTGACGATCCGGCCCAAGGCCAGGGCGGCGGTGGTGGCCAGGGTGGAGCCTACGAGCCACCGGACGCGACGAAGTCCAAGCAGGAGCCTCCGGCCTTCACCGTGGGCGGCTTCTCGGTCGCGCTTCCGCCGACCATCCTCGCCCCCGGCGACGAGACCCACCCCTGCTTCATCGCGCCGCTCGAGCTGGTGGGCCCCTCGAAGGTCGTCGGCGGCGGCCAGATGACGACGACCAAGGGCATGCACCACGGCAACATCACCGCGCGCCCCAAGACCGGTGAGGGCTTCCGCTCTTGCCCGCCGGACGAGAGCCAGATCTCGGGGGAGGCCGACGACGTGCTCGCCGGCGGCACGGTGCTGTTCGGCTCGACGACCCAGTACGAGGGCACCGAGTGGCGCGTCTTCCCCGACGGCATGGGTTTCCCCATCGGCGACGATTGGGAGATCGTCTTCCGGATGCACTACCTGAACACCACCCCGGAGCCGCTCGAGCTCGCGCCGGCCTACGAGTGGTACACCATCGACGAGTCGAAGGTGACGCACCTGCTCGGGCCCTTCATCTGGGTCTACAGCGGCTTCGAGATCGCCCCGCACTCGGCGCTCACGGTCGAGGCGAGCTGCGCGGCGCCGCAGAGCATGCACATCGTGAGCGTCATGCCGCACATGCACAAGCTCGGGCGGCGCTGCTACGCGGGCCTCTCCAATGGTGCGCCCGGCGATACGAGCGGCGCGCTCTTTCTCGACACGCCTGGCTACAACCCCGACGGGCTCATCGCGATGTACGACCCGCCGGTCGACGTCTCCCAGGCCGGGGGCTTTCGTTATGGCTGCACCTGGCAGAACACCTTCGACAAACCGATCGTCGAGGGCGTAGGCGACAACGAGATGTGCATGCTCTTCGGTTATGCCTACCCCTACGAGAACGCCCTCAGCGCCTACGCGAGCGGCGGCGGCGCCTGCATCACGCTGAGGCCGCCGCCCCCCGGCGGCGGTGTGGGCCAGCCCGGCGCCGGCGGCGCGGGCGGCGCGAACTGAAGTAGCACCCCTCGCTATCGTCGCAGCATTCCATGTTCGGACCCGGCGGCCCCACGCTGCGCGAGCTCTACGAGCAGGCGATGTCGTCGACCGAGCGCGGCTACGATTTGCTCGCGCCCAAGTTCGACCGCACGCCCTTCCGTACGCCCGCGATCGTCATCGAGCGCGCGCTCGAGGGCATCGCCACCGTCGACGACGCGCTCGATCTCTGCTGCGGCACCGGCGCCGCGCTCGAGCTGCTCGCCCCGCGCACGAAGCGCCGCCTGGTCGGCGTCGACTTCAGCCGAGCCATGCTCGACGTCGCCCGCGCCTCGCTCGAAGGCATCGCGAGCGAGGCGCGCCTCGAGCTCCACAGGGGCGACGTGCTCGCGCTCGACGTCGAGGGCCCCTTCGATCTCGTGACCTGCTTCGGCGCGCTCGGACACCTGTCGGAGGCGGCGATGCCCGGGCTCGTCGAGCGCGTGCGGAGCGTGCTGCGCCCGGGCGGGCGCTTCGTCTTCGTGACCGGTGAGCGCCCTGCTTGGCATGCGCGGCGCGCGCTCGTCTCGCGCGCCTTCAACGCCGCGATGCACCTACGCAATGCGCTCTTCGACCCACCCTTCGTGATGTTCTATCTGCGCTTCCTCAGGCCGGAGGCCGAACGATTGCTGCGGGGGAAGGGCTACTCGGTCGAGGCGAGGCCGCTCGGGCTCGAGGGCCCCTGGGGAGGCGGCGTCGCGGTCGTGGCGACGAAGATCTGAGCGCCGCGCAGGCCGCGCGCTCAGGGGTGCGTATGCACGAGCGTGCCGTGTTTGAGGCTCAAGGAGGCGTGCCAGCCCTCGGGCACGTCGGGCGTCGTCCACCCGAAGAGCCAGGCCGCGTCACGCGGCGCGAGGTTGATGCAGCCGTGGCTGCGCGGCGTGCCGAAGTCGTCGTGCCAATAGGCCGCGTGCAATGCGTAGCCCTCGGTGAAGTACTGCACGAAGGGCACGTCGCGCAGATCGAATTCGTCGCCGTCGTCGTCGCCGTCCATCGTCACGGTCAGGTGCTTGGTGTGCACCAGGAAAGCGCCCTGGATCGTCGAGTGCGTCTTCTTCGGGTCGCCCAGGCCGTCGCGGCCGGTGGACACGAGCGTCACGTAGACCGGCCGCGTGCCCTCGTAAGCCACGAGCGATTGCTTCAGGATCGACACGTCGATCCAGCGACGCTGCCCGTTCGCCCAGGCGGGCTGCCGCTGCATGGGCTCGATCACCCGCACGTCCTCGGCGCGCACCCAGCTGCCGTCGCGCGCCTCGAGGTAGCTGCCTCCCTTCGCCGACCGCCCGGTGAGCGCGACCGCCTCGCGGAAGGCGAGCTTCGCCCCCTGGCTCATGCCCCCGCCCTGGACCTCGGCGTAGCGATTCGCGTGTCGCTTCATCACGAATGCGACGGGCAGAGGCGTCTGGGGATCGAGCGCGAGCCCGTGGAAGCTCGAAGGCGGCACCCAGCGCGTGCGATCGAGTGGGATCAGGCTGAGCTCGGTGGTGAGCCCGAAGCGGCGGCCCTCGTGATCGAATTGCGCGAGCAGGGCATAGCCGGAGCGAATGCGCGCCTGGCCGAGCACGACGGCGGAGGGCGAGCGCGGCTTGTCGTCGGCCAGGCCAGGCAGGGAGCCGCCATAGAGCAGCGCAGGCGGCAGCGCGCCCGGCTCGGGCAGCGGCACGTAGGAGGGGTCGCGCTGCGTCGCCGCGTGCTTCCGGGTGAAGTGGCCGAGGTCGGGCTCGGCGCGCCGCTGCTCCTCTTCGCTCGGCAGCCTCGCGTAGAGCGTCGGCGTCGGCATGCGGCTCATCACGTAATCGTAGGGCAGGCCGTCGAGCTTCGGCCTCGTGCGCGAGGCCTCGACGACCGGGTGGTAGGCGTCGAGCGTCGCGGTGCGCTCCGCGCAGACGTAGCCGCGCGGCGCGATGCGGTACCAGCCGCCCTTGCAGCCCGGGCCGGCGACGGGCTCCGCGCCGCGCTGCACCACCGATCCGGCGCGCAGGTAGCCGATGCGCCGAGCCCTCTTCTTCGGCTCGGCGTAGATCCAGGTCTCGCGCGCGATGCTCGCCAGGAGCGCGTCGCGATCGCCGGGGTCCGGCTCGTGGCGCGAGCGCCGCGCGCTCGGCGCGGGCGCGCTCCCCATCGCGTCGGGCTCGACGCCCCAGTCCGCGGCGAGCTCCTCTTCGTCGTCGCCGGAGGCGGCTCCCGCGCCGAGCTGCCCCTTGGGCTCGGCCGTCGCAGCCGCGCGCGCTCGCGAGGCGCCTCCTCTCGCGGCCACGCGTGCGACCCGACCACGCTCGACCTCCGCGCGCGCTCGCTCCTCCTCCACGAGCCCGCCGAGCTCCAGCGCGAGCGAAGCGCCGACGGTCTGGAGCGCGCGCGTCGAGCCCACGGCGCCGAGCTCGCAGCGATCGACGGGCAGCCCGAGGCAGCTCACCGCCGAGGCGGCCAGCGCGAAGATCGGGAGGCCGAGCAGGAGAGCCCGCATCGCTCCGCCGGTAGCAAGCCGCGTGCGTGGGGGCCAAGTTCCCCGAGGGGAGGCGCCGAGCAGCGGCGAATGGCGAAGCCGTCGCGCCGCTCCGCTTGGCGCTGAACGCGCGTCGGGAATCGCGATATAGCCTCCCCATGGCCGAGCCCTTGCCCCTCGAACAGCTCCTCGCGATCGACCACCTGCTCAGCGAGGAGGAGAAGATGGTCCGCAGCACCGTGCGGCGCTTCGTCGCCGAGCGCTACCTGCCACGCGCGGCGGAGCTCTTCGCCAAGGAGCAGTTCGCGAGCGATCTCATCCCGGAGATCGCGGAGCTCGGCCTGCTCGGCGCTTCGCTCCACGGCTACGGCTGCGCGGGCATGAGCCCGATGGCCTATGGGCTCGCGCTCGAGGAGCTCGAGTACGGCGACAGCGGCCTGCGCAGCTTCGCGAGCGTGCAGGGCAGCCTCGCGATGTACCCGATCCACGCCTACGGCTCGGAGGAGCAGAAGCAGCGCTGGCTGCCGGGCATGGCGAAGGCCGAGCTCATCGGCTGCTTCGGCCTCACCGAGCCCGACGCGGGCAGCGATCCGGGTGCGATGAAGACCCGCGCCGTGAAAGACGGCTCGGACTGGATTTTGAACGGCGCCAAGATGTGGATCACGAGCGCGCCGGTCGCCGATCTCGCGGTCGTGTGGGCGAAGACCCGGGGCGACGACCCCAAGAGCATCCGCGGCTTCGTGGTCGAGCGCGGCATGAAGGGCTTCGAGACCCCGACCATGCACGGCAAGATGAGCCTGCGCGCGAGCCCCACGGGCGAGATCGTGCTGAGCGACGTGCGTGTGCCGGAGGCGAACGTGCTGCCCGGGGTCGAGGGTCTCAGAGGGCCGCTCTCCTGCCTCACGCAGGCGCGCTTCGGCATCGCCTTCGGAGCGCTCGGCGCCGCGCGCGCCTGCTTCGACGCGGTGCTCTCCTACACGCGCGAGCGCAAGGTCTTCGGCAAGCCGATCGCGGGCAAGCAGCTCGTGCAGAAGAAGCTCGCCGACATGGCCGTGGAGATCGCGAAGGCGAAGATCATGGTCGTGCACTTCGCCAGGCTGAAGGAGCAGGGTGCGCTCCTCCCGGCACAGGTCTCGCTCTGCAAGAAGAACAACGTCGGCGTCTCGCTCCAGATCGCGCGCGAGGCGCGCAGCCTGCTCGGCGCCAACGGCATCTTGCTCGAGTACCCCGTGGTGCGACACATGCTGAACCTCGAGAGCGTCTACACCTACGAGGGCACCGACGAGGTGCACACGCTGGTGCTCGGTCAGGCGCTCACGGGGGAGAACGCGTTCTGATCGTGCTCGCCGGGGAGATCGTCGCTGCTCCGAGCGTAGTCGGGGGGGCCCCAAGCCACGCGCGCGGAGCGCGTGCCCAGGAGACTCCGTCGATGCGCTCCGCGCCCACCTCGCCCGTCTCGGCCACGTGCTTCGCCGCCGCGCTGCTCGCGGCGGCGCTCTCGACCGCCTGCGGCTCCGTGCCCCGGCCACGGAGCGCCGCGACGAGCGCCGCGGACGGCAACCCGCTCGGGCCCTCCTACGTGCTCTTGCCGCTCCCCACCGAGGACGACAGCCTGCTCGGGCGCGTCTTGCCCGTGGCCCCGGAGCCCGGGCGCAGCCTCGAGGAGACGGCGCGCGCGAACCCCTGCGCCGAGCACCTCAGCGAGCCACGCGAGACGCCGCTCGCCAGCCACTTCAGCTACGCCGAGGAGCTCTCGGCCGGCGCGCGCGCGGGCGCCGTGCTGGGCGCCTTCGGCTTCTCGGCCGACGCGCGGCGAGCCACGCATTTCGTCTACGATCTGAAGACCGACAAACGCCTCGGCCGGGTCGACACGGCCGCCTACGACGCATGCTGCGCGGAGAAGGGCTGCGGCTACGGCTACGTGAGCGCGCTGATCCACGGCGACGGCAGCTATGCGACGGGCGAGGAGGGCCGCGCCCTGGGCTCGGTGGAGGTCCCGCTCGTGGCGAGCGCCTCGGGTGAGGTGGCCCTCTCGATCCTGCAGAAGCGCCAGGTGCGAGGCTACGTGGCCGCGCTGATCACGGTGACCGATCGTGCTCAGGGCGACGCGCTCGGGCCGCTCGGGGTCGCGCGCGCCGCGGGGATCACCGAAGCGACCGCGCCGGAGATGGTCAGGCGCCTCTACGAGCGAGAGCGCGTCTCGGTCACCACGGAGGGCTCGAGCTGGGCCTTCGTGCAGGGTCTGCCGGACGAGAAGCTCGACGGCGCCAAGCTGAACAAGTCGGTGTGGACGACGGGCGTGATCGACTGGTACTCGAGCGACGATCCGACGCTCACCGAGGCGGAGTTCGCGCGGCGCTTCGAGCACGTGACGGGCTCGGACGAGCTCGCGGATCTCACCGGTCGTCGCAACACTCCCGAGCTCGTCATCCTCAGCGCGAGCGCCGCGCTAGGCGCAGGCGCGGCCGCGCTCGGGGTCGGCCTGATCGTGCACGAGAACGAGGTCCAGGCCGGGAACTTCACGGCCTTGGTGTTGGGCGTCGCCGGCCTCTTCGGCTTCGGCGTGCCTGCGCTCATGGTCGCGCTGCACCCCGACGGAACGATCACCAACCACCAGCTCACCGAGCGCGACGCGCGCCTCTACGCCGAGCGCTACAACCGCGCGCTCTTGCGAGGGCTCGCGCGCGACGTCGAGCAGAACCAGCGAGAGTCGCGCCGCGAGGCGCCGGTGCTCACGATCGGCCTCAGGCCCTTCGGCCTCTCGGGCAGCTTCTGAGCGGCGCGCCCGCGCTCAGATCCGGCCGATGAAGTGTGTGCCCGCCGCGCCGTCGAGCGCGCTCGCGAGCAGCTCCGGGCTCGTGATGAGCGCGCGTTTGCCTCCTCGCTGCAGGAAGCGCAGCACCGCGTCGACCTTCGGGCCCATCGAGCCCGGCGGGAAGGCGCCGCTCGCGACCATGCGCTCGCACTCGGCGAGCGTGACGGCGCCGAGGCCTCGCTGCTCGGGTGTGCCCCAGCCCAGGTAGACCTGATCGACCGCGGTGAGGATCACGAGCAGATCGGCGGCGACCTCGTTCGCGAGCAGGCTGGAGCTGAGATCCTTGTCGATGACGGCCTCCACTCCCTCGTAGTCGCCGTCGTCGCCTACCGCGACCGGCACACCACCACCGCCCGCGGCGATCACGATGTGCCCGGACTCGGCGGCCTGGCGCACCATGCGATGCTGGAGCACCTGGCTCGGATCGGGTGAAGCGACGAGCCTGCGGTAGCCGCGGCCCGCGTCTTCGCCGACGACCCAACCGAGCCGCGCGGCGCGCTCGAGGGCCTCCTCCTTCGACATGAAGGGGCCGACGGGCTTCTGCGGCGAGGCGAAGGCCGGGTCGGCGCGATCGACGAGCACCTGCGTGACGACCGTGACGACGAAGCGGTGCACCTCGCGCCGCCTCAGCTCGTTGAGCATCGCCTGCTGCAGGTAGTAGCCGAGGCTGCCCTCGGTCTGCGCGACGAGCACGTCGAGCGGCGTCTCCGGCACGCCCGGCGTCGCGTTGCGCAGGAGCAAGTTGCCCACCTGCGGTCCGTTGCCGTGCGTGATGACGAGGTTGTAGTCGCGCTCGACGAGCGTCATGAGCCGCTCGGAGATGCGGCGCGCGTTCTCGGCCTGCTCCTCCTCGGTGCCGCGCTGGCCGGGCCGGATGAATGCGTGCCCGCCCATCGCGAGCACGGCGGTCGGTCGGGGTCCGCGTTGAATCACGCCCGGCATGCTACGCGAGGCAGCCGCTCGCGTAGCATGTCGCGCCGTGAGCCACGCGCCCGACGCCTTCCGACGACGCCGCGCGCGCCCCGCGATCGTGGGCCACCGAGGCGTACGTGGGGCTCGCCCGGAGAACAGCCTCGCGGCGATCGCCGAGGCTGCG
Source organism: uncultured Polyangiaceae bacterium (assembly GCA_938004785.1). Lineage (GTDB taxonomy): Bacteria > Myxococcota_A > Polyangia > Polyangiales > Polyangiaceae > CALKVW01. The sequence goes on from CALKVW010000116.1 coordinate 21,623, forward strand.
CGGCAAGGCGCCGACGCCGTCGAGATCGACGTGCGCCTCTGCGGCTCGGGCGAAGTGATCGTGCTGCACGACCCCAGCCTGGCGCGCGTGACCGGCGACCCGCGTGAGGCCGAAGCGCTGAGCTACGCCGAGCTCTCGACGCTCGCGCTCGAGGGCAGCGACGAGCGCGTGCCGAGGCTCGAGGAGGCGCTCGAGCTCAGCTGGGCGCTCGGGCTCGGGCTCAACGTCGAGATCAAGCACGACGTGCGTGATCGCGTGGCCACGGTGCGCGCCGTCGCGCGCCTCCTCGGCGCGTGGCGGCGAGCTCACGATCTGGTGATCTCGTCCTTCGATCCGTGGACGCTGCTCGCGCACCACGCGCTCGTGCCGCGGCGTGCCCACGGGCTGCTCGTCCACCGCTCCTGGTACCGAGAGCTGGCGCTCGGCGTGGCGCGTCGGGCGCCCCTCGAGGGCCTGCACCTCACGAGCGAGCTCGTCACCGGGGCGCGTGTGCGCGCGCTCGGCGCGCGGCGCTACCTCGTGACCTGGACGGTGAACGAGCCGACCGAAGCGAGGCGCGTCGCCGCGCTCGGCGTCGACGCGATCATCACCGACCGGCCGGCGCTGCTGCGCGAGGCCCTCGACGCGGGCTGAGGCGAGCTCAGGGGCCCGCGGGCTGCTCGCGTTTGCCCGTCGCGACGAAGAAGACCTCGACGCTGTTCTTGCGCACGGTCTCCGGGCGCAGCGTACGCACCTCGGCGTAGGTCTCGCGCAGCGCGCGGCGCGCGTCTTCGTACTCGGGGCCCATGAAGATCTTGGCGACGAAGCTCGAGCCCGGCTTGCCGTGCGCTCGCGCGACCTCGAGCGCGCGCATGACGAGCTCGTAGCTGCGGTAGCGATCGGAGTCGCGGTTGCCGGTCGTCGACGGCGCCATGTCGCTCAGCACGACGTCGAAGGGGCCGTGCTCGGCGAGCAGCTCGGGCGAGAGCTCGAAGGCGTCGCCCTGTACGACGGTGGCGTTGGGGCCGATGATGGCGGCGATGGGCGAGAGATCGACCGAGAGCAGGCGGCCGGTCCTGCCGATCGTGCGCGCGACGTAGATCGACCACGAGCCCGGGGCCGCGCCCAGATCGAGCACGCGCTGCCCCGGCCGGATCAGGCGGACGCGTTTGTCGATCTCTTCGAGCTTGTAGACGCTGCGCGCGGGGAAACCCTCGCTCTTGGCAGCCTTCGTGAAGCGATCGGGCTTCTTGTAGGGGTTCTTCGGTGCGCTCATCGGACGCGGGCTCCGCTCACGAAGACGCTGCCCCACGGGGGCCGAGAAACGCCGACGCCCCGCGGAGCTCCCGGAGGAGCATCAGCGGGGCGCGGCCGGGGCGCTCGCAG
>CALKVW010000117.1 GCA_938004785.1 uncultured Polyangiaceae bacterium
ACGTCTTCCTCATCAGCCTCAAGGCGGGCGGCACGGGCCTCAACCTCGTGAGCGCCGACACCGTCGTCCATTACGATCCGTGGTGGAACCCGGCCGCCACGGCGCAGGCCACCGATCGCGCCTACCGCATCGGGCAGTCGCGCCCGGTCTTCGTGCACTCGATGTACGCAGCGGGCAGCGTCGAGGAGCGCGTCTTGCGCCTGCAGGACCGCAAGCGTCGCCTGCTCGGCGCGGTGCTCGGCGACGAACCGAGCGAGTCGACGAAGCTCTCCGAGGAAGACGTGGACGAGCTCTTCGCGCCTCTCGAGGGCTGAGGGCGCGAAGGCCGCCGCTTCGGCTACGCTCCGAGGCCGGTGCCTCGCCCCTCGGCTCTCCCCCTCGCGCTCTCCTTCGTCGCGTCGCTCGGCTGCGCTGCGCCGAGCGCGGGCCCGGAGCCTCGACCCCCGAGCGCGGCGCGCGCTGGCGAGCTCGCCATCGTCGCAGAGGGCCCCTGCGCGCGTTTGTCGATGCGGGCCTTGGGCGATCGCAGGCTCGTCGTGTACGGCGACACCGGCTACGACCTGCGCGGCTGGCTCCCGGGCGACGAGCTCGCGGCGGCACAGTCGATCGCCGTGCTCGCGCCCGAGGGTCCGGGCTTCGATCCGAGGCTGCTCGCAGGGCTGCCGCGCGACGCGCGTGGCTACGTCGGCGCCGAGCTCGAGCTCGGCGGCCCCTCGCTCGAGGAGGCCTGGCTGCTCCGCATCGAGACGCGCTACGCACCAGGCGGCACGGGTGTGCTCTTCGATCGCCGCGCCGAAGGATATCGCCTCGGCCCCGGAGGCTGGAGCCCCCGCGGCTCGGGCGCCTCCGTCGACAGGCCGCGCGCGGCGGCCGCGCTGCCCGCGCTGCCGGAGTCCTCGATGTGCACACCAGGCCTGCACTTCGTGCCGCTCGCCTCGACGAGTTCGCCCGAGGGCGGCGTGATCGTCGCGGGGCGCTGCGACGACGACGCCCCCCAGAACCTGCCCGAGCCGGAGATCGTCGTGGCGCACGGCAAGCGTGGCGCCTCGCGCTGGCAGCTCGCGCGCGCACCACTCGCGAGCGAGCTCGACGGCATCGTGAACCTGGAGCTCGACGCGCTCTCCGACGACGACGTGCTGCTCGTCGCCTGGGAGCCCTTCGCACCCATCGACGAACGCAACACCTACGCGGCGCGCTTCGACGGCCGCGCGTGGAGCGCGCTCGCCCCACCGATCGAGCGCCCGCTGCTCTCGGTCGCGAGGCGTCGCGACGGCACGGCTTTCTACGCGACCGGGCGTGAGCTCTTCCGCGTGGACCCCTCCGGCCACGCAGAAGAGCTGGCGCTGCCGATGCCGAGCTACGCCCGCGGCGGACGCGAAGACCTCTACGTACGCAAGGTCGACGTGGTCGACGACGAGCTCTGGGTCGAGGCGAGCCACAGGGTCGCGGTCGGCGAGAATCAGGCCCCACTCTGGGCGAGCGTGCTCTACACCGATCGCGCCTTCGATTTCAGGCTCCACTGCGACATGCGAGAGCCCGCCGACGTGGCGCTCTCGCTGATCGACGAGCAGCGAGGCGCGCGATGATGTGGGGCCGATGCCTCGCGGCCTCCTTCGCGCTGCTCGCGACGCTCACCTGCGCCCGCGGCGCGGAGGCGCAGTCCTACCAGGGGCTCTTCCCGGAGCGTCACCTCGTATGCCGCTCGCCACGCCTCGAGCCCGCGCCGCGCGTCGACGCGCCGAAGCTCGCGAGCACGCTCGTGCCGCTCCGGCGCAGGCAGGCGCCGCCGGTGCTCGAGATCGCGCCCCTCATCGGCATCGACACGGCGATCGCCGATCCGCTCCCGCTCGACGTGCCGAGCACACCGAGACCACCCGAGCCTCCGGTGCTGCGGCTCGCGCAGGCCGACAACGACCACCGCTGCCTCGGCTTCCACCGGGGCGCCGACGGCATCGTCGAGGTGGTGGAGGCCCCGATCGGCGCGCGCTTCCTGCATCACACGCACGCGCACTCGTGGCGCGTCGACAACCTACGCGCGCTCGCCACGAGCTTCGACAGGCGCCCCCTCGAGAGCCTGCGCCGCATGCTCGAGCGCCCCGTGCCCGAAGAGGGACACGAGGTGTTCGAGGCGCTCGACCTGCGGTTCCAGGCGGTCCGTGCGCTGGGCGACCTCGGAGACGCGGCCGGCGCCGAGGCCGTGGTGCGAGGTCTCGCCGCGCGCGAAGACCGGAGCCACTCGCTGCTCTGGATCGCCACGCTCGAGGCGCTCGATCGCATGGCACCCCGCGCCGCGGAGGACTACGCCGCCTCGGTCGTGGAGCGTGTGGCGCAGGGTCGCGCGAAGCCCGCCGACGAGCGCGCGATGGGCGACGAGGCCCTCCTGCGCGAGGCGCTGCCCTACCTGCGCACGCCGAGCGCCGCGCGGCTCGCCGTGCTGCAGCGCCTGCCACGCGCCGACGAAGCCTGCGACGTGCTCGCCGCCAGGCTGCGTCTCGGCGATGCGCCTTTGCTCGCCGCGCTGCGCGCCGAGCTCTCCACCGACCTGCGCACCCAGCGGGGCGTGAACTGCTACTCGAAGCTCATGCCCGCAGCCTACCCGGGCGAAGCGCCAGAAGAGGTGCCTACGCTGCTCTACCGCCACCGCCTCGAGAGCATGCTGCGTCTCATCGCGCGTGCGAGGGCCGCGCCACCCGGCGATGCTCGCTGGGGCCGCGCGCTCGCCGAGCTGCGCCGCGAGCTCGGCCTGCGCCGCAAGGACCCGGACGTGGCGGGGGATCGCAGCGACAACCGTCACGATCCCCACAAACGCGCGCTCCACCTCGTCGCGCTGAGCGCGCTCGGCGACGCCGTCGCGGCGCGCGAGCTCGAGGCGCTGTACGGCGACGCCCGAGAAGACGGCGCCGCGCCCTGGCTCGCGGCGGAGGAGGCGATGAAGCTCGAGCTGCCCGGCGCGAGCGAGGGCGCCGTGCGCAGGCTCGAGCTCGCGATGAGCCAGCACATCCGGCGCTTCGACTCGCTCCGCGACGAGCAGCGGGGCTTCGTGCGCGTGGGGCCGCAGGCCAGGGTGGTGCTCGCGCTCGCCGAGCGCGGCGACGCTCGCTTCGCGCTCGGCTTGCTCGCGAAGGACCGCCAGGTACGCGAGATGGCCGCGGTCGAGCTCGGCCGCCTGCGCCCCCGCGAGGCCTGCGGGCTCGTGCTCCGCGCCGCCCGGCGCGCGACCGAGCAGGCCGTCCAGGACGCCTTCTGGGCCCTGTCGATGCTCGGACCGAGCTGCCTGGAGGAGGCACGCAAGCTCTACGGCGACGCTTCGCAGCCCCGAGAGGTGCGCGGCATGGCGCTCGAGCTGCGCGCGATGCTGCGCGACCCCAGCGTCGCGCGCGAGCTCGGCAGCCCTCCGGACGATCCCTTCCGTCCCGCGCGACGGAGGGCCGCGATCATCCACGCTTCGGCGGATCCCGAGCGACGGAGCGCGGGCGATGCGGTGCGCGTGCTGCCCGTGGCGCGCTGAGCCGCCGACGACACCGGCGCCAGCGAGGCCTCAGCGCACGAAGTCGACGCGCGCGATCTTGCCGCCCCGGATCGTGTAGATCGCAGCCACACGGAAGCGCTCGCCGCCCGGCTCGCGCGCCACGTCCTCGTGATCGATGACCGTGCCTCCGACGACGATGCGCTGCACGAGCTCCGCGCGGTTGTGCGGGTAGCGCGCGAACATGGCCGCGTAGCGCTCGCGGATCTCGGCCGCGCCGCTCATCGTGACCGGGCCGTTCAGATCCGCGACGACGCAGTCGTCCGCGAAGAAGGCCATGTAGCCGTCGAGGTCCTGGGCGTTGTACGCGTCGAGCTGGCCTTGGGCGATCGCTTCGGGGGTCATGCCCCGGGTCTAACCCAGGGGCGGAGGCAGACGAACCGGGAAGGCACGCGCGCCCTCCGGGGCCGGCGTCGAGAGCGCGTATCCGGTGCTAGGCTTCGTGGGGTGACGCAGCGCGATTGGGCGATCGATCCCGACGATCCGAGGGCGCCTCCGACGGAGGTGTGGGACGCGCTCAGCCCGGCGCAGCGCGAGCGTTTGGTCGACGCGCTCCCGTCCGAGTGGGAAGACGCCCTGCCCCCCGAGGGGGATCGGCACTGGAACCCCAAGGTGAACGCGCGCAAGACGCTCGAGCGCTACTTCGCGCGCACGGGGCGCAGCCTGTACGTCGGCTCGGAGCTGCCGATCTACTACCCCGGCGAGCGCGTCTTCGCGCCCGACGTCTTCGCGGTGCTCGACGTCTCGCGGCACGAGCGCGACCGCTGGGTGGTGAGCGCCGAGGGCAAGGGGCTCGACTTCGTGCTCGAGATCTTCCTCTCCGGCGATCGGAAGAAGGATCACGACGGGAACGTGGAGCGCTACGCGCGCCTGGGGATCCCCGAGTACTTCCTCTTCGATCGCGGCCGCTTGCGCCTGTGGGGCTTCCGCCTCGCCGGGCCAGGGGCCACGACCTACACGCCGATCCTCCCGCAGGGAGGCTACTTCCGCGTCGCGACGCTCGGGCTGGGGCTCGCCATCGCGGGCGACCAACTCAGGTTCTACGCGGGCGACGGCGAGCTGCCGGACGCCGAGGAGCTCATCGAGCGCCTCGAGCGAGCCGTGGACGGGCTGCAGACGCGGGCCGACGAAGAAGCGCGACGGGCCGAGGAGGAGGCGCGACGCGCCGAAGCGGAGGCTCGCAAGGCCGAAGCGGAGGCGCGACGCGCCGAAGCGGAGGCTCGCAAGGCCGAAGAAGAAGCGCGCCGCGCAGAAGAAGAAGCTCGCTTGAGGCGAGACGCCGAGGCGCGCCTCGCCGAGGCCCTCGCCGAGCTCGAGCAGCTGCGCGGCCAGCGCTGAGCTGGAGCAGCTGCGCGGCCAGCCACGGAGCTCGGCCGCGTCAGACCGGCGGCACCACGTCGGCCATCGTGTAACGCCGCGCGGCTTTGCCCGCGATGGCCTTGGCCGCGACGAGCGCACCCCTGGCGAAGAGATCGCGGCTCGTCGCGCGGTGCGTGAGCTCGAGCCGCTCACCGGTACCGAGCAGGTGCACCGTGTGATCGCCGATCACGTCGCCACCGCGCAGCGCGAGCATCGCCACCTCGTCGTCGAAGCGGGCACCCGGGCGCCCCTCGCGACCGTGCACCGCGCGCGCCTCGCGCGCCTCGGCGACGGCCTCGAAGAGCCGCTTCGCGGTGCCGCTCGGCGCGTCGACCTTGTGCCGGTGGTGCGTCTCGACGATCTCGACGTCGTAGCCCGGACCGAGCGCCTTCACCGCGCGCTTCACGAGCTCCGCCAGCACGTGCACGCCGACGCTCATGTTGGGTGACCAGAGGACCGGCACGCTCTTGGCGGCTTCGTCGAGCGCGGCGTTGCCCTCGGGCGTGAGCCCCGTGGTGCCGGAGACGAGGGCGACCTTCGCGCGCGCGGCCTGTCGCGCGAGCGCGGGCACCGCGTCGACGACCGAGAAGTCGACGAGCACCTCGGCGCCGAGCAGGGCCGAAGCGACATCGCCCGAGATCGCGACGCCCAGCATGCCCGCGCCGGCGACGTCGCCGACGTCGCGACCGAGCGCAGGCGAGCCTTGCTGATCGATGGCCCCGACGATGCGCAGCCCCGGGTCGGCCGCGGCGAGGCGCACGACGGCTTGACCCATGCGCCCGGCCGCGCCGGACACCGCGATGGCGAGCGGCTCGCTCACGCCTGCGCCTCGAAGCGCCGCAGGGCTTCGACCAGACGCGCCCTCGTCGCCTCGCCGGCCGGCACGAGCGGCCCACGCACCGAGGCGCTCATGCGACCCATCGACGCGAGCGCGGCCTTCGCGGGCGCAGGGTTGGGCTCGACGAACATCAGCGCGTGCAGCTCGAGCAGCGCGAGGTGGGCCTTGCGCGCTTCTTCCCACCGGCCCGCGAGCACGTGCGACGTGACCTCGCTGACCGCGCGCGGCAAGACGTTGGACGTCACACTGATCACGCCGCGCGCGCCGACCGACATCATGGGGAGCGTGAGGCCGTCGTCGCCCGAGAGCACGACGAGCCTGTCGCCCATGCGCCGCACGAGCTCCTGGCAGCGCAGCACGTTGCCCGTGGCCTCCTTCATGCCGACCACCTTGGAGGCCGCTGCACAGATGCGCTCGGTCGTCTCCGGCAGGAGGTCGACCACGGAGCGGCCAGGGATGTTGTAGAGCACGATCGGCACGTCGACCGCGGCGGCGACCTCGAGCACGTGCGCGTACATGCCGTCCTGCGAGGGCTTGTTGTAATACGGCATGACGACCATCACGCCGTCGGCGCCGGCCTCGACGGCGGCCTTGGAGGCCTTGACGGTCTTCTTCGTCGAGAAGCTGCCCGTACCCGCGAGCACGGGCGCGCGCCCCGCCGCGCGCGCGACGACCCGGCGGATGAGCTCGATCTGCTCGTCGTCGTCGAGCGTGGGCGACTCCCCGGTGGTCCCCACCGGCACGAGACCGCGCACGCCGCCCGCGAGCTGCGCGTCGACGAGCTGATCGACGGCGTCGAAGTCGATCGCCGAGCCGTCGGCGGTGAAGGGCGTGACGAGGGCCGTGAAGGTGCCCTCGAGCTCGATGCGGGAGGCCTTGCTCATGGGCGGAACCAAGTACGGGGGCGCGAGGGCTGCAACCGCGAACCGCCTCGTGTACGACGGAGACACGATGGCGTCGGGGGCAGACACCGCAGCGAGCTGGCGCGAGGCCGCGCGCCCCGTCCGCGGCCGCAGCTCGGAGCACCCCGGGCTCGCCGAGGAGGCCTGGGTGCGGGCCTACGAGCGCGCCCTGCGAGGCCCGGTGCGCGCGATGTGGCCCTTCGAGACGAGCGGCCTCGAGCGGCTGCCGGAGCACGACGACTTCCTCCTCGTCGCGAACCACTCGGGCCTCGGCATCGTGGAGACCGTGGTGCTCGCCGATGCCTGGCTGAGCGCCCGCGGTCGCGCGCCTCTCGCAGCGATGGCGCACCCTGCGCTGTTCCGAATCCCGGGCTTCGGTGAGCTCTTGCGTGCCATCGGCGCGGTCGAAGCGACCCGCGAGGGCGCGGCCTACGCGCGCGCGAGCGGCGCACCGCTCCTGCTCTTCCCGGGCGGCGATCACGAGAGCATGCGCCCGTCGTGGCGCGCCCGCGAGGTGGACTTCGCCGGCCGCACCGGCTGGATCCGCCTCGCCCGAGAGCACCGCCTCCACGTCGTGCCGCTCGCGATCACCGGCAGCCACGTCACCGTGCCGAACCTCGCCGGCACGCGCAGCCTCGCGTGGCTCACCGGCGCGCGGCTCTTCGGAATGCGGCGAGGCCCCCTGCCGGTCGCGTCGGTGGTAGCCCTCGCGGCCTCGCTCTACCGGAGCCGACGGCGGCCCCTGCCCGCGCGGGTGCTGCGCGCACTCGTGGCCTTCTGGGGAGCGGCGTTCATCCCCTGGGTGCCCTCTCGCATCGGCCTGCACGTGCTCGAGCCACTCGCGCTCGACGCGCTCGAGGCGAGCGACGCGCACATCTACGTCGAGGTCACCTCGCGCATCGCGAGCGTGCTCGCGGCCGAGGCGAGCTGAGCCGCGGGCCGGGGGGCGCGGGAGGGCAGCCGCTCGGCCGGCCGAGAGCGAGCCGGGCGCCGCGTGTACCGGTCTTGCCAGCGCTCGATCAGGGGCTACCTTCAAGACATGATCGATTCCGCCGAAATCGTGGGTTTCGTCGAGATCAAGGTCGGGTCCTTCGACGTTCGAGTCCCACTGCGCGTGGCGCCGCACGAGGTCGACGATCGCCCCCTGGCTGCCTTCGAGGTCGAGGGCGACCGCTACGCGATCATCGTGCGAGAGCAATCACGCGATGCGGCGATGATGGAGGCGGTCGAGCAAGCGAGCGTCGAGGCGCTGCAACACCTGTCGCGCAAGATGCTCAACTGAGCCCCTGCTCGAGCCACTGAGCCCCTGCTCGAGGCCCCTGCTCGAGCCGCACGGCGACGAAAACGCCCACGCATAGCCGCGTGGGCGTTCGTCGTTTTCGGCGCGCTCCGGCTGCGTCACGAGGCGCCCGAGCGCCGCGGGCTCTCTGCGCGCGGCGCTCGGCCTCGGCTGGGCCGCTCAGGCGGTGGCCACCTTGGGCTTCGCCGCAGCTTCGATCTTCTTCTTCACCTCGACCATGTCGAGGTCGCGCACCTTCTGGATGACCTCCTCGAGCGCGGCCTTCGGCAAGGCGCCGGGCTGTGCGAAGACCGGAATTCCGTCGCGGAAGACCATCAGCGTGGGGATCGAGCGGATCCGGAAGGCCCGCGCGAGCTCCTGCTGCTCGTCGGTGTCGATCTTCCCGAACACGAGGTCGGTGTGGACCTTCGACGCAGCCTCGAAGACGGGGGCGAAGGCTTTGCAGGGCCCGCACCAGGTCGCCCACCAGTCGAGCACGACGATGCCCGGCTTGCTGATGGTGGCCTTGAAGTTCTCGTGCGTGATCTCGACGGTGCTCATCGTGTCCTCCGCACCGAGGAGTCGCACGGACCGGCCGAGGATTCACCCCCGCGCGCGATCCCCCCTGGCGCGGCGCGCGCCGAGCGACCACGATGCGCGCCCTGGAGGTCTACCTCGATGCGATCCACTCCTTCGATGTTGCTCGTGCTCGGGCTCGCCACCGCCTCGCTCCACGCGGGCTGCGGCGACGACCCCAAGCCTGCGCCCACCGGCTCGGCCCGCCCCACGACGACCGCCGCGGCGAGCGCCCGCGCCACCGCGAGCTCGGCCGCCACGGCCAGCGCGGCGCCCGCGCCGACGCCGGCGCTGCTGCATGATCTGGGCGAGGTCGCCGTGCCCGCCGACAACCCGCAGACGCCCGCGAAGATCGCGCTCGGCCACCAGCTCTTCTTCGACAAGCGCCTCAGCAAGGACGGCTCGCGCGCCTGCTACAGTTGCCACCTCAACGAAGACGGCAACGGCGGCAAGGATCCGCTCGCCATCGGCCCCGGCGACAAGGTGCTGCCGCGCCACAGCCCGGTGATCTGGAACGTCGCCTACCTGAGCAAGTTCTACTGGGATGGCCGCAGCGACTCGCTCGAGGCCCAGGCCACGGCGGCGTGGGCCGGCGGCAACATGGCCGTCGGAAAGGAGAACCTCGACGCGAAGGCCGCCGAGATCGCGAAGATCCCCGCCTACAAGAAGGCCTTCGACGAGGTCTTCCCGGGTGAGGGCGTGACGCCCGCGACGATCGTGAAGGCGATCGCGGCCTACGAGCGCACGCTCGTGTGCAAGGACACCGCCTACGACCGCTACGCGAAGGGCGAGAAGAGCGCGCTCACCGAGCAGCAGCAGCAGGGCCTCGAGCTGTTCAACGGCAAAGCCGGGTGCGCGATGTGCCACGCCGCGCCGTTCTTCTCCACGGCCTTCGGTGCCCCCGATGGCGCCTACTTCAACGTGGGCATCGGCACGAAGGACAAAGCCGAGGCCGACGTCGACGTCGGCCGCATGAGCGTGACCAAGAAAGACACCGACTGGGCCGCCTTCAAGCCCCCGAGCCTGCGCAACGTCTCCAAGAGCGCACCCTATTTCCACGACGGCTCGGTGAAGACGCTGCGCGAAGCGGTGGTGCTCATGGCCTCCGGTGGCATCGAGAACAAGAACCGCAGCGCGCTGCTCCAGGACAAGAAGCTCTCGGACGCCGAGATCGACGCGCTCGTCGCCTTCCTGGGCGCGCTCGACTGCAACACCCAGCTCGAAGAGCCCAAGCTGCCCTGAGCACGGAGCCACACGCTCGTCGCCGCGTGCGGCGAGCGCGCTGGTGGCGTCGGCGCCTCCGCCACGACGCTCGCCGGCGCATGAGCCACGAGGCTCGCCGGCGCCGCTCAGCGCCGCTGCGGCACTTCGCGGTCGGGCAGCGGGATCTCGATCACGATCTCGCCCGAGTTCTGCGCGGGCTTGGGGCGAGGCGCCGCACCACCGACGACGGGCTTCGTCGTGGAGGTGGGCTTCTTCATCACGCTCGGATCCGAGGCCGAGCCGCCTGACGCCGCGGGCAGCGCCGCCGAGCTCGAGGGCGAAGGCTCCACGGTCGGCGCGGGTGGGATCGACGCGAGCGGCGCGGGGATCGCCGTGCTCGCGGCGAGCGAGGGGCCGGGAGAGGCGCCCTTCGGCGAGAGCGCGAGCTGCGATCGCACGACCGTGCCGGCCAGCGCGAGCACGCCGATCGTGGCGGCGATGCCGAGCAGCCAGAAAGTGCGGCGCTTGCGCGAGCCGTCGAGCTCGGGGAGCACGTCGATGGGGCTGTCGTCTGCGCTGACGCCGACGACCGTGCTCTGCAGCGAGCCCGTGCGCGCGGAAGCGGGCATGCGCGACACGGGCGGCGTGGAATGTGGCGTCTCGGGCGGAACGCTCGCGGGAGCGAGGGGCGCAGGAGGCCTCGGCGGAGGAGGCGGAGCAGGCCTCGGCGCGGGGGGCGCGGCCTGCGCGGGCGCGCCCGCGAGGAAGGGGTTGTCGGCGGCCGGCTGGGCGACGCGCGGCGCGGGCGGCGGAGGCGGCAGGGCCGCGGGTGGCTCGGACTCGAGCAAGCTCGGCGGAGCGATGCTCGCGCCCGGAAGCTCCACTTCCTCCCAGTCGAGCTCGGAGGCGGCCTCCGCGGAGGCCTTCTCGACCCCTGCGCGGCTCGCCTTGCTCTCGATGCCCGCCACCCTGGCGAGCGCTTCGGCCATCTCACGCGCCGAGGAGAAGCGTTTGTCGGCGTCCTTGTGGCAGGCGCGGGCGAACCACTCGTCGAAGGCCTTGGGCAGCGAGGGCTCGAGCTCCGAGGGCGGCTTGGGCTCGCTCATCGTGATGCGGATGAGCAGATCGCCCACCCCTTCGCTGTCGAAGGGCAGCTCGCCGGTGACCATCTGGTAGGTGATGATGCCGAGCGACCAGAGATCGGAGCGGTGGTCGATCTCGGTGAGGCCCTTCACCTGTTCGGGGCTCATGTAGTGCGGTGTGCCGATGAGCGTACCCACGCCCGTCTTGCTCATCGCGGACTTCTGCGGCGAGGTGATCTTCGCGACGCCGAAGTCGAGCACCTTCACGTGCTCCTCGTCGTCGTTGTGACAGAGGAAGACGTTCTCGGGCTTCATGTCGCGGTGGACGATGCCCGCCGCGTGCGCGCGTGCGAGCGCCCGAGCGACCTGCGTCACCACGGTCGCGGCCTCGAGCAGCGTGAGCCGTTCGCGACTCTCGAGCCGGTCGAAGAGGTCTTCGCCCTCGAGCAGCTCCATGACGATGAAGGGCTGCTCGCCCTCGATGCCGTGATCGAGGATCTGCACGACGTGCGCGCTGCGCAGCTGAGCCGCCGCCGTGGCCTCCCGACGGAAGCGCTCGCGGGCGTCTTCCTGCTTCGCGAGCTCGGGGTCGATGAGCTTGACCGCGACCTGCGAGCCGAGCGCCAGGTGCTCCGCAACCCAGACGAAAGCCTGCGACCCCTGACCCAGGGGCCGTACCAGCTTGTAACGTCCGGCGAGGACCTGTCCCTCTTTGATCACCCTGTGTGCCGCCGCGATGAGGAGAACCCCCAGACGAAAGACTACAGGCTGCGCGCCCAAAGGGCGAGCGGAGTGTGGCCGAGCCTCGGCGGGGCGGCGCAGCGCGGCACGGCCGGCGCTGGGCTCCTGGCGCGCTGGGCTCCTGGCGCGCTGGGCTCCTGGCGCGCTGGGCGAGGCCCGCTCAGCGGCGAGGCCCTCTCACCGGCCTGCGTCGATCAGTGGATGGTCTCTTCCATGAGCTCGATCCAGTCTTGGCGGTCGAGCTCGGGGTAGATGTAGTCACCCTCGAAATTGGTGTGGTGCAGCATCAGACGGGCGATCTCGAAGACGAGCACGGCGACCTGATCCCCCTCGGCCGTCCGCTCGAGCTCGTCGCGCTTCTCTCGCAGGGCGTGGTGCTGCTTCGTCGCCACCTGGACCTCCGGGCCGAGGCCTCGGTCCTCGAGCTTGGGGAAGAGCAGGCGCTCTTCGTAGTCCATGTGCCGCTCCATGGGCCCGTGCAGGAAGGCCAGCAAGCTGCCGCGCTCCGCAGCCGCGGCCTCGCGGGACTTGTTGGCGAGGCTCATGAGCTGCCGCGACATGGCTCGCGCCGCGTCTTCCTCTTGGAACAGGTCCGCCAGCTTGCTCTCGTAGTCCACGACGAACACCCTCCGCTCGAGCTGAGCCGGAGGTGTGTAGCACGTGCGACCTGCAGCGTGACCTCCCGCGAGCGGAGGCCCATGGGCGCGGCTCAGGGCTCGGGAGGGGGCGCCTCGCCGCGCTGGCGAGACATCTCGGCCAGGCGGGTGACCACGCCTTCGGTGACCATGCCGATCACCTGACGCTCGAGCGCCGTGCGGCGGCTGGGTTTGCCCCCGAAGGAGAGGCGCGAGCGCGCGGTGCCACCCCCGCGCAGGCGACCGACGATCGTGCAGCTCACGCGCACGAGCTCGTCCGTCGTGTGGATCTCGAGCTCGACGACCTCGAAGCGGACTTCGACGCGTTTCATGCCTCCGAAGTCGAGCGACTTCGAGGCGCGCTGCGCGGCTCGGCGGACCTCTCGGCCGACCTCCTTCTCGCGCTTGTCGTGGTTCGGCTGCTTGCGCGCGAGCACGACCTCGGTGACGTCGACCCGCGTGGCCGACTTCGCCCACAGCTCGCCCGTCGCGAAGAGCGCCGCGAAGGCCAGGACGAAGCTGAAGAGCACGCGACGGAGCACCAAGATCCTCGCTCGCGACCTTAGCGAGCGCGTGACCTCTGGGCCAAACCTGGGGAGGACGTGCTGGGCGTCCGGGGCTACGCTCCCCGCCGGAGCCCCACCGCGCATGTCCACCCGCCCTCTCTCGCGCGCACGCCACTTCGCCACGGGCCTCGGGCTCGTCTTCGCAGCGAGCGCGCTCGCCCCGCTCAGCGCCGCCGGACAACCGAGCCCCGGGGACGTGCCTCGCCCGGCCGTCCCGAGACCGGCCGTGCCGCCGGCGACGCCGACGAAACCCGCGCCCGACGCGCCGAGCGCGCCCCCCGGCCCCCGCAAGCCGATCCCCCGCATCCCGCTGCGCGTCCCCGACGTGGTGAAGCAGCCCGAGCCGAGCCCCAGCCCGGCTCCGCCCCCCGGCACCCCGGGCGCCTCGCGCTGGACCGAGCCCACGGCCGACGAGATGCTCACGCGTGGGCTGGAGCGGGCCGGCGCACAGACGACCGACGCGCTCGCGGGCCTGCTCGTAGGTGCAGCGCTGCGCGACCGCGCGAGCTCCGACCGGCTCCCGCGTGGGCTCGCCGCGCTCGCGAAGAGGGGCGGGCCGCTGGGCCACGAGGCGCGCATGCTCTCCTTCGCGCTCGCGCCGTCGGCCTTCGGCTCGGCGTGGACGGGCTGGGCGAACGCCGGCTTCGACGCGCGCCCTCAGTCGACCGGCGTGGTGAGCGCGCTCGCGGTGCTCGGGCCCTTCCGCGACAACGGCGGTGGGCTCGAGCGGCGCGAGGGGCCTGAGAGCGAGGGCTCGAGCTACGCCGACGTGGGCGCCGATCACTCGTGGGGCGCCTACCAGGTCCGCTGGAGGCGCGCGCTCGTCGAGACGGCGCGCCCGTCGGGGCTGCCGCTCGATCTCTACGTGTCGCCGCGCGCGGAGAGCTGCACCTACGTCGCGTCGCGCGTGAGCTTCCCGAAGGGGCCGGAGCGCGTGGTCGCGAGGGTCGCCGCGAGCGGGGCGGTGCGCCTCGTGTTCGATGGTGCGACCGTCGCGCAGAGCGACGAGGTGCACGCGCGAGGGCTCGTCGACAGGCTCGCGGTCAGCCTGCCCCAGTCGCCCGGGGAGCACCTCGTGGCCGTGAAGGTGTGCAGCGGCTCGATGGCCGACGAGGGGCGCGTGCGCATCCGCTTCACCGACGAGGCCGGCGCGCCGGTGCTCGTGGCGGCCTCGAGCGATCTGTCGACGCTGCTGCCCGAGCGCGCGATCGCGAGGGCCCCGGCGCCCGCCGCCAAGCCGGGCGCCGCGCCGAAGAAGCCCGCCGCGAAGGACGCCGCCCAGGCGACGCGCAGGCTGCCCACCCTGCTCGAGGCCGCGCTCGACCCCGGGCCGAAGCCGAGCCGGCACGCCGCGCTCGCCGCCGCCGTGGTGCGCTCGCTGGCGGGCGCCGACGATCTGCGTTCGCCGCGTGCGCCCGGCCTGCTCGATCGCGTCGCCCAGGATCCGGAGGCGAGCCCGGACGAGCTCGCGATGGCGGGCTGGGTGTCGAGCTTCGGCGCGAACAAGAGCGGCTGGCTCAACCTCGCGGTCGAGCGTGGACGCAAGAGCGCCGATCCCGCGACGGTGTCCTTCGCGCTGCGCCAGCTCGCCGAGGCTCAGCTCTCCAGCAGCCGCCACGACTGGGCGCTCGCGACGCTCGCAGAGGCTCCACTCTCGGGGGAGACGGACCACGAGGCCCGCCTCTTGCGCGCGCAGGTGCGAGCGCGCTCGGGAACGACGTCGGCGCAGCTCGAGGCGCTCACCGAGCTGCTCTCGATCGAGGCCGGACTGAGGCAGCGCAGCCCCGTCGCGCTGCTCGCCGAGCTGCGCAACGTGGCCTCGCAGCGGCCCGAGGCGATGCTCGGCTACCAGCGCAGGCTCGCGGCCGTGTCGGCGCAGGGTCGCGATCTGCGCTACGCGCAGGCCTCGGCGCTCGAGGGCGCAGCGGCCTACGAGCGCGCCGCGGCGGCGCTGCTCACCCACCAGACCGACGCACGCGCGCTCGTCGAGCTCGGCCGCGAGCTCTCGAAGCTGCACCGCCACGCCTGGGCGCGCGAGCTGCTCTACACGGCGACTCGGCTCTCGCCCAACCTGCCCGAGGCCTGGGAGGCGCTCGCCGCTGCGCGCGAGGCGGTCATGGCCGAGGAGCGCGCCGCGGGCGTGGCGCTCACCGACGACCCGAGCCACGCGGCGCGCGCGAGGCAGCGCGCGCTCGACCTGCGCCCCAGCGACCCTCGCACCAAGCTGGAGATCGGCTTCCGCGCCAAGGACGCGAGCACTGCGAACGCGCCCCTCTCGCGCGCGCAGCCCGACGAGCGCTTCCTCGAGAGCTCACGCGTCATCCTCGATCGCGTGGCGGCGCGCCCCGCGGAGCGCGGCAAGGTCTTCGAGCGTCAGCCGCACTTCCAGCGCGTCGTGACCTACCACCCCGATCAGCGCGTCTCGCAGCTCATCCACTACGCACGCGAGATCGTCGTCGAGCCTCGCACGCAGGGTGAGCTGGTCGAGCGCGACATCCCCACCGAGGGCGACCAGGTCGAGCTCGTGTTCGCGCGCTTGCATCGCAAGGACGGCACGACCGTGCCGCCCGAGGAGCAGAGCGCCGCCGGCGCCTACGTGAAGTGGCCCCAGCTGCGCGAGGGCGACGTCGTGGAGATCGCCGTCCGCTCCTGGACGAGCGGTCCGGTGGGCCGCCGCGGCGACGCGCCCTTCTATTTCATCGATTACGTCGGCTCCTCCGTCACGCGGCCCGTGCTCTTCAACGAGGTCGTGGTCGACGCGCCCGTCGGCGCACAGCTCGGGCTCGACGTCATCGGCGGCAGACCCGATCGCGTCGTCGACCAGACCGTGGACGGCCGCCGCGTGCAGCGCTTCGTGTGGGACGCCCCGCCGAACCTGCCCGACGAGCCGCTCTCTCCGCGCCCCACCGAGATGCTGCCGCTCGTGGTGGGCTCGACCTACCGCTCGTGGCACGAGTTCCGCGAGTGGTACCGCGAGGCCGTGAAGGGCTTCACCGAGCCCGACGAGCAGGTGCGCCGCCTCGCGGCGGAGCTCACCAAGGGCAAGAAGACCGAGCGCGAGAAGCTCGCCGCGCTCTTCGAGTTCGTTGCCGACGACATCCGCTACGTGAACTACGTCTCGGGCGAGTGGTGGCTGCCGAACCGGCCGCAGCAGTGCCTCGCGCGCAGGCAAGGCGACTGCGACGACAAGGCGATGTTGCTCATCGCCTTGCTGAAGTCGATCGGCGTGGAGGCGACGCCCGTGCTCGTGCAGACGCGCATGACCGGCATGCCGAGCGTGCTCTCGAGCACGAAGGCCGCCATCCCGATGTTCGATCACGGCATCGCCTACCTGCCTGGCAGGAACGGTCAGCCCGGGACCTGGCTCGACGCGACGAGCCCACAGAGCCGCCTCGGACCGCTCCCGGCGATGGACGCGCGCGCTCGTGCGCTCTTCGTCGAGCAAGGCGAAGCGAAGATCGTCGAGACCCCGTCGAGCTCCCCGGAAGAGCACGGCGTCACGCTCGTATGGAGCGTCGAGCTCGACGCGAGCGGCGCGGGCAAGGTGCGCGGCGAGGAGCGCCACCTCGGCGACTCGGGCTTCCACCTGCGCAACAACCTCATCGAGGTAGACGCGCGCGCGCAGTGGGTCGAGCAGTACCTCTCCTCGCGTTGGCTGCCGACGGTCGAGCTCGAAGGCGACATCCGCTACGTGCCCAACGAGGGCAAGCTCGGCTACGTCGCGACCAGCGCGAGCTTCGCGCGCCGCGAGGGCCGAGAGCTGGCGCTGCCGGTGTTCGGCTCCTTCTCCTTCAGCGCCTCGCTCGCGCCGCTCACGAAGCGCAACCTGCCGGTGGTGCTGCCGCCCCAGCTCGCGCCGAGCCACCAGCGGCGGAGCATGACGATCACCGCGCCCGCCGGCTTCGACTTCGCCGAGCTGCCGCCGGGTGGCGAGGCGAAGGGCGGCGCCTTCGGATCGGCGAAGCTCGCCTTCACGCGCGGCAAGACCGCGCGCAGCGTCGTCGTCGAGGCGTCGATCGTCTTCGACGACTCCACGATCGAGGTCGCCGAATACCCGGCCTTCCGCGCCTGGCTCCAGAGCGCCGACGCCCTCTTCCGACAGAACCTCCGCCTCGTGCCTTCCACGAAGCCCGCGGCGGCGCCCGCGCGCTGAGGCGAGCGCGCGGCCCCGCGCCGGCTACTGGCGCCCCGTCACTCGGACGGTGGCGCCGTGCACGGCGCGTGCGGCGTCGGAGGCGAGGAAGGCGATGCCCTCGGCCACCGCCTGGGGCTCGACGGCCTTCGCGCGCGCCGCCTCGCTCATCCACGCGCGGTTCGCGGGCGTGTCCATCGTGCCGGGCAACACCGAGTTCACGCGCACGCCGGCGTCGCGCAGCTCGAGCCCGAGGCTCTCGGCCATGCGCAAGAGCGCGGCCTTCGAGCCCGCGTAGGCCGCGGCGCCGGCGAAGGCCGCCTCGCCCGCGGTGCTCGCGACGAAGCAGACGCTACCGGCGCCACGCGCCTGCATGCCCGGTACGAAGGCGCGCACCGCCGTGTGCGCCGTGCGCAGGTTCACCTCGAGCATGCGCTCGAAGTCCGCCCAGCCCGCGCTCGCGACCGGCTTGTCGCCCTCGTAGCCGCCGGCGACGCAGACGAGCGCCGTCGGTGCGCCGAGCTCCGCTTCGACGCGCGCGGCCGCCGCGACGAGCGCGGCTTCGTCGCAGAGGTCGACCCCGAGGTGCAGCAGCTCTGCCCCGCCGAGCTCCGGCGCGCGCGCGCCTCGATCCAGCAAGGCGAGCTTCGCGCCCCGCGCCGCGAAGACCCGCGCCACCGCCGAACCGAGCGCACCGGCCGCCCCCGTGATCACGACCACTTGCTCCGACATCTTGCCTCCGTCGCCAGCGAGCATAGTCGAGGGCACGCCACCCCGGGCGATCTCCCCCGACAAGCCGCGCCGACTGCCCCTACCATGCGAGGCATGGCTCCCAGCCGGGCGCTCCCGCTCCTCGCGCCATTCATTTGCGGCTGCAACCTTTTCGTCTCGCTCGAGCCTCTGCAGGGCGGCGGTGAAGGGGGTGAGGCCTCGTCGAGCGGGACCCTCTCGGGGCCCTCTTCGTCGTCGACCGGAGCCGGCGCCGCAGGAGGCGGCGGCGCGGGCGGGGCCCCGCCGACCGCCTGGGAGCGCTGCGTCGCGTCCAAGTCGCCGCTCATCCACCTGCGCATGTCGGGCTCGATCACCGAGCCCAACCTCGGCAGCACGAAGACGAACGTCCCGTCGGCGACTTACTACCAGCCGCACTCGACGGTTCCCGGCCTGCTCGTCGCCGAGGCCGACGAGGCCGCGAGCTTCGACGATCCGCTCTCCGATATCGGCGACGCCGACGAAGACGAATCCGGCAGGCTCGAGCTCGCCGACCCGGGCGGCTTCGCCGGACTCGAACAGTTCAGCATCGAGCTGTGGTTCCGCACGCCGGAGAGCTTCGACGGCGGCGCGCTCGTCTCGCGACAGACCGCGACCGGAGGCTTCCGCCTCGAGCTCGGCGCACGCCAGGTCTCGGACGGCCTCGACAACGTGACCTTCTTCATGTTCGACGACACCATGGGCTCGCTGAGCTACGACGAGCGGCGCAGGCAGGTCGGCTTCAACGCCGACCTCTCGCAGCCCGACGAAGTGCACCACGTCGTGTTCCTCTACCGGCGCTCCGCGACGACGACCTTCGACCTCGCCGGCAACGCCGACGACCTCGTGCTGTGGCTCGACGGCGTGCGCACACCGCTCCAGGCCTGCTGCGGTCCGATCCCTCTGCCGGCGATCGCGGCGCCGCTCTCGATCGGCAATGGCTACTCGGGCGCGATCGACGAGCTGGTCGTCCATGGGCGGGTGCTCTCCGACGCCGAGATCCAGCTCCACCACGCGGTCGGTCGGGGCGAGGCCGGCGCGAGCTGCGATTGAGCCGCGCTCGCGAGCGTCGCGTGCTCGCCGCGAGCGCAGGGCGCGCGACGGTGGAGCGGGCGCCGAGTTGGGTGTAGGGTCGCGACCATGGCGAATCCGACTGCTCTCTGCGAGACCTCGCTCGGCAACTTCCGGGTCGAGCTCTTCCTCGACAAGATGCCCATCACCGCGCAGAACTTCCTCGACCTTGCCAAGTCGGGGTTCTACGACGGGCTGCACTTCCACCGGGTCATCGACAACTTCATGATCCAGTTCGGCTGCCCCCACAGCAAAGACCCGCAGAGCCGCCTCGCCGGCACGGGCGACAGCCCCAGGGGCACGATCCAAGACGAGCACCCGGCCGACGCCAAGCTCTCCAACGAGGTCGGCACGCTCTCGATGGCGAACACGGGCAGGCCGAACAGCGGCAGCTGCCAGTTCTTCATCAACACCGCGCACAACCACTACCTCGACTGGTTCACGCCCGGTCAGTCCAAGCACCCGGTCTTCGGCAAGGTGATCGACGGCATGGACGTCGTGAAGAAGATCGGCAGCACCCAGACGCGCCCCGACGATCGCCCGGTCACGCCGATCAAGATGATCAAGATCACCGTCGAAGGCGCCTGAAGCGCGAGCTCCTCGAGGTACAGGCTCCTCGAGGTACAGGCTCCTCGAGGCACACGCTCCTCGAAGCAGATGAGGCCCGGCTCCCCGCGGAGTCGGGCCTCTCGCTTTGCGGGGCGGCGTGGCGACCTCGCTGCGCGACGCGTCGCAGCGAGGCAGGCGTGCAACGCGAGGCGTCATGCATTCGCGAGCCCGCCGAGCGGCTGCGGGCCCGAGCCCTTGGAGTATGCTCGAGGCGTGGCCCACCTGGTCACCCCCCGCCTCCAGCTCGTCGCGATCACGGTGCCGCTCGTCGAGGCGGTGCTCGAGGCAGATCGTCGCCGCGCCGAGGAGATCCTCGCCGTCCCCTGCCCGGCCGCGTGGCCGAACCGCGCCCTCGTGGAGCGCGCCTTCTATGCGTCGATCGACGCGATCCGCCGCGACCCGGGCTGCAGGCTCTGGGGCGACCGCGTGATGATCACGCGGGAGTCACCTCGCGTGGTGGGCAGCGTGATCTTCCACGGCGCACCCGATCACGAAGGCGCGGTCGAGGTCGCCTACGGCGTCGAGGAGGACTCGCAGCGGCAGGGCTACGCCACCGAAGCGACGCAGCGCTGCGTCGAGTGGGCGCTCGAGCAGCCGGGTGTGACGGTCGTGAGGGCCGCGACGCCACCTTGGCACCTCGCTTCGCAGCGCGTGCTCACGCGCTGTGGACTGGTACGCGTGGGAGAGCGCGACAGCCCGCTCGGTGAGCTCTGGGAGTACGAGCGTCGTCGTGGCTGATGGCAGCGGCGCTCAGCTACCCTGCGCGATGCCACCGCTCCTGTAGCGCAGGAGGCTCGGCAGCGTCGCGACCACGATCGCCACGACGACGAGCACCATCGAACCGCCGAAGACGACCGCCGTGCGTGGGCTCGTGAGCGCGGCGACGAAGCCCGCTTCGGCCGCCCCGAGCTGGTTCGAAGCGACGATGAAGATCATGTTCACGCTCGAGACGCGACCTCGCAGGGCGTCGGGCGTCGAGAGCTGCACCAGCGTACTGCGACAAACCACGCTCACCTGGTCGGCCATGCCGACGAAGACGTAGGCCGCGACGCTCAGCGGGAAGCTCGTCGAAAGGCCGAAGGCGATCGTCGCGAGACCATAGGCCACGACGCTGAGCACGATCGCGCGGCCGATGCGGCGGATGGGCGGCAGCACGACGAGAAGCAGGCTGGTCGCGAGCGCGCCGATCTCGAGCGAGGCCGAGAGCAGCCCGTAGCCTCGCGCGCCGACGCGCAGCACGTCTTCTGCGAAGACGGGCAGGAGCGCCGTGGCGCCACCGAAGACGACCGCGAAGAGGTCGAGCGACATCGCGCCGAGGATCGCCGGCTGCGAGCGCAGGAAGCGCAGCCCCTCGAGCAGCCCCTCGAGCCCGACCGCGCGTCTGCCCGCGATGGGCCTCGCGCCCACGCGCAGGACGAGCAGCATCGAGCCCGCGTAGAGCGCGACGACGACGCCGGAAGCGACCGACACGCCGAGCTCGGCGATGACGAGCCCGCCGAGCGCGGGGCCGGCCATGAAGGCCAGCGCCTGGGCGGTCGCGAACACGGTGACCGCGCGCTGGAAGGCCTCGCTCGGCACGAGGCTCGGCAGCATCGCCTGGCGCGCGGGCGCCTCGAAGGCGGTGGCGATCGCCACGACCACGACGAGCACGAAGAGCGCCGCGGTGGGCAGCCGCTCGAGGTGCGTGCCCACGGCGAGCACGAGGGCCACGATCAGCGTGAGCGACTGCGCCGCGAGCACGAGGTGGCGGCGATCACGCGAGTCGGCCGCGGCGCCACCGAGCAAGCTCGCGACGGGCGAAGGCAGGAACTGCAGGAGGCCGACGAGCCCGAGGTACGCGGCCGAGTGCGTCGCCTGGTAGACCTGCCAGAGCACGATGGCCCGCAGCATCGACGCGGCGGTGCCGGCCGCGAGGCGCGCGAGGATCCACCTGCGCACGTCGGGGATGCGCAGCACGTCGATGGCGCGAGTGGCGGTGGTGTCTTGGCTCAAGCGAGCGGTCCTCGGAGCAGAGGGGCGCGAGCATGGTCGAGCCAGCGCGCGGCGCCACACTTCTTCACGATCCCCCTCGGGTTCCTCGAGCTACCGAGCCGCAGCCTCTCTTCCGGAGCGCCGCGCAGTGTGCCGGCCTCCTCGGGAGGACACCATGCTCGGATTCTTGATCGGTACGGCCTGCCTCATCGGCCTCGTGCGCGTGCTCCGCCGAGGGCCGGGGGCGCGAGGCTTCGGGCTCGGCCGTCGCCGCATGCTCAACAGGATCTTCACCAAGCTCGAGACGAGCCCCAGCCAGGAGAAGGCGGTCGTCGCCGCGGTCGACTCCGTCGAAGGCGCCCTCCGAGGCCTGCGCGCGGAGCTCGACAGGAGCCGCGAGGAGCTCGCGCGGCTCTTGCGTGAGGAGTCGGCCGACAAGGGCGCGCTCGACGGCCTGCACGCACGCCAGGAGGTCGCGGTGGCCGAGCTCCGCCAGCGCTTCGCCGAGGCCTTCGAGACCGTGCACACGACGCTCGACCGCGACCAGCGCGCGGCTCTCGCGCGCCTCGTCGAGCGTGGCCCCTGCTCGGGCCGCGCGTTCCGTCACCGCCAGCACGCGCACCAGGGCCCCTACCGCGACGCCGCGAGCGCCTGAGCGCCCGCCCCTGCCCCGAACGAAGGACGACCCATGAAACGACGCATCCTCATCGCCTTGCTCGGCCTCGGCACCATCGGCGGCTTCGCCGCGGGCGCCGCGAGCCTCTCCTGCCGCGCGCAGCACCGGCGCGCTCACTTCGAGCGCCACGTGGCCTCGATCTGCGTCGACGCCGCCCGCAAGAGCGACGCGGAGCGGAGCGCGGGCCGCAGCCCCGGAGCCGGCGCCGTCGAGGCCGGCCCTCCGGCTCCTTGACCGGTGTACGCTCGCAGCCGATGAGCGCCCGCCTGCTCGTCGTCGACGACGACCCGCGCCACCACGAGCTCATGTCGAGCTACCTCAGGCAGCACGGCTACGAGGTGGTGCGGGCGCTCGACGGGCCGGCCGCGCTCGCGCGCCTCGAGCTCGAGCGCTTCGACGCCGTGCTGCTCGACGTGATGATGCCCGGCCTCGACGGCCTCGAGGTGTGCAGGCGCATCCGCAAGAAGTGGGAGCGTCTGCCGGTGCTCATGCTCACCGCGCGCGGCGACGAGACCGATCGCATCGTCGGGCTCGAGATCGGCGCCGACGACTACCTGCCCAAGCCCTTCAACCCGCGGGAGCTGCTGGCCAGGCTGCGCGCGGTGCTGCGGCGCAGCGGCGGCGAGGCGCGCTCGAGCGAGCTCCGCGTGGGCAAGCTGCGCGTCGATCCCGCCGCGCGCTCGGTCTGGGTGGGCGACACCGAGGTCGAGCTCACCGGGCTCGAGCTCGACATCCTCGCTGCGCTCGCGAAGCAGGCGGGCGAGGTGATCCCGCGCGACAGGCTGCTCGCCGCGGCCGGCAGGAGCGACGTCGTCGTCTCGGAGCGCGCGATCGACGTGCACATCTCTCACCTGCGTCAGAAGCTCGGCGAGGGCGTGCGCATCAAGACCGTGCGCGGCGTGGGCTACGTGCTCTCGCGCGAAGCGCCGCGGGGCGCGCCCCCACGCGAAGGCTGAGGCCCTGCGATGAGCCAGGCCCCCACGCGTCGAGCGAGCTTGAGGCAGCGTTGCAGGCGCGCGATCGCGCCACTGCATCGCAGGCTCTTCCTCTGGTTCGGGCTCGCGATCGTGCTCGCGTCGGTCGCGTCCTTCGCGGCCTCGACCCTGGCCGGAGGCTTGGGCGACTCGCGCAAGGACTGGCGCGCGCTGCTCACGCTGCTCGAGGGCCGCTTCGCCGACACCTGGAGCGACCCATCGCGCAGGCGCGTGCTCGCCGAGGAGCTGCACCGCGAGCTCAGGCTCGACCTCGAGCTCAGGGCGGCCGACGGAGCGCGCCTCGAGGCCTTCGGTGAGCCCTGCGCGAAGGCGCGCTACGTGGTCGCGCCGAAGCTCGAGGGGCGCGTGCTCGGGAGCGTCGCGATGTGCCCGTCGGCCGAGCGCAGACGCCGCCCCTTCGCGATGCTCTTCGGCCTGGGCGCGGCGCTGGGCGTGCTGTGGTTGCTCTCGCACAGGGTCTCGCGACACCTCGGGCGGCCGCTCGCGCGGCTCGCAGAGGCCGCGACGTCGATCGGTCGCGGCCGCTTCGACGTCGACCTCGGCGTGAAGCGCGGCGCCCCGGTCGAGATCCACCGCCTCGCCGAGGCGCTCGCGGAGATGAACACGAAGATCCAGGCGCAGCTCGCCGATCAACGCGAGCTGCTCGCCGCCGTCTCGCACGAGCTGCGCACACCGCTCTCGAGGCTGCGCCTGCTCGGTGAGCTGGTGCGCGAGCCGGCGAGCGAAGACGAACGCGCCCGGCACCTCGCCGAGCTCGAGCGCGAGATCGAGGAGCTCGACGAGCTCGTCAGCGGCTTGCTCGCCGGCTCACGCCTCGACTTCGGCGCGCTCAGGCTCCGCGAGCACGACCTCGTGGCGGCAGCGCGCCACGCGCTCGAGCGCGCCGGCTCGAGCGCCGAGCTCCGGATCGTCGGCGAGCCTCGCAGCGTCGTGGTCGACGCCACGCTCGTCGCACGAGCGCTCGCGAACCTCGTCGACAACGCGACCAAACACGGCGGCGGGCTCGACGCGCTCGAGCTCTGCTTCGAAGAGGCCAGCGTCTCGATCGCCGCGCTCGACCGCGGGCCGGGCCTCGGCGACGAGCCCGCGGGCCGCATCTTCGAGCGCTTCTACACGACCAAGCCCGGTGAGCGCGGATCCATCGGGCTCGGTCTCGCGCTCGTGAAGCGCATCGCCGAGAGCCACGGCGGTGAGGTCTACGCGGAGGATCGCGTGGGCGGCGGCGCGCGCGTCGGGTTCCGGATCGACGCGCCCGACGACGACGAGCCCTGAGCTCGGGCCAGGCCGCGGGCGCTTGACACGGCGCCCAGCTCGCCGAGACTCGGCGCCCCTCCATGCGGAAGATCACGCTCGCGGATCGCGCCCGGTACTGGTTCGACAACACCATGTCGCAGGGCGCCGTCGCGCTCATCGGCTGGCTGTTCCTTCTCTCGACGGCGCTCACGGCGCTCACGGCCGCGACCCTGGCGATCTTCGGCCTCGCGCCGACGACGGAGGACGGCGAGCGAGAGGGCTTCGCCGCCTCGATGTGGCGGGCGCTGCTGCACGCGATCGACACGGGCACCGTCACGGGCGAGACGGGCAGCCGCGCCTACCTCGCGATCATGTTCGCGACGACGCTCGGCGGCATCTTCGTGGTGAGCGTGCTCATCGGTCTGCTGACGAGCGGCATCCAGGACAAGCTCCGCGAGCTGCGCAAGGGCAAGAGCTTCGTGGTCGAGGAGGGGCACACCTTGATCCTCGGCTGGTCGCCGCAGGTAAACACGATCGTGAGCGAGCTCGTGATCGCCAACGAGAGCCTGAAGCGAGCCGCGATCGTCATCCTCGCCGAACAGGACAAGACGGCGATGGACGACGCGATCCACCAACACGTCGGCGATACGAAGTCGACGCGCGTCGTCTGCCGGACGGGCAGCCCCATCGACCTCGCTCACCTGGCGATCGTGAACCCCGAGGGCGCGCGCTCGATCGTCGTGCTCTCGCCCGAGGGCCCCGACCCGGACGCGCACGTCATCAAGGTGCTCCTCGCGCTGCTCAACGGGCGCCACAAGATCCCCGAGCGCTGTCACATCGTGGCCGAGATCCGCGACGCCCGGAACGTCGAGCCCGTCGAGCTCGTCGGGCGAGGCCAGGTCGAGGTCGTGCTCGTCGAAGACTTGATCAGCCGCATCACCGTGCAGACCTGCAGGCAATCGGGACTCAGCGTGGTCTACGGCGAGCTGCTCGACTTCGCGGGCGACGAGTTCTACCTCGCGCGCGCACCGGAGCTCGCGGGCAAGACCTTCGGCGAGGCGCTCTTCTGCTTCGAGCGATGCGCGCTCGTCGGGATCAAACGCGACGGCGAGGTCGAGCTCGGCCCCGACTTCGATCGGGTGCTGCACGCAGACGACGAGGTCGTCGTCATCGCCGAGGACGACACGACCGTGCGCGTCGACCTGCGTGCGCCGAGCTTCGACGAGGCGAGGCTCTGCCGCAGCACCCGCGTACCCACGCCCCCGGAGCGCACGCTCATCCTCGGCTACAACCGCCGCGCCGCGCTGATACTGCGACAGCTCGACGCCTACGTCGCCGAGGGCTCCGAGGCCCTGGTGGTCGCAGACGTCGATCGGCTCGACGAGCGCCTCGGCGGCGTCGCGCTCGAGAGGCTCTCGCTGTCGTGGCGGCGGGGAGACACGACCTCGCGGGCCTTGCTCGACGGGCTCGAGTTCGATCACTACGACCACGTGATCACGCTGAGCTACGCCGAGGAGCTCGACGTGCAGCGCGCCGACGCGCGCACCCTCGTCACCCTGCTACACCTACGCGACATCGCGCAGAAGACGGGCGCGAGCTTCTCGGTCGTCAGCGAGATCCTCGACGTGAAGAACCGTGAGCTCGCCGAGGTGACCAAAGCCGACGACTTCATCGTGAGCGACCGGCTCGTGAGCCTCGTGATCTCCCAGATCGCCGAGGCGCGCGACCGGGCCGCCGTGTTCCGCGACCTCTTCGACGCGAGCGGCATGGAGATCTACCTCCGCCCCGTGTCGGAGTACGTGGACTCGGGCGGCGAGGTCGACTTCTACACCGTGCTCGAGGGAGCGCGGCGCCGAGGAGAGATCGCCGTGGGCTACCGCCTCGCGCGCCACGCGAACCGTCCGGAGCTCGACTACGGCGTCCGCGTGAATCCCACGAAGAGCGAGCGCGTCGCCTTCGCCGAAGGCGACAGGATCATCGTGCTCGCCGAAGACTGAGGCGTGCGGCCGGAGCTCAATAGCTGACCAGAAGAGCCGAACCCAGGGGTTCGGCTTTTCGACTTGTCGTTCGTCAGAGATCGAGAAATGCGGAGAGTTGGGAGAAGAATTCTCTGTTGTCGGCTTCCGCGCGCTGCGCTCGGGGCCCCAGCCCCAAGCGCTGTTTGCCACTTCTGGTCACGTCTTCAGAGCGCGAGCCTGAAGCCCTCGGTCTCGGTGTCGTAGTAGCGGGTCGTCTTTCCTTGGTGGCCGAAGCCGACCTTGCGCAGCACGTTCATCGAGGCCGCGTTCTCGGGGTGGGTGACGGCGACGAGCTCCTCGAGGCGCAGGCTGCGTGCGTGCTCGACGAGCGCGCGCGCCACCTCGGTCGCGTAGCCGAAGCCGTGATACGGCGTGGCGAAGCGGTAGCCGAGCTCGACCGGCGCCGAGCGGAAGCCCCCCTGACCGCTGTGGAGGATCGGCACGAGCCCACCGTCGCCGATGGCGTGGCCCTCGGGCAGGCCTCGGCGGCTGGCCTCTTCGGCACCCAGCGTGACGACGAAGGCGCCGAGGCCCATCGACTCGTGCATCTCCTGCATGAGCGCGATGAAGTGGGCGCCCATCGCCGGCGTACGCGGCTTGCCGTCGCCGATGTAGCGCATCGCCTCGGGATCGCCGAACCACTGCATGAGGCTCGCGAGCTCACGGGTGCGTGGCACACGCAAGACGAGCCGCTCGGTGTGGATGGGCGCAGCTTCGAAGTCGAGCTCGTCGAGCGCTCGCTCGTAGTGCGCGTCGCAGCCGAAGTGTCCCGTCGCGCCGCGCGCGGCCGAGAGACGTGAGAAGCCGCTCCGCTCGTAGAGCTTGCGCGCGGCCTTCATCGACTCGAGCGTCTCGAGGTAGCAGCGCTCGAAGCCGAGCGCGGCCGCTGCGCGCATGCAGTGCAGGAGCAGGCGCCGCCCGACGCCGCGCCCGCGCAGCGCAGGTCGGAAGTACATCTTGCGCAGCTCGCAGCTCGCTTCGTCTGCGCCCTCGAGCGGCGCGAAGCCGCCCGCGCCGAGGATCCCGTGCTCCTGCGACTCGACGACGTAGTACGCGGCGCGCTCGCGATCGTAGGCCGCGCTCATCGCCTCGACCTCGGCGTCGTGGATCGCGAAGCCCGGCCCGGAGGCGCCGAGCTCGGTCATGACCTCGCGGATCAAGCGCGCGAGCTCGGCGTCGTCGCTCGCTCGGGTCGGCCGGATGTGCAGCTTCTCGCTCATGGTTCGCTCAGGGGCTGGAGAGGAGCTTGTCGAGCGCGGGCAGCGTGCCGGCGAGCACGAGCAACAGGAGCACGATCCAGGGCAGCGCGGAGCGCTTCGGCTCGGCGCGCTCGGGCTCGGAGCGCTTCGCCTCGGAGCGCGCGGCAGTCGGCGGCATCCAGGCCTCGCCGACGCGGGCCTCCAGCTCGGGTGCGGGCTCCTCCGCTGCACGCCTCGAGCCACCGCGCTTCGCCGCCTTGGACGCCACCCGCGGCGCGGGCGCCGACGCAGACTCGGCGCGCTCGCGCTCCCTTCGCACGCGCCTCGCGCGCAGCAGCTCGCTCCTCTCGGCCTGGCGCGTGCCCAGCGTGTCGAGCAGCGCTGCTCGCCCGGCGGCGAGGGCCTGGGCTGCACCGAGCACGCCCAAGAGGCGCGCGCGCTGCTCCCTCAGGCTCGGGTCGAGCTCCGCCGCCGGCAGCGCCTCCGTCGCCGGCAGCGCCTCCGCCGCTGGCAGCGCCTCCGCCACCGGCAGCGCCTCCGCCGCAGAGGACGGCTCGGCCCTGGGGCTCGCCGCGGCCGCGACGGACTCGAGCAGCGCCGCGACGCGCTCCTGCTCCGAGTGGCCGAGGCGCACCCTGCTCTCGCCAGCCGCGTGCTCGAGGCGCAGCTCGGCCCCCAGACCGCCAGGCTCGACGCGGGCCGACCTCAGATCGGCGAGCTCCTCGAGTGGACCGAAGCTCGAGCCTCGCGCCCATACGCGCAGCACCCCGCAGGCCACGGCGAGGTGCGTCTCGCCGAGGAAGCTGTCGAGCCCTGCGCCGATGCGCTCGTGGCGGGCGCCGCTCGCGTGCTCCCCGAGCGACGCGGCGATCTCGGTGGGCAGGCCGCTCATGCGGAGGAGGGTATCCCATCGTGCTGCTCGCGCAGCGCTCGGCTCGCCGATCCTCGGCTCGTCGCCTCGGCGGGCGCGCGCCCTGTGGACGCCGGCGTCACGCTTCGGCGTACTGTGCGCGTGCATCGGCTCAGCCTCTCGTGTGCTCTGGTTCTCGGCGCCGCCGTCGGCTGCGAGTCCCCCTCCGGCGGCCCGCCTGGCACCGCGCCGAGCCCAGAGGGCAGCTCCGCCGCAGGCGTTGCGGCGCCTGCGAAGGCCGAGCCCGCGAGGACCTCGACCCCGCCGCTCACGCGGGAAGGCCAGGCGCTCGCCCGCTCGCCGGTGGCGCCCGTGCTGTGGCTCGCCGACGAAGACCACAGCACGCTCCGGCGCATCCCCATCACCGAGGCGCTCGCCAAACCTCCGCCGATCACCGATCCTCCGACGATCGCCTTCGTCGACGCGGGCGAGCAGGCCTACCCGATGCCAGGGCGCCCCGCGCAGCTCATCGCGCTCGAGGATCGTCTGCTCGTCACGATCCGCGATCCCGGGCTCTTGCTCGTGCTCGACGCCGCCGATCCAGGCAAGGAGCTCGCGCGCGTCGCGCTGCCCCCCGACGCTTGGGGGCTCGCGCTCTCGCCCGACGGAAGCGCGGCCTACGTCACCAGCGCCTGGTCGGCGAAGCTGAGCAAGGTCGACCTCGCCAGCGCGAGCCGCGTCTGGACCGTCGACGTCGCGCGCGAGCCGCGTGGCGTCGCCGTGGCGCCGGACGGCCGGGTCTACCTGAGCCACCTCGTCGGCGCCGAGCTGAGCGTCGTCGACGGCGCCTCGACGTCGCCCGAGGTCCGGCGCGTCGACTTCCCGGCCGACCCCTCGGGCACGCGCTTCAACGAGACGATCCCGGCCTCGCTCGGTTATGCCGCGCTGCTCTCCCCCGACGGCCGCCGCCTCTTCGTCGGTCGCCACGGGCTCGGCGCGGTGGGGTGGTGGCAGGGCAGCCCCACGGTCGACGTCTATTCGACGACCGAGCACAGACCCATCGCGCCGAAGCGCCAGCTGCCGGCGATCGGCACGCTGACCGTGGAGGATCTCGCCCAAGGGCCCTGGAGCTCCGACGCCGCCGGCATGCTGCTCGGCTCGAGCGGAGCGCTCTTCCAGCCTCGCGCGATGGTCTATCGCAAGAAGACGCACCACTTGATCGTCGCCTCGGAGAGCACCGCGCAGCTCGTGGAGCTCGACGCGCTCTCGATCGCGCCGGCCAGCGTGGTCAACCGCACCTATCGATTGGGTGGTCTCGCGCCCAAGAGCCCGACCGAGATCCAGATCCCTCCCCATTGCGGTGCGCCGACCGGCGTGGTGCTCGACGCCGGCGAAGACGTGGCCTTCGCCTATTGTCGCTCGACCGACAACCTCGTGGCCGTGCGATTGACGCCCGACGGTGCGCGTCGCCTTCGCAAGGAGACCATCTACCTCGAGCGCGCCGAATGGAAGGAGCGCCTCTCGCCCTGGGGCCCCTACGCCTACGCCAAGCTCGCCGTGGAACCCCTGCGCGAGGATCTCGCACTGGGGCGTCGCCTGTTCTACGACGCGCTCGAGCCCGTGGTGAGCGGCGTCGCCGCTTGCTCGGGCTGCCACCCGGAGGGGCGCGACGACGGGCACGTGTGGCGCGAGGTCCCGGCCGGCCGGTTCAGCCGCGCAGGCTTCGCGGCCGGGCCCTCGGTCACGCCGGAGTCCGATACGGGCGAGGAGGAGGAGGGGCGCTGGGGCTACGCGCGGCAGACGCCGATGCTCGCAGGCCGCGTCGACGCAGCCGGCCCCTATGGCTGGCATGGGGAGAGCGCCACGCTGGTCGATCGCATCAAGGCCGGCTTCGCGCTGCATCGGCAATGGCAGCACGACACCGACGGCAAGACGCAGCGCAACCGCGCCGAGCCGCTCGCGGCCTTCCTGCGCGAGGGGCTCGTGCCGCCGCCGCGCGAGGCGCGCCCGCTGAGCGAGGTGGAGGAGCGAGGCCGGGCGATCTTCGAGTCGAAGGAGGCGCAATGCGCGGTCTGCCACGTGCCGGCGACGGGCTACACCGACCGCAGCGCCGTGCCATTGCGTGGCTTCAAGGCGAAGCCGATGTTCCAGGAAGACCCGAACCCGGCCTACAAGGTGCCGTCGCTGCGCTTCGTCGGCGGCACCGCGCCGTACTACCACGACGCGAGCATGCCCACGCTCGAGGCGCTCGTGAACGACAACCTCGATCGCATGGGCAAGACCAGCCACCTCGACGCCGAGGGGCGGGCCGCCCTCATCGCCTTCCTGAGGACGCTATGAGCCGATCTCGAATCCTTCGAGCCTGCGCCATTTCGACCGTGCTCGTGCTCGCGGCGCTGGGGCTCGGCAGCCTCGTCGACGCCGAGCCCGACGCCGCCTGGGCCGCGCCTCCCGCGGCCGCGAGCACGCCTCCCGCGAGCTACGCGAGCGCCTCGCCGTCGATGCTTCCTCCCGACGAAGAGCCCGCTCCGCTCGCCTCGGGGGAGCGCCCGAGACACGTCGTGAAGCTCGACGGCCCGCCCGTGCCCGAAGAGCCCTCACCCAAGCCGTCGAAGCAGGACTGGCTCGGCGCGCCCGAGGCCGAGGACGTGCGCATCACCGATCCGAGCTGCAAGGCGCAGCGCATCCGCGAGTGGTACCGCGTCGCCTGCGGCGACGAGCACCTGAGCGTCGTCTCCGGAAAGAAGACCGACCTCGACATCGATCGGAGCGATCCGGCAGGAGCAGCCGTGGTCTTCCCTGCGCGCCGCGGCGAGGTGCGCCTGATGACCTTCGCCTACTTCTTCAAGTGGGGCCTCGTGCAGGACGCCGTGCTCAGCGTGCAGTGGCTCGAGGGCGACCCCCGCCCCCTGATCACCGTCATCGGCGTGCCGCACGGCGGCTTCTGAGCGGGCCCGCCGGCGCGCATGACGAAACGCTGACGGACGCCTCCACGGCGGCTCGCTACGTCTGGGAGCGTGACCGTCGCCGTACTCGTCAACGCCCACGCGCGCCACGGCTCCGAGGCGCTCGGCGCGAGGATCCGCAACATACTCCCCGAGGCGCGCGTCGCCGTGACACGCTCGCTCGAGCAAGCCCGCGACTTTCTCCGCGAGGAGCTCTCCTTGCGCCCACCGTCGGTGCTGCTCTCCGGTGGGGGCGACGGCACCGCCGTCTCGCTGCTCAACACCCTGCGCGAGGAGCGGCTGCCCATCCCCGCGCTCGGCCTCTTGCCGCTCGGTACGGGCAACGGCTGGGCGCGCGCCACCGGCTCGGTCGGTCCACGCGCAGCGCTGCGCAGCCTCGCGGCGCTCGAGGGCGGCGCGGCGCCCACCGTGCGCCCCTTCGGGCTCGTCGAGGCCGAGGGCCGCGTCACCCCCTTCGCAGGCATGGGCTGGGACGCCGAGATCCTCGCCGACTACAAACGCATGGTCGACGAGACCTCGGCGCCGGTCGATCCGAACGCGCCCCCTGGCGCACGCAGCGGCCAGAAGCGCGGCAGCGCGATGCTGCCCTACCTGCGCAGCATGTTCACGCGCAGCATCCCGCGCCTGCTCACGACCGAGCGGCCGCGCGTGCGCCTGGTGAACCTCGGCGAAGACGCGCTCGTCGTCGACCCGAGCGGGCGAGCCGTACCCGTCCCGGGCGGCGGCCCGGGCGCCGTGCTCTACGAAGGCCCGCTCAGCGTGTGCGGCGCGGGCACCACCGAGCAGCTCGGCCTCGGCTTTCGAGCCTTCCGCTTCGCGCACCTCGTACCGGGCAGGCTCGCCGTGCGCGTCTACGCGGGCGACACGCTCGAGGCCACGCTGCGCATGCCCTTCATCTGGGGAGGCTCGCACCCTCTGCGCAACGACCACCATTTCCTGCTCACGCGCTGTCGCTTCGAGCTCGACCGCCCCGTGCCGGTCGAGATCGGCGGCGACGTGGTGGGCGAGCGCAGCGAGCTCGAGCTCGCGCTCGCGCCGGAGACGATCTCGCTCGTCGATTGGCGCCGCTCGAAGCGCGCCAAGCGCTGAGCGGCCCACGCGGCGCCGAGCCGCGCGAGAAGGCGGGCGCCGAATGAAGCGCGGGGGGCGCACCGCGTGGGCGCGCCCCCCGAACCGTCCGCCCTCGGCGCTCGCTCAGTTCACCTGAGCGGCCGCTCCGGCGACGCCGTTGCCACCGTTGGGCGAGCCACCCAACCCACCGCTGCCACCCGAGCCGAAGCTGAGCGAGTTGCCCACGACGCTCACGGTCGTTCCCGAGCGGTAGACCGCGTAGGAGGGCCCACCCGCGCCGCCGCCGCCGCCGCCGCCGGTGCCACCCGCGCCGCCATTGCCGCCGTTGCCGCCGCGACCGACCTCGCCCGTGCAGGTCGTGCCGCCGGAGGCGCCCGCGCCGCCCGCGCCACCCGACGCGCCCGCGCCGCCCGCACCGCCCGCTCCACCATTGCCCGCGCTGATGACGTTGTTGATGAGCGTGATGCCGGTCGAGTTCACGAGGAAGAGGCCGAAGGATCCGCCGCCGCCGGTGCCGCCGGTGCCTCCGGTGCCGCCGCAACCTGCGCTGCCGCCGCCGCCGCCACCGTTGCCATAGCCGTCGTCGCAGAGCGTGCAGCTCTGGCTGCCGCCACCGCCACCGCCGCCGCCGGCGTTGCCCGCCGCGCCCGCTCCACCCGCGCCGCCGGCGCTCGAGATCCAGTAGCCGAGCGAGACGAGGCCGCCGATGCCAGCGCTGCCCACCGCGCCCACGCCGCCGCTCGTGCCGTTCGAACCATTGGTACCGGCTTGGCCCGGGTTGCCGCCGTTGCCGCCGTTGCCGCCGCTGGTGCCGATCGCGCCGGTGCCTCCGGGCGCGCCCGCGTTGCTGCCGGGGGAGTTGCCTCCCTTGCCACCCGCGCCGCCCGGGCGGCTGCAGGTAGAGCTGCCACCCGAGCCACCGGGCGCGCCGGTGTTGTTGCTGTCGCAGCTCCCTGCACCGCCCGGGTTGCCGGCGAAGCCGCTCGCGCCGGCGGTGCCCGGGTTGCCCGAGGTGCCGCCACCTGCGCTGCCCGCGGTGACCGTGCTGTTCTTCAGCGTGAGCGCGTCGCAGTTGTTGCAGTAGAGCCCGTAGTTGGAGGTTCCAGAGACGGCGGTGCTCGTCGTCTCGATCGTGAGGCGGTCGATCGTCGTCGCCGTGGTGATGTCGCTGCCCTCGACCGCGCTCATGCGGCCGCCGGAGACCGAGGTCGAGCGGATCGTCGCCTGGAAGGCCGCCGAGCGAGCCCAGTTGTTGCTCGCCGAATAGCCGCCGTAGATCGAGATGCCCGAGGCCAGCGTCACGCGGCCCGTGTAGACGCCGTTCGACACGTAGATCTGCGACTTGCTCGCGCTCTGGGCGCGGGCGATCGCGCCGTTGATCGTGAGCATCGGCAGGGCGCGGGTGCCCGGGTTCGAGTCGCTGCCGCCCGTCGCCACGAAGACGGCCGCGTTGGCGTCGCCGTCGATGCCGTCGCAGTTCGTGTCGGCGAAGCCGTCGTCGGGCAGATCGGCGCCGGGCTGCTGCACGCAGAAGTACTCGCAGCCGGGGGCGGTGGGGCTGAGATCCCAGTAGTTGGGGTTACAGCCGCTGCTCACGCAGGCGTAGTTCGAGCAGCTCACCACCGAGTTGGGGATCACGTTGACGCAGTTCGTCCCGCAGGCGCCGCAGTTGTTCGTGTTGGTCTGCAGGTTCACCTCGCAGCCGGTGAGCGTATTGCCGTCGCAGTCGGCGTGGTTGGCGTTGCAGGCGCCCATCTGGCAGCCGCTGTTCACGCAGGAGGCGGCCGCGTTCGCGAAGTTGCAGCCCTGGAAGCACTGGCCGCAGTTGTTCACGTCGTTCGTGGTGTTGATCTCGCAGCCGTCGGAGGGGTTGAGGTTGCAGTTCGCGAAGCCCGCGTTGCATGCGCCGAGCTGACACACACCGAGGCCGGTCACGGCGTTCGGCACGCAGCTCTCGGCTGCGTTGGGCAGGTCGCAGAGGAGGTTGCATCCTCCGCAGTGGCTCATGTCGTTCGCGAGGTTCGTCTCGCAGCCATCGGCCGCGCTCAGGTTGCAGTCGGCGTGGTTGTTCTGGCAGCCGATGATGTTGCAGTTGCCGCCATTGCAGAAGGCATCGGTGTTCGCCTTCATGCAGCTCAGCCCGCAGCCGCCGCAGTTGTTCACGTCGCTGAGCAGCGGCGTCTCGCAGCCGTTCGCCGGGTTCATGTCGCAGCTCGCGAAGTAGGCATCGCAGTCCCCGAGCTCACACTGCCCGTTCACGCACTGCCCGGATCCATTCACCGGATCGCAGGGGATGTTGCAGCCACCGCAGTGGTCGTTGCTCGTGTGCGTATTGGTCTCGCAGCCATTCGAGGGGTCGCCGTCGCAGGCGCCCGTGCCGACGGGGCAGCCCGACTCCTCTCCGACGACCGGCACGAGCAGGTCGGCGATCGGGTCGTCGCCGAGGTTCATCTTCAAGACGACGTCGATGCTCGGCAGCGGGCCGGCGTTGCCGAGCGCCGTGTAGGTGACCTCGAACCAGAGCGATCTCTCGGAGCCGCGCGTGATCGGGAGCGACTCCTGCACGCGCAGGTAGCTGCCCGGGCTGCCCGGATCTTCCTCGAAGCGCACGGCCTGCACCGCGAAGGCGTTGCTCGCGATCGACGTGCTCTTGAAGAGCAGGTCTTCGTAGGTCTGGTTGTCGACGCGGAAGAGACGCTTCTCCGTGGTGCCCGACGAGACCACGCCGTAGTCGAGCTCCTCGGGCTGCTCGCAGGTGCCGTAGGGCTCCCCTTGGTTGAGCACGCAGAGCTCGACCTGACCGGAGAGCCCGCCGCCGCTCCCGCCGGCGCCGCCCACGCCTCCCGCGCCGCCTTCACCGCTGCCGCCGCCCGTGCTCGGGCCGACGGTGCTGCCGCCACCGCCTCCTCCGCTCGCACCCGCGCCGCCCGTGCCCTGGGAGGAGTCGTCTTGCCCCGCAGCGCATCCGAAGAGCGCACACGAGGACGAGAAGGCCAGCGCGAGCAGGAGGCCGGAGCGATGGTTCATGCCTCGATTGGAACAGCCTTCGCGTTCTCCGTCGACGTCGACGTCGTGCTGCGATCGCTGACGCAGCGCGCCGGATCCCGTGTGGGTCTGCGCGCTACAGCGTGCGGCGGCGCCGCACCAAGAGACCGAGCGCGGCGAGCGGGAGCAGGTACCACGCAGAGCCAGAGCGCGTCGTCGCGAGGCTGCAGGAGCAACCGTCGCTCTGGCCGGCT
Organism: uncultured Polyangiaceae bacterium; assembly: GCA_938004785.1. Taxonomy (GTDB): domain Bacteria; phylum Myxococcota_A; class Polyangia; order Polyangiales; family Polyangiaceae; genus CALKVW01. The sequence continues at coordinate 35,485 of CALKVW010000117.1, forward strand.
TCGTCGCCGCCGCCTCCGCCCGCGCCCGAGACGCCGCCGCCCGCGCCCGCTCCTGGCCCCGCGCTCGCTCCGCCGCCCACGCCCGCGCCTCCACCTGCGCCTCCGCCGTCGCTCACGAGGTACGTCTGTGTGGCCGAGCACAGCTCGTTGCCGGCTGGGTCTTCGGCGCACACGGTGAAGGAGCGCGTGCCCACGACGTCGGTCGGCAGCTCGGCGCGGAAGAGGTCGCCGCCCACGAAGCGCGCCGCGAGCTCGGTGCTCGCGCCGCCGGGATCGAGCACCACCCAGGCGCGCGCGAGGCGCGGGCCTTCGTCGGTGACGTGGCTGTCCGAGACGGCGAAACGAACGACCGCCGCTGCGCCCTGCGCGACCTCGGGCACCTGGCTCACCGCGAGGATCTCCGGCGCCCTGGTGTCGAGCGGCATCGAGGCGTTGCCGAAGTAGACCTCGTCGGAGCTCGAGCACTCGCCTTGGCCCGTGACGAGATCGAGGCGCCCGTCGCCGTTCAGATCGCCGAGCTCGCCCCAGAGGGTGCAGTCGGTCGGCCCGGGGAACCTGCCCGCGACGTAGGTGAAGTTGCCGGCGCCGTCGTTCACGAGCAGGCGCTCGGGGGTGCCGAGCGAGAGCACCACGGCGTCGAAGTCGCCGTCGTCGTCGATGTCCACGCAGAGGACGCCGTTGTCGTCGGCGCCTGGGTTGCCGCTCACGCGCGCCGCCGTCTGATCGCTGAAGTTGCCCTGGCCGTCGTTGATCTGGAGCTGCTCGGTGAAACCACCGCCTACGTTGTCGACCCAGAGATCGAGGTCACCGTCGCCGTCGACGTCGCAAGGCGTGACGTTGTAATGGAAGTTGCTCGTCGCGGGCGGCGCCAGCGCGCCACCGGCGCTGAACTGGCCTTGGCCGTCGTTGAGCCACAGGGCGCCGATGCCGCCGGTGTGCGCATTGACGATGAGGTCGAGGTCGAAGTCGCGGTCGACGTCGACGAATTCGACGTCGTCGATGTCCTCTCCCGAGATGCTCGTCGGGATCGCGCCCACGGCCTCGGTGAAGACGCCCGCGCCGTCGTTCAGGTAGAGGCGCCCGAAGGGCGGACCGCTCGCCGCGTAGCCATCGGCGGCGAAGATGTCGAGGTCGCCGTCGCCATCGACGTCGCCCATGCGCGCGGCCGCGCCGCGCGGGTAGCTCGTGGGCAGGCGCGTCGCGGCCTGGTTGGTGAACACACCATGGCCGTCGTTCACGAAGAGCACGTGCGCCGCGCCATTGCCGCTGGGCGCGTAGAGGTCGACGTCGCCGTCACCGTCGATGTCGCCCACGGCCACCTGGCGCAGCGTGCCGGCGTAGTTGCCCACCGCGGTGTTCGAGGCGTTGGTGAAGTTGCCCGCGCCGTCGTTCAGGTAGACGACGAGCGGCTGCGTCGCATTGCCACCCTGGAAGAAGTCCGGGTAGTTCACGAGCACGACGTCGAGGTCGCCGTCGCCGTCGAGATCGGTGACGCGCAGGTGGTTCGTCCAGCACCCGCTCCCGCCACATGCCTGGGGGTCGAGCGCGTCGACGGCGAGGTCGACGATGCTCTGCGCCCGGGCCGTGCCGGCGAAGAGCGCGATCTGCGAGGCGAGGAGCGAAGGCAGGAGCAAGCGGAGCGAAGGCATGCGCGAACCCTACACGAACTCGCGCCCTCCTACCCTGGGCGCCGACGCGCGCCGATCGTGCTCGCGAGCACGCCCTGCGCCGTCACCGTGGCGACGATCACCGCGCCGCCGACGAGCGCGTTGCGTCCCGGTCGCTCGCCGGTGCCGAGCAGCACCCAGACGGGCGCGAGCAAGGGCTCGAGCGTGGAGACGAGCATCGACTCCACCGCGCGCAGGCGCCGCACGCCCACGCCGTAGAGCACGTAGGCGAGCCCGATCTGCACCACGCCGAGCGCGGCGACGACCAGCCAGGATCGCGCCCCCGCGGGCGGAGCGCCGATCATCCAGGGCGACGTCACCACGAGGGCGAGCACGTTGCCGAGCAGGCAGGCGAAGAGCGGGGCCGCTGCAGCGAGGCGTGGGTCGGCCTCGCCGCCCGCCTCCAGCCTGCGCTGATCGAGGCGCAGCTGGAGCGGGAGCGCCGCGAAGCCGAAGCCACCGAGGATCGCGATGAGGTCGCCGGTACGCGCGCTCGACGAGACCTGATCGCGGAAGAAGAGCGCCATGCCGCCCAGCGAGAGCAGCACCGCCGCGCCGTCCCACCAGCGCACGCGCTCGCGCAGGAGTGGCCACGACAGCAGCGCGACGTAGATCGGCGCCGTGTACTGGAGGAGGATCGCGTTCGCCGCCGTCGTGATCTTCGCCGCGACCACGAAGGAGACGACCATGACCGCGTAGCCCACGGCCGCCCCCCAGAGCAGAGGCCTGCGCACGAGCGCGCGGAACGCGGCCAGCGTGCCGAGCCCCACGCGCTCGGCGTGCGCAGCGACGGCCACCGCGAGCACCAGCGCCGCGAAGAGCGCGCGGTAGCCTGCGATCGTCGGCGCGGGGGCGTCGACGAGCTTCACGCCGAGCCCGCCGGTGCTCCACGCCAGCGCCGCGCCGAGCACGAAGAGCACGCCCACGGCTCGACCCGACCTCGCTGTGCTCACCGCTGTGTACAAGCGCCGCGACTCCTACTGCAGAAGCTGCCGCCGCGGTAGGCCGCGCGCGCCCACCCGGCCGCCGGGCCGGGCCTCGAAGCGCACTCGACGCGACCGTTTCACGGTGTAGCTTCGCGGCCATGCGCCCCATCGTCCTGGCCTTGCTGCTCTCGGCCTGTGCGTCCACGCCCGGTGCCACCGAGGAGCCTGCCTCGCCCGCGCCGCTGAGCCATCCCGGCCCCGCCGCGCAGCCCGAGCCAGCCGCCCAGCCCGAGCCCGCCGCGCAGGCACCGCAGGCCTCGAAAGCGCCGACGGCCGCGCAGCCCGAGCAGGCGGCGCAGGCAACGACGGACTCCAGCGCGAGCTGCGGCTGCGCGCCCGGGGATCTCAACTGCAGCATGAAGTGCTCCGCAGCCCGAGGCGCGGCGCCGGGCGCCTCGCGCGCCGGCACGCGCGAGCTCGACCGCGAGGCGGCCGACGCGGCCTTGTCGAGCGCGGCCGCCGGCGCGAGGGCCTGCGCGCGCGCCGGCGGCCCGAGCGGCACCGGCACCGTGACCGTGAGCTTCACGCCTCGAGGCACGGTCTCGCGAGCGACGCCGAGCGCGCCCTTCGCGGGCACCCAGGTGGGTGACTGCCTGCGCCAGGTCTTCGAGATGCTGAGCGTGCCGAGCTTCGACGGCCCGGCCGAGGTCCAGCTCTCCAGGAGCGTCACACTGCGTTGAGCTCACCCTCCGTCGGGCGCAGGCACGCGCCGGGCCGCGCAAGTCTTGCCGGCCAGGCGCGACGGGCGCGCGCGCCAGGGCCAGCGCAGCGCGGATCCTGCGGAGATCGCCCTCACTTCGCGCGGCAACCTTCTTGCACCTCCCCCCGCGCCATGGTCGCGTTCACGTGCAACGGGCAGCGCGTCGAGCTCGAGCCGCGCGACGACGAGTCGCTGCTCGAGACGCTGCGCAACCACCTCGGCCTGCGCTCGCTCAAAGACGGCTGCAGGCCCCAAGGCCAGTGCGGCGCCTGCCTCGCGATCGTCGACGGCCACCCCCGCGTGACCTGCACGCTGCCCACCGCCATGGTCGACGGCCAGGAGGTGATCACGCTCGAGGGCCTCGAAGAGCAGGAGCGGCGCGCGCTCGCGCAGGCCTTCACCGCCGCCGCGGCCGGCCAGTGCGGCTTCTGCATCCCGGGCATCGCGCTGCACACGCACGCCTTGCTGCAGAAGCACCCCGAGCCGAGCGACGCCGAGATCGAGCGCGCGCTCGACGTGCATCTCTGTCGCTGCGGCGGCTACGCGCGCATCGCACAGGCGGTGCGCGCGCTCGCGCGCCACCGGAGCGGTGAGGCGCTCGCCGAGCCGCTGCGCGAAGGCGGCGTGGGCAGCTCGCTCGCGCGCCTCGACGGCGAAGCCGCAGTGCTCGGCACGCGCCCCTTCGTGGGTGATCTGGAGCGGCCGGGCATGCTGCACGGAGCGGTGCTGCTCTCGCGCCACGCGCGCGCTCGCGTCCTCCGCATCGACACCTCTCCGGCGCTCGCGATGGAGGGTGTGGTCGCGGTCGCCACGGCGCGCGATCTGCCCGGAGAGCGCTTCCAGGGATTGCTCCTGCGCGACTGGCCGGTGTTCGTCGCCGAGGGCGAAGAGACGAGGTCCGTGGGCGACGTGCTCGCCGCCGTGGCCGCCGTCGACGAAGCGAGCGCGAGGCGTGCGCTCGACGCGATCCTCGTCGACTTCGAGCCGCTCCCGCCGATCGTCGACACCACGAGCGCGCTCGCCGAAGGCGCACCGGCCGTGAACCCACGCCAGAGCAACGAACCAGCGAACCTGCTCTCGCGCACGCTGATCCGGCGCGGTGAGGTCGACGTTGCGCTCGCCGCGAGCACCCACGTCGTGCGCGAGAGCTTCATGACCCAGCGCATCGAGCACCTCTTCCTCGAGACCGAGTGCGCGCTCGCCGAGCCCACGCCCGCGGGTGGGCTCCACGTGCACACCCAAGGCCAGGGCATCTTCGACGATCGCGCGCAGATCGCGAGCGCGCTCGGCCTCCCGGAGGAGAGCGTACACGTCGAGCTCGTGCCCCCGGGCGGCGCCTTCGGCGGCAAGGAAGACCTGAGCATCCAGGTGCACGCGGCCTTGCTCGCGAAGCTCAGCGGCAGGCCGGTGCGACTCGCGCTCGACCGCGAGCAGTCGATCCGCATGCACCCGAAGCGTCACCCCTTCGAGATGCACTACGAGGTCGGCTGCGACGCAGAGGGCAAGCTCACCGCGGTGCGCGCGCGCCTCGTCGGTGACTCGGGCGCCTACGCCTCGGTGGGCGCGAAGGTGCTCGAGCGCGCCGCCGGCCACGCCTGCGGCGCCTACGCCGTACCGGCGGTCGACATCGAAGCGCTCGCCGTCACGACGAACAACCCTCCCGCGGGTGCGATGCGCGGCTTCGGCGTGCCGCAGGTCACGTTCGCCATGGAGAGCTGCGTCGACATGCTCGCGGCGAAGCTCGGGCTCGACCCCTTCGAGATGCGCCTGCGCAACGTGCTGCGCGTGGGCGACCGCACGACCACGGGGCAGCGCCTCGTCGCGAGCGTGGGCCTCGAAGAGACGCTGCTGGCCGTGAAACCCGCCTACGACGAGGCCCTCGCGCGGGGCCTCGCGGTGGGCCTCGCCTGCGGCATCAAGAACAGCGGCATCGGCAACGGCGTCGAGGAATGGGGCCGCGCGCGCCTCGAGATCGAGGCCGGGCGCGTGCTCGTCTACAACGGCTACACCGAGATGGGCCAGGGGCTCTCCACCGTGCTGGTGCAGATCGCCAGCGAAGCGACCGGCCTCTCGGCCACCTGCTTCGAGGTACGCACCGATACGCGCTACCAGCTCGCCTGCGGGCAGACGACCGGCTCGCGCGCGACCCTGCTCGGTGGCCACGCGGTGCTCACCGCGGCGCGCAGGCTCGGCGAGGCGCTGCGCGCAGGCGCCACGCTCGAGTCCCTCGAGGGGCGCGCCTTCGCAGCCGACGAAGCGACGCGCGACACGACCTCGATCGAGGCCGAGGTGCCCGAGCCCAAGACCCACACCTCCTACGGCTTCGCGACGCAGCTCTGCGTGCTCGATGCCGAGGGGCACGTCGCACGCTTCGTCGCCGCGCACGACGTGGGCCGCGTGATCAACCCCGCGCTCTGCGCGGGGCAGATCGAGGGCTCGATCGTCATGGGCCTCGGCTATGCGCTCACCGAGGAGCTCGAGTGCGAGCAGGGCATGCCGAAGACGCTCTGGCTACGCGATCTCGGCGCGCTGCGCGCCCGCGACACCCCCGACATCGAGGTCCTCTTCGTCGAGGCGCCCCAGCCCGAGGGTCCTTATGGCGCCAAGGGCGTCGGCGAGATCGGCCTCGTGCCCACGGCCGCCGCCGTCGCCAATGCGCTCGCCGCCTTCGACGGCGTCCGCCGCACGCGCCTGCCCATGCGCGACTCGCCCGCGGCCAAGGCCATGTCCGTGGCGCACCCGCACGCGCACGCGCGCCCTGCCCCCCACGCCCACGTCTACAAACGAGCCGGGTCATGAGCGAGGAAGGCTTCGAGCCGGGCTTCGTCAACGCGCACACCCACCTCTACGGCGGGCTCGCGCCGCTCGGCCTGCCCGTGCCCGCCGAGCCACCCGAGCGCTTCCGCGACATCCTCGAGCGCGTCTGGTGGCGGCTCGACCGCAGCCTCGATGCGCGCGCCCTGCGCGCCTCGGCGCGCTACTACGTCGCCCACGCCTTGCTCTCGGGCACGACGGCGCTCGTCGACCACCACGAGTCCCCGGGCTTCATCGAGGGCTCGCTCGACGTCCTCGCCGAGGCCTGCGCCGAGCTCGGGGTGCGCGCGCTACTCTGTTACGGCGCCACCGAGCGCAATGGTGGACGCGACGAAGCCCGGCGCGGCCTCGCCGAATGCCGCCGCTTCATCGAAACGAGCCGCCACCCCTTGCTGCGCGGCGCCGTGGGCCTGCACGCGCCCTTCACCGTCTCCGACGCCACGATCCACGAGGCGGGCGCGCTCTGTCGCGAGCTCGGCGCCGTGCTGCATCTGCACGTGGCCGAGAGCGACGACGACACCCTCGACGCCCGGCGGCTGGGCTACGCCGGCCCCGTCGAGCGCCTGCTCGCGCTCGACGCGCTCGTGCCCGGCTCGATCCTCGCCCACGGCGTAGGCCTCGAGCGCTCGGCCGTGGAGCTCGCCGCCCGCGCCGGCGCGTGGATCGTACAGAACCCTCGCTCCAACCTGCAGAACCGCGTCGGCTACCCCAGCGCCCTCGGCGCGAGCGAGCTCGTCGCGCTCGGCACCGACGGCTTCCCCTCCGAGCCACGCGCCGAAGCCGAGGCCCTGTCGCGCGCGGCCGCCTCGCAGCGCGAGCCGCCCTCGGTGGTGAGCCGGCGCGTCGGGCGCGGCCGGCGCTTGCTCGAGGCGCACTTCGGCGTCGAGGCCCTCGCCCGCGACCGCGTACGCGCCGTCGACGGCCGCGTCGTCGAGGTCCACGTCGACGGGCGCGCCGTCGTGCGTGAAGGCGAGCTCCTGAGCGCCGAGCTCGCCGAGATCGAGGCCGAAGCGAAGCAGGTCGCGCCCTCGCTGTGGACCCGCATGAACGAGCCGTGATCCCCATGAGCCCCTCCTCCACCCACCGAGTCTTCGCCGAGCGAGGCGTCGTCTTGCCGACGATCGCCCAGCTCGCGCGCCCCCACACGCTGCCCGAGGCGCTCCGCGCCACGCTCGCCGGCGTCGACCCAGACGCGCCCGACGCACGCAACCTCTACCGCGTGCATTGGTACAACGACGCGGCGCGCACCGGCCTCGTCGACGTGCCCGGTCACGTCGTCCTGCCGCGCGCCTTCACCGGCGTCGACGCGCCGATCGTCGTGCTGCTCGGCGATCGTTTCCCGATGATCCACGCGCACAAGGTGCTCGCGGCCTATGGCTGCCTCGTGCCGCCGCTCGTCGACGGCCGCTTCGACCCCGTGAGGCACCGCGCGCTCTGGCCCTCGACGGGAAACTACTGCCGAGGCGGAGTCGCGATCTCGCGCATCCTCGGCTGCCGTGGCGTGGCGATCTTGCCCGAGGGCATGAGCGCCGAACGCTTCGAGTGGCTGGAGCGCTGGGTCGGCTCGCCCGACGACGTCATCCGCACGCCCGGGACCGAGAGCAACGTGAAGGAGATCTACGACGCTTGCGCGCGCCTCTCGCGCGATCCGCTCCACGTCGTCTTCAACCAGTTCTCCGAGATCGCCAACCACCTCGTGCATTACCGCGCCACCGGCGACGCCCTCGAGGTCGTCTACCAGGCGCTGCTCGAGGGCCGCCCCGAGCTGCGCGCGGCGGCCTTCGTCTCCGCCACCGGCTCGGCGGGCACGATCGCCGCGGGCGACGCCCTCAAGGAACGCCACGGCACGAAGATCGTCGCCGTCGAGGCGCTCGAGTGCCCGACGATGCTGCTCAATGGTCACGGCAGCCACAACATCCAGGGCATCGGCGACAAGCACATCCCCTACATCCACAACGTGATGAACACCGACCTGGTCGTCGCCGTGTCCGACCAGGCGACCGATCGCCTCTCGGTGCTGCTCCAATCCGAGCAGGGTCGGCGCCACCTGCGCGATTCGCTCGGGCTGGACGAAGAGCTCGTCCGGAGCTTCGAGCACTTCGGCATCTCGAGCGTGTGCAACGTCGTCGCCGCCATCAAGACCGCCAAGGCGCTGGAGCTCGGCCCCGACGACGCCATCTTCACCGTCGCCACCGACGGCGCAGAGCTCTACCGCACCGAGGTCGAGCTCGCCCTCGCGCGCCATTTCGGTGGCAGCTTCGGCGAGCGAGAGGCCGCCGCCACCTACGAGCGACACCTGCTCGGCGCGGGCACCGACCACGTGCTCGAGCTGCGCCACGAAGACCGCACGCGCATCTTCAACCTCGGCTATTTCACCTGGGTGGAGCAGCAGGGAGTGAGCGTCGAGGACTTCGACGCCAGGCGCGAGCAGTCCTGGTGGATCGCGCAGCGCGCGAAGCTCGAGCGCTGGGACGAGGCCATCACGGATTTCAATGCGCGCGTCGCCGAGCTCGGTGGGCGCCCATGAGCCGCGCCGTCGAGCTCGTCTGCGAGGCCTGCGGGCACCTCGCCGGCCCGCTCGAGGCCGCCCCCTACCCCTTCGCCTGCCCCGAATCGAGCAGGGGAGGCGCCGATCACCTGCTCGCGCCGAGGCTCGACACCACCCGCCTCCGGTGGCCCGAAGGCGACGACCCCTCTCCCTTCGTGCGCTACCGCGCGCTGCTCCACGCCCACCAGGCCGCGCTCGAGCTCGGGCTCGGCGACGAGGGCTACCTCGAGCTCGCGCGTGAGCTCGACGCCGACGTCGAGGCCGTCGACGGCGTGGGCTTTCGCACCACGCCGCTCGAGCACCAGGCCTCTCTCGACGCGCTCAGCGGCGCGACCACGCTCGTGAAGGACGAGACCGGCAACGTCTCGGGCTCCCACAAGGCGCGTCACCTCTTCGGCATCGCGCTCCACCTCGAGATCGTGCGGCGCGCCGGGCTCGAGCCCTCGCCTGCGCCGCCGCTCAGCATCGCGAGCTGCGGCAACGCGGCGCTCGCCGCCGCGGTCGTGGCCAAAGCCGCCGCGCGCGCCCTCGAGGTGCACGTGCCCCCCGACGCCTCGCCCGCCGTGCTCGATCGCCTCGCGCGCCTCGGCGCCGCGATCCGCGTGCACGCGCGTGGCCCAGGCGAGCTCGGCGACCCATGCGTCGTGGCCTTCCGCGACGAGGTGCGCGAGGGCGCGATCCCTTTCGGCTGCCAGGGCACCGACAACGGCCTCACGCTCGACGGCGGGCGCACGCTGGCCTTCGAGATCGTCGACCAGCTCGCCGCGCTCGGCCCGGTGGATCGTGTCTTCGTGCAGGTCGGCGGCGGCGCGCTCGCGAGCGCGCTCGGCCGAGGCCTCGACGAAGCGAGGCGCCTCGGCGCGCTCCAGCGCTTGCCGCGCCTGCACCCCGTGCAGAGCGAGCGCGTCGCCCCGGTGCGCGCAGCCTATGGCAGGCTGCTCGACGAGCTACGCGCGCGCCTCCCAGGCCTCGAGGCCGAAGCGCTCTCCGCCTCCGGCGACCAGCTCGCCGACCGCTTGCGCAGCGGGCCCGTGCTCGCCGCGGCGCTCGCCGTGCTCGAAGCCGCCTCGCGGGACCGCCGCTTGCTCTTTCGACCCTGGCCCGACCCGCAGCCCAGCGTGGCGCACGGCATCCTCGACGACGACACCTACGACGGCCTCTCGCTCCTGCGCAGCACCGTGCTGAGCGGAGGCTCACCGGTCACGGTCGACGAGGACACGCTCGTGGAGGCCGCAACGGAGATGCGAGACCGCGCCGGCATCGAGGTCGACGAGACCGGCGCCGCGGGTTTCGCGGGTTTGCTGCAATGGTCGCGCAGCCACGGCGCGCTGCGCGGCGAGCGTGTGCTCGTGCTGGCGACGGGGCATCGGCGCTGAGGCGGGCGTGAAGCGACGCTATCGGGGGCGCCTGCGCCGACCGCTCTCGATCGCCTCCGCGAGCACCGCGCCCGGATTCTCGAAGCGCGTCGCGAGGATCATCGCCGCAATCGCGAAGGGCTTGTGGCTCGCCTCGCGGTAGGCGTCGAGCCTCGCGCGCTCGAAGACCTCGGCGCTCACCTCGCCTGCCGCGCAGCTCACCCCAGTGATGTCGGCAGGTAGGCAATGCATGTAGAGCGCGCTCCCCTCGTTCGTCCGCGCCATGCGCTCCTCGGTGCACTCCCAGCTCTGGTGCTTCGCGTTCTCGGCGAGGGCCTGCTGCTCGAGCTCGGCGAGCTTGCTGGTCTCGCGGCCGCGCAGGAGGCGCGTGCGCTCGCGCATCACCCAGGCCGGGGCCCAGCTCTTCGGGTAGACGACGTGCGCGCCCTCGAAGGCCTCGTCCATCGAGGTCGTGGTGCGGAAGCTGCCCCCACTCGCCTGGGCGAAGCGCGCGGCGGCCTCGAGGGGCTCCTTCTCGAGCTCGTAGCCCTCGGGGTGGGCGAGCACGACCTCCATACCGAAACGCGTCATGAGCGCGACCACGCCCTGGGGCACGCTGAGCGGTTTGCCATAGCTCGGTGAGTGGGCCCAGCTCATCACGAGCTTCTTGCCGGCGAGTTTCTCGAGCCCACCGAACATGTGATCGAGGTGCGCGAGGTCGGCCATCGATTGGGTGGGGTGGTCGAGATCGCATTGCAGGTTGATCACCGCGGGGCGCTGCACGAGCACGCCCGCGTGGTGGCTCTCCTCGACCGACGCGGCCACGGCCTTCATGCCGGTGTGGCCCTCGCCGAGGAACATGTCGTCGCGGATGCCGATGACCTCGGTGAGAAAGCCGATCATCGCCGCCGTCTCGCGCACGGTCTCGCCGTGGGCGACCTGCGAGCTCGACTCGTCGAGCTCCTCGGTGGCGAGGCCGAGCAGGTTGCAGGCCGAGCGGAAGGCGTAGCGGGTGCGCGTCGACTTGTCGCGGAAGATCGAGACCGCGAGGCCGGAGCGGAAGACGTCGAGCGCGCAGCCCTCGAGCGTGGCCGAGCGCAGGAGCTGGCCGAGCTCGTGCAGGTAGTGGATGCTCGCCTCGGGCAGCTCCCAGCTCAGGAGGACGTCGGCGTCGTAGAGGCCCGGGCTCGTGGCTGCGAGGGCGCGGGCGCGTTCACGGAGGCTCGTGGTCGGGGGCATGGCTGGCTCGGGCGCGGCGCTTGGCCGCGAGGTAGGCGCGTGGGAACGCCGCATAGAAGGCGGCCGCGCGGGTGAGGTGATCGACGGGGCATTGGTCGTCGGGGGTGTGGGCGTGGATCTCGTCGGCCGGGCCGAAGCCCACCGTGGGCACACCGAACATGCCCCGCGTGGCGACGCCGTTGGTCGAGAAGGTCCACTTGTCGACGCGCGGCGGCTCGCCGAGCGCCTGCGTCGCCGCGTCGACCGCCGCGACCACCGCGGGCTCGCTCTCGGCGAGCACCCAGGTGGGGTAGTACTTCTGCGTCGGGTAGACGAGGCCGGTGTAGCCCTCGCGGGCGTAGTCGAGCACGGTGACGCTCGCGCCTGCGCGCTCCACGCTGGGCAAGGCGCGGATCTCCGCGACGGCGCTCTCCAGGGTCTCGCCGCGCGTGAGGCGCCGGTCGAGGTGGATGGTGCAGCTGTCGGCCACGGCGCAGAGCGAGGGCGAGGTCGAGCGCACCTCCGAGACGGTGACCGATCCCTTGCCGAGGAAGGCGTCGGCGCTCGCCGCGAGATCGCGGTTCAGCTGCTCCACCTCGAGCAGGATCGGCGCCATCTTGTAGACCGCGTTGTCGCCGCGCTCGGGCGCCGAGCCGTGTGCCGAGCGCCCCTGCGTGCGCACCTCGATCTCCATGCGCCCTCGGTGCCCGCGATAGACCCCGAGCTTGGTCGGCTCGGTGATCACGACCACCTCCGGCGCGAGCACACCCTCGCGCAGGATGTACTGCCAGCACAGGCCGTCGCAGTCCTCCTCCATGACCGTGCCGGTGACCCAGAGCGAGACACCCTCGAGCAGCCCGAGCTCCTTCGCGAGCTTCGCGCCGTGCACCGCCGCGGCAATGCCGGCCTCCTGGTCGCTCGCGCCTCGGCCGTAGATCACGCCATTCTCGAGCGCGCCCGCGTAGGGGTCGCGCACCCAGGTGGAAGGGTCGCCCACGCCGACGGTGTCGAGGTGGCCGTCGATGGCGATCACGACCGGCCCGCTGCCGATGCGCCCGAGCACGTTGCCGAAGCCGTCGATCTTCACCTCGTCGAAGCCCGCGGCGCGCATCTCCTCGGCCACGCAGGCCACCACGCGCGCCTCGCTGGCGCTCTCGGAGGGGATGGCGATCATCGCCCTCAGGAAGCGGACCATGTCGGGGGTGGCGCGCTCGGCGGCGGCGAGCAGCCTGGGGTCGATCGTGGGGCTCATGGCGAGGCCTCCTGGCGTGCGTTGGCGTCGCTCGAGCTCACGGGGTTGACCTCGCGTGGCGCGAGCACCGCGGCTCCGAGCGTGTGGAGGATGTGGGCCTCACCGAGGTCGACGGGGCCCTGGGCCTCGCCCTCGATCGTGCCCTCGGGATCGCGCCAATCGAAGCGCAGCGAGAAGCGCTCGCCCTCGAAGCGAGCGCGCGCGCCTTCGGTGTGGAGCCTCAGCTCGCGCCCGCCCATACGCGCCACGACCACGACGGCCTGGCCCGCGCGCTCGACGAAGAAGCCCCGGCCGTGGGGGTCGGCGCGCAAGGCCTCGAGCGAGCCGAAGAAGCGCGGCTTCTCGAGCTGGGGCCCGCCGTCCTCCGGGCAGAAGACCTCGCAGTTGCCGCAGTCGTTGCAGGCGTCGGCGAAGTGCGCGATCTGGTGGCGCTCGTCGACGCGCAAGACCCCACGCCGCTCGACCACGAAGCCACCTGGGCTCGGCGTGACGGTCGACATCGGGAGCTCGAGCTGCGGCACGACGAGCGTGAAGTTCGCGTCGTTCGGGCAGACGGGGATGCACTTGTCGCAGCTCAGGCAGTCGAAGAGCGCGAGCCTCGAGCCGAGCTTGCGTGGCCCGCGCTCGTGGTGCTCGCGACCATAACGAGGGTCGGCGAGCACACGCTCTCGGTAGACTTGGGTGTTGAGCCGCGCCGCCTCGGTGATCCAGCGCTGTCGCTGCTCGGCGCTCAGCACGGAGGCCTCGCCGGTGGCGGCGCCGAGCTCGGCGAGCGCACGACCCTTGGCCTCCGGCGCGAGGCCCAGCGTATCGAGCGCGCGCTCGGCCTGGCCGAAGCCGAGCAGCACGAGCTCTTCGCGGCTCCGCGCACCGAGCAGATCCATGCGCGCGTGGATCGCCTCCGCATAGCGCACCCCGCGCGCATAGCCGCCGGTCTTGAGCCAGTCGGTGCACACGGTCACCGGCGCGAGATCGAGCGCGATGGCGTCGGCCACGTTCTGTGCGTCGATGCCCGCGGAGAACGACATCGGCAGCTCGGGGCCCAGGAGCGCACGCAGCTTCGCCAAGAGGTCGATCGCGATCACGTGCAGGGGCGGGCCCGAGAGGTAGGCTTCGCCGACCGAGCTGGGGAAGAAGCTCCGGCGGTTCTCGACCACGAGGGTATTGGTGAGCTTCACGCCGAAGCGCAGGCCGAGCGCGCGCGCGCGCTCACGGAGGCGCTCGATCATCGGGAGCGCCTCGTCGAGCTGGAGGTCGCGCTCGAAGGCCTGCTCGGGCACGACCAGCTCGGCATGACCGAGCAGCTCGCCGAGCAGCGCGTGCACCCGCTCCTTGCCGAGCAGCGTGGGGTTGAGCTTCGCCACGCAGCCGAGTCCGTGGGCCTCCATGAGGTGCAGCGCGGTCGCCTCGATCTCGCCCGGCGGGCAGCCGTGGAAGGTGCTGAGCGTGACGGTGTCGATGAGCGCCTCGGGCAGCTCGACCTCGACGAGGGCGCGTAGGTCGCCGGGGAGCTCGTCGAGCAGGCGCGCGGCGACGGGGCGCACGTCGCGCAGCGCGCGCAGGAAGGCGTCGACCTTGGCGCTACGCACACCGGCGAGGTCGTAGCCGACACTCGCGTCGTACACCGTGGCGCAATGCTCGGGCAGCACACCGGCGAGGCCGCGCTGGGCGATCGTCGCGATGAGCAGCGCGCCCTTCACGTACTCCTCGAGCGACTGCTCCACGCGCAGCTCCTGCGACCACTCGCAGTTGAGCCCCACGTCGCGCATGTCGATGCACGGCCGAGGGATCTCGAGCTCGTCCTTCACCTGCACGGTCTTGAGCTCGAGCACGCGGCCGCCGGCGAGCCACGAGAGCACCATGTTCTGTGCGAGCTGCGTGTGCGGCCCGGCCGCTGGCCCGAAGGGAGCCGCCGCGCGCCGGCCGCCGAGCGAGACCGACAGGTCGTGCTCCGCGCGCCCGCGCACGAAGCGCCGCATCGGCAGGTCGAAGATCGATCCCTTCTGCTCGGGCTCACGAGAGACCCGCCGCAGGAGCGCGCTCAGGGGGATCGGCCGAAGGATCGCCACGCCCCGCGGACAAGCACGAAGCCTGCCGTCGCCAAGTCCCCGGATTCGCGCTGAATTCGGTGTGTACCTGCGAAGCATCCGCGCCTCGGCGCAGAATCCGCGCGCCGCTGGGTGCACGGCGCCGGCCCACGCGAGCTACGACGGCGCGCGTCTCCTGTTTGAGCTCGGCCCCTACGGCCTGGCGGTGGTCGAGACCGAGTGAGGCGAGAAACCGGATCGCCTGTGCCAGGCTGGGCCTGGCGAAGCTCCGGACGGGTGCGCTAACTCACCGAAACCACGCTCCTTGTGCGTCGGCATGGTCCGTGCTTACGAGCGTGTCTTCATCCTCCGCACAGCCCCCGACCAGGAGTACCCATGCGTTCTGTCACCGCGCTTCTCGGCCTCTGCCTCGCAGTTCCGCTCGTCTCGCTCGCCATGCCTGCCGGCGAGGCCCAGGCCTGCGGCGGTTGCTTCGTGCAGCAGTCCGAGAATACGCAGGTGTCGGGTCACCGCATGGTCCTGAGCATCTCGTCGACGCAGACGACCCTGTGGGACCAGATCACCTACGACGGCGACCCGAGCGAGTTCGCCTGGGTGCTGCCGATCAAGGGGCAGGTCGAGATCGGTACCTCGAGCGATCTGCTCTTCGGCACGCTCGAGAGCGCCACCGAGGTGCAGATCTTCTCGCCGCAGATCAACTGCCCCACGGGCAACTGCGGCGCGCCCACCGCCGACGGTGGCGGCAGCGTGAACTCGGCCACGAGCGGCGGCGGCGTGACGGTGATCGCGCAGGAGGTCGTCGGCCCCTACGAGACCGTTCAGCTCCAATCGAGCGACCCGAACGCGCTCAACCAGTGGCTCGCGAACAACGGCTACAGCATCCCGAGCGACATCCAGCCGGTGATCAGCGCCTACGTGGGCGAGGGCTTCAACTTCCTCGCGCTGCGCCTCGTGCCGGGCCAGGGCATCGACTCGATGCGCCCCGTGCGTGTGACCACGCCCGGCGCCTCGGCCCAGCTGCCATTGCGCATGGTCGCCGCCGGCACCGGCGCCGTCACGCCGATCTCGCTCTGGGTCATCGGCGAGGGCCGCTACGAGCCGCAGAACTTCCCCTCGTTCACGATCGACGAGTCGCAGCTGGTGTGGGATTGGGACAACGCCACGAGCAACTACCGCTCACTGCGTGAGTTCGGTTTCTCCTCGAGCAATGGCGCGGGCTGGCTGCTCGACGCCGCCGAGCCCTACGGCACCTGGCTCTTCCAGAGCCTCGTCGACGTTGCCACCTACGACGCCCAGGGCAGCGGTTATGGCGACGACGCCGGGGACAACGCCGTCGCCAACGCGGAGGACGACGTGGCGCACCTGCTCGCCGGCATCGGAGAGGGCTCGATGTGGATCACGCACATGTACGCCGAGCTCGCGCGCCCCGCCCTCAGCGCCGATCTGAGCCTCAGCGCCTCGCGCGACCAGACCGCGCTCAACCGCTACCTCTACATCGAGAACGCGATCGGCACGCCGCCGGCCTGCCCGCCCCCGCCGGACTGTGGCGGCGAAGACGACGGCAACCCCTGGTTCCCGGGCGGCGACGACGGCGGAGAATCGGTGCTCGGCGGCAACGGCGGCTGCGCCACGACCGTGCGCTCGAACGGCACGCCAGCGGCGCTCTTCGCGCTGCTCGGCGCGGCAGCGGTGCTCTCGCGGCGACGGCGCAACCCGCGCTGAGCGCGAGCAGCACCGGCGGCGGGCTGCGCGCGTCAGGCGCGTCGTGCGCGTGGCGCAGTGGACCGACTTTGGCACAACTGCCCCGCCGAGAACGCCCGCCGCGCGCGGCGCAGCTCGGCACGGCAGTTGCTACGACCCTCGCATGATCAGCCAACCATGGATTCGTCGCGCGGCGCAGGCCGCGCTGCTCGTCTCGGGCGCGCTCGCCTCGGCAGGCTGCGAGGACCGCGACACGGGCGGCGAGGCGAGCCGCAACGTGTTCATTTCGGATGACCCCACGCGCGCGAGCGAGTCCGACGGAGGCAACGTCGGCAGCACGTCGACTGGCACGGGCTCGGGCGGTGGAGGCGCCGAGGGCGGCAACAGCCCCGGCACCCCGCCGGAAGACCCTGAGCGCCTCATCGCCGAGGCCGATATCGTCCAGATCCACGACGACAAGCTCTACGCGCTCTCGCAATACAGCGGCCTGAGCATCATCGACGTCTCGAACGATCAGCTCTCGATCCTCGGTCGCAAGAAGCTCGGCGGCGACCCCTTCGAGATGTACCTGGTCGACGGCGTCGTCTACGCGATGTTCCGCAACTGGGGCGAGTACGCGGAGGTCGACGGCGTGTGGCAGTGGGTGACCACGAGCCACGTCGAGGCGCTCCAGACGAGCGACCCCTCGAACATCACGACGATCGGCACGCTCCAGGTGCCGGGCTACCTCGCCGACTCGCGCATGGTGGGCGACGTGCTCTACACCGTGTCGCTCGAGGACGGCTACTGCTGGGGCTGCACCTCTCAGGCGACGGTGGTGACCTCCTTCGAGGCCTCCGACCCGACCGCCTTCGCGGTGCTCGATCAGGTGGAGATCAGCGACGAGGGCTCCGCCTGGGGCTGGACGCGCAGCATCACGGTCACGACCGACCGCATCTACATCGGCGGCATGGAGTCCGAGCAGGGCTCGACGATCGACGTGGTCGACATCTCCGACCCGAACGGCGAGCTCGTCGTCGGCGCGAAGCTCGACGTCGCCGGCCGCATCCAGAGCCGCTGGCAGATGGACGAATACCAGGGTGTGCTGCGCGTCATCAGCCAGCCCTGGGATCCGAGCGTGAACCCCTCGGTGCAGACCTTCACGGTCACCTCGTCGAGCGACATCACGCCGCTCGGCACCGGGTCGATCCAGATCCCCAAGCCCGAGTCGCTGCGCGCGGTGCGCTTCGACGGCCTCAAGGCCTACGCGATCACCGCCGAGCAGATCGATCCGCTCTTCACGATCGATCTCAGCGACCCGGCGAACCCGGTGCAGCGCGGGGAGCTCGAGATTCCTGGCTGGATCTACCACATCGAGCCTCGCGGCGACCGCCTGCTCACGCTCGGCTTCGACCAGGCCGACGTGAATGGCTCGCTGCACGTCTCGCTCTTCGACGTGAGCGATCTCGACACGCCGACGCTGATCCGGCGCATCCCCTTCGGCGGCGACTGGGGCAACTTCGCCGAAGACCAGGACCGCATCCACAAGGCCTTCAAGATCCTGCCCGACCTGGGCCTGATCGCGATCCCCTTCAGCGCCTGGGAATGGGACGAGTGGGGCTGCGGCAACTACGAGAGCGGCATCCAGCTCGTCGACTGGGCGAACGACGACCTCGTGAAGCGTGGCGTTGCGCCCATCCGCGGCGACGCGCGCCGAGCCTTCGTGCACGCTGGGCGCCTCTACGGCATGAGCGACGAATTGGTGCGCAGCTTCAGCCTCGCCGACCGCGACGCCCCGGTGAAGGTCGCCGAGCTCACGCTGTCGACCCACGTCTCGCAGGTGCTCGTCGTCGGCGGCCACGCCGTCAGGCTCGCCGCCGACTGGTGGACCAACGAGCCTCGCCTCGAGATCGTGGGCGCCTCCGACCCTGCGAGCGACACGCCGCTCGGCACGCTCGAGCTCGCGCCGATGCTCGCCGCCGTGGAGAACGACGAGAGCTGCTACGCCTGGAGCTACTGGCAGGTCCGCATGTTCGCCCACGACCACACCGTGTACCTCGTGTGGCCAGGCTTCCAAGGCGAAGCGGCCCGCGTGGCGACCGTCGACATCTCGAACCCGGCGAACCCGGTGCTGCTCACGCACGTCGACGTGCCGGTCGACGCCTACAACTACGGCGGGTCCTACTGGTACGGCTATGGCCAGGTGCTCGTCTCCGCGGGTGACACGGTCGTGCAGGTGGGCTCGAAGCTCCTCTTCGAGCAGATCGAATACCCGAAGGACGAATACGGCTACCCGATGTACTGGGAGCCCAGCGTTCCGCACGGCGGCGTGGTGCGGGTCCTCGACCTGGAGAACCCCTCGCAGCCGAAGCTCCTCGGCGCCGTCGAGCTGCCGGTCGGCGTCGGGCACACGGGCCTCGTGGTCGACGGCTCGCGGGTCCTGCTCTCGCATTGGGAGCCCATCGAGGCCCTCCCCGGCAAAGCGCGCTTCTATGTCGACCGCATCGAGCTGGGCGGCCTCGTGCCGATGCGTCTGCCGAAGATCAACGTACCCGGCTCGCTCGTCGCGTACGACGCGCCGAGCGGAAACCTGCTCACCGTCGATTACCTGCGCCGCACCGAGCAGGTCGAGACCTATCAGGAATGCTACGAAGTCCTCGGTTGGCTCGCCCTGTACGAGGCGAGCGACCCGGAGCAGTGGGGCGGCCCGGGCACGTGCACGAGCTTCGACCGCTCCTTCAAGGTCGTCGAGCTCGACGAAGCCGCAGCCTCCGCCACGCTGCTCGACGAGCACACGCTCGACACCAAGGCGTGGGTGAGCGATCTCGTCGTCGGCGACGACCGCGTCTTCTTCACCTCGAGCGACTACGACTACGAGACGGGGATCTCGGAGAGCCGCGTCTGGGCCGTGGGCGGCATCCGCGAGGGCTCGCTCGCCACCGGCTCACGCGAGCTCGACGACGCGTGGTGGGCGAGCCCCGTCGCAGCCAAGGGCACGACGCTGGTGGCGGTCTCGTGGCGCGCAGTCGTGACCGTCGACGCGAGCGAGCTCTCGGCGCTCGAGACCACGAAGCTCAGCGATCTGCCCTGGTGGGTCGAGTCGGTGAGCTTCGACGGCGCACGCGTGCTGCTCGCGCTCGGCCCCTACGGCCTCGCGGTGGTCGAGACCGAGTGAGTCGAAACGGATGGGCTGCGCCAGCCGAGGCCCGGCTGGCGCCTCGTTCCCACTCCAAGTCACCGAAACCACGCATCTTCCACGTGGGCACGATCCGTGTTCTCGTCGCTCACCAGTTCCTTCGCACAGCCCTCGACCAGGAGTCCTCATGCGCTCTGTGACCGCCCTTCTCGGCCTCTGTCTCGCCGTGCCGCTCGCCTCGCTCTCCATGCCTGCCGGCGAGGCCCAGGCTTGCGGTGGCTGCTTCCACCAGCCGGGCGAGAGCACGCAGGTGTCGGGTCACCGCATGGTGCTGAGCGTCTCGTCGACGCAGACGACCCTGTGGGACCAGTTCAGCTACGACGGCGACCCGAGCGAGTTCGCGTGGGTGCTGCCGATCAAGGGGCAGGTCGAGATCGGCACCTCGAGCGACCTGCTCTTCGGCACGCTCGAGAGCGCCACCGAGGTGCAGATCTTCCGCCCGCAGACGAGCTGTCCACCGGACGGCTGCGGCGGGCCCGGCAGCAACACCGCCACCTCCACCGCCACCGGCGGCGGTGGCGTCACCGTCATCGCGCAAGAGGTCGTGGGCCCCTACGAGACGGTGCAGCTCCAATCGAGCGACCCGAACGCGCTCAACCAATGGCTCGTCGACAACGGCTACAGCATCCCGAGCGACATCCAGCCGGTGATCAGCGCCTACGTGAGCGAGGGCTTCGACTTCCTCGCGCTGCGCCTCGCGCCCGGCCAGGGCATCGACGCGATGCGCCCGGTGCGTGTGACCACCCCAGGCGCCTCGGCGCAGCTGCCCTTGCGCATGGTCGCTGCAGGCACGGGGGCCGTCACGCCGATCTCGCTGTGGGTCATCGGCGAAGGCCGCTACGAGCCGCAGAACTTCCCGATGTTCACGATCGAAGAGTCGCAGCTCGTGTGGGACTGGGACAGCGCTTCGAGCAACTACCGCACCCTGCGCGAGGCTGGCTTCGCCTCGAGCAATGGCGCAGCCTGGTTGGTCGACGCCGCCGAGCCCTACGGCACGTGGCTCTTCCAGAACCTCGTCGATAGGGTGAGCAACGACCTCGAGGCCAGCGGCTACGGTGACGAGTTCGGCGCCGACGCCGTCGCCAACGCGGAGGACGACGTCGCGCACTTGCTCGCCGGCATCGACGAAGGCTCGATGTGGATCACGCACATGTACGCCGAGCTCGCGCGCCCTGCGCTCAGCACCGATCTGCGCCTCACCGCGTCGCGCAACCAGACCGCCATCAGCCGCAACCTGTTCGTCGTGAACACCATCGGCACGCCGCCAGCCTGCCCTCCCCCGGTCGAGTGTGGCGGCGACGACGGCAACCCCTGGTTCCCCGGTGGCAGCGGCGGAGGTGACTCGGTGCTCGGCGGCAACGGCGGCTGCGCGACGACCGTGAGCTCCGGCGGCACGCCGGTCGCGCTCTTCGGGCTGCTGGGCGCCGCTGCGGTGCTCTCCCGCCGCCGACGCAGCGGGCGCTGAGCCCAGACCACGCGAGCAGCGCGCCAGAGCACGCACGCGCGGCGGAGCCCCCGCACGCTCGACGCTCTGGCCCGGGCGGCGCCGAACCGAGCGCCGCCCCCTTGTGGCATCATGCGCGCTCGCATGAACGCCGTGGCCCCGAGTACGAACGGTTTCGTCGCGCGTTGCGCGAACTGCGGCGCGCCCCAGGCCGTGGTGATCGGCGCGCCGATCGAGCGCTGTCGCCATTGCGGCACACCCGAGCCGCTCGCCGGGCGCGACCGCGCGCGCGTCGAGGAGGCGAACGCGCTGCTCTCGCGCGTGGCGGTGCGTGAGCACCGGCGCTTGCTCGCGCATCGCGACAACGTGGTGCTCATCGCCTTCCTCACGCCGCTGTCGGCCGGGCTCACCTGGTTGCTCTTCGGCGGCCTGCTCGTCGCGATGGTCACGGGCGACCTACCCGACGACCTGAGCCTCGTCGAGCTCGCCCTACTCGAGCACCGCGCCCCGGACGAGGCGTGGGGCGACGAGCTGGTGACCGGGCACTGGACGATCTTCGCGATGCTGGTCGGGCTCGCGGCCACGCTCAGCACCTACCTCTTCGCGCTCGCGAAGGCCTGCTTGGCCGGGCGCCGCACGCCTGCGCTGCCGCCGCTCGCCGGAGGCCCGGCGCGGTGCCACCTCTGTGGAGCGGCGCTCGCCGGGAGCGGCACCGAGCGGCGCTGCGCGAGCTGTGGCGGTCGCAACTTCGTGACCGGGCGCGCGGTCCACGCCCAGATCCAGAGCCTCGAGGACCAGGTCGCCGCGCTGCAGACGCAAGAGCGCGAGCTCGGCGAGGAGGCGAACGAGCACGCCTTCCGCGCCGTCATCCTCGCCGCGCTCTACCCGGTGCTGCTGCTCGGCGCCTTCCCCCTGGGCGCGCTCGTCGGCGAGACGCGCCCCGACCTCTTGTGGATCCCTCTCGCGGTCGCCCTGCCCGCGCTCCCGGCGCTGCTCGTCGTCTTGCTGCGCCTGCCTGCTCGAGCGGTGAAGCTCGAGGCCGCGGCGCCGGGCGACGAGGTCCGCGTGCGTGGCATCGCGCACACGCTCGTGGCGCGGCTCGAGCTCGAGGCCGCCGGCCTGCAAGGCCTGCCACCGATGCTCGCCGTGCTCGCGCCACGCGGCCGGCCCGAGGCGAGCATCGCCGTGTTCACACGTGAGCTCGCCGACGCCAAACCCACGGGCTTCGCGGTCGCGCTCGGCGGCAGGCCGCTCACACCCCAAGAAATGGCGCCCGAGCAGCTCGCGAGCTTCAAGGTCCGCAGCCTCGAAGGCGAGCTCGTCGGCACGATCCCTCGCGGCGACCAGCCAGGCGCAGGCGGCCTGCGCGTCTTCCGCCAGCCGCTCGGCGCGGGCGCCACACCCATCTGGACGCTCACGCCCGCCCCATTGAAGAAGGACCACGTCTTCGTCCCCTGAGGCGGGCCACATCCAAGCACCTCAAAATGTCTGCCCGCTCCTCCCATGGGCCTCGGGGCTCGGCTAGCTTGGGTGGATGCCGTGCCCTCAGGTGAGTCCAGCATTCGTATGCATCGCGCTCGCTGCGCTCTGCGCGTGCTCGAGCGACGAGCTCGAGATCGAGCGCGACGGCGAGGGGGGAGGCGGAGCCTCCTCGAGCCAGAGCGCCGGAGGCTCCACGCCGTGGCAGGAGACTCGGCCTCCCTTCGAGGGCTGCGAGGCCTTGGTCTGGGCGGGCGAGCCGCTGCGCGTGCCTTCGTCGGAGTACGTCCGTGAGCCTGGGCTCGTGCCGCTCGAGGGCGGCCGGGTCGGCATGGTCTACGCCGACCGCGACGAGCACGGTCCGATCATCGCCTCGCGCGTCGTCGATGGAGCCTTCGGTCGATGGCCTCCGAGCGTCGGCGAAGCGGTCACGCACTTCGCCGCGAAGCAGCTCCCGGCTGGGCGTGGCGGCCTGAGCGCCCGCGCCGACGGCAGCTTCGCGCTGAGCGGCCAAGCGGCTGGTGTGTATCGCTTCGAGGAGCCCGGGCGGGTGTCGATGCCCGAGGGCGCACCCTACCTGTTCGTGTCGGTGTGGCTGGAGCCGGCCCCCGGACTCGGGGCTTACGTGCTGCGCTACCTGCCGGGCGAGCCGATGCGGCTCTCCTACGCAGCCCAGGCAAGAGAGCTATCCATCGAGAGGCCGGTGGGCGAGGTGAACCTCGCGTCCGATTGCGGCGCGCTCGACTTCGCGGCCGGGCAGTCGTCGCTGGCCTTCGCGCTCGGCCCGCGCGACGGCTGCGCGAGCGACGCCCCTCTGCAGGTGTTCCGCCTCGACGGTCGCCCGCCAGCGGTGGAGACGCACCTCGCGGAGCTCGGCACGGAGCTCACGCATGGCCGGTTCTACCGAGCTCGCGACGGATACACCTACGCCCACTTCGGCGGGCCTCGAGCGGAGGTGGTGCTCCACCATTTCGATCGCTTCGCGCGGCCCGCGCCGCTCAGCGAACCGCTGAACGACGGCGAGCCCCGCTACCGCGTGCGCGATATCGCCGCATTCCGCGGGGGCCACGCCTGGCTCGCCAGGGCCGCCGGGCGCCGGGACGACCCCCACGACATCAGCGTGCGCGTGGTGGTCGGTGACGCCACGCACCGCACACGCTCGACCGAGCTCGACGCCGCGAGCTACAGGAGCTCGTCGGGGTCCACCGTGCTCGTCGGCGGTGAGGGCGAGGGCTCGATCCTCGTCGCGCTCGGGGTCCCGGAGGGCATCGCGCTCGCCCGCGCCGACTGCGTACCTGGAGGCTGAGCGAGCCTCGCGGTCGAGCTCAGAGCTGCGCGCTGGAGCCCATGCGGCCGCTGCGCGCTCGCCGGATCGCGACCGCGAGATCGGCGTCGAAGCTCCGGCGCTCGTGGTGGCCGCGGATGAGCCCACCGAAAGCGAGGCTGACGACCGAGAGCCCCATCTTCGTGAGGCGCGAACGCACCAGCATGTGCTGCGCGATCACACGCGCAGAGTTGCGTCGCAGCCAGTCGCTCGCGCCATTGCGGATCTCCGGGTCGTAACCGTCGAGATCGTAGCCATCGACGAAGACCTCGACCTTCAGCGCCTCGTCGAGCGCGCGGTCGCAATGGTCGACGATGTGAGCTGCGAACTCGCTCGTGAGAAAACCCTTCTCCACGAATACGACGACGCCGGGCGCCGGGTGGCGGATCACCAGCTGCCCACGCGTCGAGCCCCAGCCCTCGGCCCCGCCCCCAAGCTCCAGACGATCGAGCATGTCGCGATGTAACGCGCAGCTCGCGATCCTCGCAAGGAGGAACGAGGTTCACGTCGCCATGTAGGCAAGTATCGGAAGATGCTCACGTTGACGAGGTAGCCTCGATGCGCGCAGGCTGCCGCGTGCGGGAGCTCGAGCTGTCTCCGATGGGGGACACTCGATGTCTCCAATAGAGGACACTCGATGTCTCCAATAGAGGACACTCGATGTCTCCAATAG
>CALKVW010000118.1 GCA_938004785.1 uncultured Polyangiaceae bacterium
CTCGGAGGGTCCTCCGGACCCCCTCGGATGCTCGTCCGGACCCCCCCGGAGGGTCGTCCGGACCGCGGCGGGTGAACGAGGTTCGGCGGCAGCGAGAGGCGGCGGCGGCGGCGGGCGAGACGCGAGCGGCGCGCGGCTGCGGCGCCGGCTAGCTCGACCGACGGTGAGCGGCAGCCGGTGCAGCCGCGCGCGAG
The DNA here is from genome assembly GCA_938004785.1 of uncultured Polyangiaceae bacterium. GTDB lineage: Bacteria > Myxococcota_A > Polyangia > Polyangiales > Polyangiaceae > CALKVW01. Next base: position 195 of record CALKVW010000118.1, read on the forward strand.
GCCGCCCGGAGACGCGCGCGGTGGAGCGCCGGCACGGAGCGAAGGCCCACCTGGCTTGGGTGCTAGACTCGCGATCGTGCTGACCGAGCTACGGATCTCCAACTTCAAGAGCTACGGCGCCGAGCAGAAGCTCTCGCTCGCGCCGCTCACGCTGCTCGTCGGCGCGAACGCCTCCGGCAAGAGCAACGTCATCGAGGCGCTGGCGCTCCTGAGCTGGATGGCCCGCGGTAGGCGGCTCAGTGAGCTTGGCTACGCGCTGCAGCAGCGGGAACTGCACGTGCGAGGTCGCCCGGAGACGCTCGTAGCGACCGCGGGGTCGGCGCTCCAGCTCGGGGCCGTCGTCGATGGCCTCGAGCTGAGCGTGGGACTCGAGCTGTCTGGCAGCGGTGGTCGGATCGTGAGCGAGCAGCTCGCCGACCCTTCGGCGCAGACGAAGCTCCCGCTCTACCGTGTGGAGCGCGCCTCGTCGGAGCACGGGAGCGAGCTCTCGGTGGGCTACAACAACTTCTCTCGCGGGCGGATCAAGCCACAGATCGGCTGTGTCGACACGCAGGCGGTCTTCACGCAGCTCCTGACGCCCGCGCGCTTCGACGCCGAGCACGCCGAGTCGCAGCGGCAGATCCCCGAGGCGTGCACGAAGGTCGCCGATGCGCTCACCAGCCTGGTGATGCTCGACCCACGACCCGACGCGATGCGCAGCTACGCCTTCGCCGAAGACCGCCGCCTCTTCGCGGACGGCTCGAACGTCTCGGCAGTGCTGGCCCAGCTCTGCGGCGACGAGGCCGCGCGAGCCGAGGTGCTGCGCTTCGTGCGCAACCTGCCCGAGCAGGACATCGCGGGCATCGAGTTCCTCCGTGGGCCTCGCAACGACGTGATGGTCGAGCTGGTCGAGAGCTTCGGAGGCAAGACCTCGAAGGTCGACGCGACGATGCTCTCCGACGGAACGCTCCGTGTGCTGGCGATCGCGGCCGCGTTGCTCTCGGTCGAGGAGGGCACGCTCGTGGTGATCGGGGAGATCGACAACGGCGTCCACCCAAGCCGCGCGCGCGAGCTCATGCGCTCGCTCGAGGAGACGGCGCGGCGCCGCGGGCTGCGGCTCTTGGTGACGACGCACAACCCGGCGCTGCTCGACGCCGTACCGCCGAGCGCGCTCGGCGACACGGTCGCCTGCTACCGCGACCCGGCGACCGGAGAGAGCCGCCTGCAGACGCTTCGCGAGATGGACGACTTCGTGGCGATTGGCGCCGCGGGCCCGCTCGGCATGCTGGCGACCAGCGGAGCGCTGGACCGCTACCTCAAGCGTCGGCGCAGCGCCCAGGTGCGCGAGGCGCAAGGACAGCAGATCCTCGAGCTCTTGCGCAGCGGCGAATGATCCTCTGCATCCTCGATACGAGCGTGCTCTGCGAGCTTCTCCGCGTGCCCGGCAAGCATGGAGCTCACGAGGCCGCCTGGGCCGAGTTCGAGCGCAGACAGGCGGAAGGCGAGCGCTTCCTCCTGCCTGTGACCGTCGTGCTCGAGACGGGCAACCACATCGCCCAGGCGAACGACGGGCAGAAGCGACGAGCCTGTGCGGAGCGCTTCGTTCAACTGGTGACGCGTTCACTCGATGGTGACACCCCGTTCACGATCACCCCCGTGCCTGACCCAGAGACGGTGCGTGGCTGGCTCACGCACTTCGTTCACGACGCGACCCTGGGCATGGGCGTCGGCGACAGGAGCTTGATCGACCTCGCAGAGAAGCAGCGAGCCATTCACGCGCACGCGAAGGTCCGCATCTGGTCGCTCGATCGGCACCTCCAGGGCTACGACGACGCGGGCTGACGACGAGCTTCGCCTCGGCGCTCGCGTGTTCGAGTGGCGCGGCATGCACCGACCGCCTGCTTCGCCTTCACCGGCGCCGCCTTCTTCGCCGGCACCACCTTCTTCGCCTTCCCCGCCGCCGCCTTCTCCCCCTTCGCCACCTTCTTCGCCTTGCCCGCCGCGCCCACCACGGCGAGGCGGTGACGCACCAGCCTCTTCACGAGCGCCATCGCGGGCGACAGCGGCGCGTCGTGAGGCAGCTGCACGGCGCCCTTGGAGCTGACGTAGTCGCCGAGCGCGTCGGCGAAGGCCACGATGGCCTCTGGGCCCGGGTAGATGCCGACGTGCTTCTTGAAGCCGCCGATGTGGATGAGGTTCTCGCCCTGCCACCAGGTCGGGATGCCATAGGCGAGGCGCTCCTCGGCTTCGGGCGCCGAGGCGGCGATCGCGCTGCGCAGCTTGGCGAGGCGCTCGCGCACCGGAGGCGGGAAGCCGTCGATGTAGGCGGTGACGGCCGGGTGAGCCGAGACTCGGGGCGCTGCGCGGGGCATGGGCTCTCGTAGCACGCCCGCCTCGGGCGCGCGCCCCAGGGCCCTCGGAGCTCGGCTTGCCTCGCGACCGTTGATGTCGCAACCTACGCGCGCATGAAGCATCGCCTCGCCGATCTGCCCGAGCCCTACCGCGAGGTGCTGCGCACCGGGCGCGCGCCGCGCTCGGGCGACGAAGCGGCCCACGGCTACCGCGATCAGGCGAGCTCGGCCGGAGATCCACGCAAGGAGCCCTGGCGTTACTTCGCGCCCGAGCGCCTGGGCGGCTGGGTGGATGCGCTGATCCTCGTGGTGACGGCGCCGATGTCGATCGCGGCCGTGGGTCTGATGCTGAGCGGCGCGCGGGCGGTGCTCTTCGAGGCCTCGGTGCGCGAGCGGCTGTGGAGCGACGTCGAGCGAGGCAGGTGGGGCCTGCTCGCCTTCGAGCTGGTGCTCCTGGTGCTGCTCAGCGTGGGGGTGGTTTCGCTGGTCGTCTACACGCTCGCGAGCGCCGACAAGCTCTGGCACGAGGCGCAGGCGCGGCGCGATCGCGAGGCCGGGCTCGGGCGCTACGGCATCTACCTGAGTCACGACCACCTGCTCTTGCGCCGCACGGGCGACGCAGGCCACGCGCTCTTGCTGCCACGCGAGGGCGTGGAGCGCATCGAGCGCGTCGCGCACCGAGGCCGAGGCACCTACCCCACGACCACCTGGCGCACCGAGCTCCACGTGCGCGAGGGCGGAGAATTCGTGGCGATCGCGCTCTACGATCACGACTTCGAGCCCGGCGCGGGGCTCGAAGCGGAGCTGCGCCGCTGGCAGGAGCGAGGCCTCGCGCCGCCAGAGCAGGCCGCGACGCGAGCGACGCTCGATTGAGGGTGCGGCGCTCGCGCGACACCACCCCGGCGCACGCGTGATAGCTTCCCTCACATGCGCTTCGCCTGGGCACCTCTGCTCGTGTCGCTCGTCTCGTGTCGCGCGGCCTGCGGCCTCGACGAGCTCGAAGGCGCAGGCGGCGCGGGCGCAGGCGGGGGCAGCACGAGCACCGATGCATCAACGAGCAGCGCGGGCGGCGGCGGCGGCGCAGGCGGCGCGGGCGGCGGAGGCGAGGGCGGCGGCTGCGTGCCTGGTGAGGAGTGCGTGCTCTGCGCCGACGACTTCCTCGGCACCGAGCCGGACTCGTGTCTGGTGGTCGAAGAGGGCTGCGCCCAGAGCGGCGGCGGCGGAGGATGCGCTGGCACCTGGGCGATTGGCTCGGACGTGATGGGCATCAGCCCGGAGCCGCAGTCGGGCTTCTGGGATCTCGGCTGGCCGGCGATCTTCGTGCGCACGACCTCGCCGGTGCCCGGTACGCAGCCGTTCATCGCCCGCACGCTCGTCGAGACGCTCGCAGGAGGGGGCTCGGGTTGGCCTGGCTACGAGTTCCAGCTCGGCGGCATCGTGGTGAGCACGACGACCGACGCCGAGCCGGCCGACGACTGGTTCAAGGCCGAGTACGGCACGCTCGCGGCGGCGGCTTCACGCGGCCTGCGAACCGTGCGCCACGACGAGAACGCGAACGGGACCGCGCTCGGCACCTACCCGAGCGATGAACGCATCGGCGACGACGTCGACGACGATGCCACGGGCCCCGGCTCTCCCAACTGGGTCGAAATCGCGGTCTGCCGCACGGACTCGGGCGTCTTGTGGGCGTTCTACCGGCCCGTTGGCGGGGGATGGTCGCGGGTCTACCCACTCGAGAACCCCGCGCTCGGCGAGGACGCCTACGTGGGCTTGGTCGCCGCCGCGGGCAGCACGAACGCCGACCTGCTCGCGCGCTTCGGCTTCTTCGAGCTCAGGGCCATCCCGAGCCTGCCCACGCCCAACGATTGCGAGACGTGGCTCGCGGCGCACCCGCTGCCACCCGCGCAGTGATCGGCGCCCTCGCTCGCCTCGCTCAGAAGCGCCACACCAGCGAGCCTGCGCGCGAGGTAACGGGCGCGTCTTCCCCTGGGAACGCAATCAGCACCACGAGCCCCACGGCGGCGGTGACGCCGCCCGCGATGAAGAGCCCGGTCGAGGCGTCGGCGAGTGTATTGGCGGCGTCGAAATCGCTCTGTTGCGCCGGGCTGCCCGCGCCGCCACCACACGAGAGCGCGCCGCCCGAGGTGCCGCAGCCCTCGTCGCGCAGGCCGTCGTAGCCGCTCGAGGCCAAGACACCGAGCACCGCGCCCACCGAGAGCACCACGCCGCCTGCGCCGATCAGCACCAGGCCGGGCAGGAGGCCGCCGCTCGACGCCCCGGGGGCGTCGCCCTGGCCGACCGGCGCCTCGGGCCGACGAGGGGTCGCGACGCCCTGGGGGAAACGCAGGGTGACCTCGACGGACTTCTGGCCCTCGGCGAGCTCGAAGCTCTGGCGAGCGACCGTGCCGTCGAGGGCCTGTGCTTCGGCTTGGTGAAGCCCGGGATCGAGCTCGAGCGTCTCGCCTGCGCGCGCCTCGATCGTTGCGACACGTACGACCTGAGACGGCGACGAAGCGCCCTCGACGACGAACCGAACCGAGGGGATCGCGCGCTCGAGCAGGCCGAGCTCGGCCGTGGCGTCGGTCTTCGCTTGGCGCCAAGGCGACGGCGCGCCTTCGGGCAGCGCCTCGCTCGAGATGGCGCGCAGCTCCTCGCGCGCGGAGAGCAGCTTGCCGGCGCCACGCAAACAGCGCCCGAGATAGAGGCGGAAGACCGGCGAGTGCGTGAGCGCTTCGGCCTCGGCGAAGCGCGCGGCGCACTCGGCCCAGCGCTGCGCGGTGTAGAGCTCGAGGCCCTCGCGCCCCGCGATGAGCGCGCGCTCCGCAGGTGCGGGCTGCGTGGGCTCACTCTGCGCTGCGGCGGGCGCGGCGAGCGCGAGCACGCCGATCGAGGCGCCGAGCGCGGCTCGGAGGGATCGCTTCATGGCCCGCCCGGAATACCGAAGACCGGATCGGTTGTCGAAGGTACACGCACCGGCGGAGGCGCGGCGCTCGCGGGAGGCGTCGCGGAGCGCGGAGCGCGAGCGGTGGTCGCGCTCGTGGCGCCCTGGCGCGGCGCTTCGCGAGGCGTGGCCGGCGCGGAGGCCTGCGGCGCAGGATCGACCGAGGCTACGGCGCTCGGCGCCTGGGCGGAGCTCGAGGCCTGCGCCGAGACCGCCGGCCCCGCGGGTGAGACGACGAGCTCGCCGTCTACGGGTGGACCGGGCTCGGCCCTGCCGGCAAGCTCGCCGCGCGCGTCCGCCGAGGCCGCGCTCGAGGCCTCGGGCTCGGGCGTCGTGCTCCCGCCGAGCGAGCCACGCAGGTAGAAGGCGCCGATGCCTGCGAAGACGAGCAGCGGCGCGCCGACGAGCAGCACCGCGGGCAAGCGCCGCGACGGACGATCGCCCGTGGCCACCGCGGCCGAGGTCTCCGAGCTCGAGAGCGTATCGAGCTCGACGGCGGTGAGCGCGCGGGCCGGAGGCGCGGGCGCGAGCGAGGCCTTCGCGCCGGGATCGGTGCCGGCGCTGCGCCCGGACTTCGCGTCGCTCAGGCAGGCCTCGAGCTCGGCGAGCCACTCGGAGACCGAGGCCTGCCGATCGGCGGGCGATTTCGCGAGCGAGCGCGCGAAGAAGGCGTCGATCCCGGGGATCGCGACGCCGAGCTCGGAGGGCTTCGGCGTGGGCGCGTGGCAGATCTGCGCGAAGATGTCGCCGAGGCCGCGCCCCTCGAAGGGCGGCCTGCCGACGAGCGCCTCGAAGGCGACGACGCCGAGCGCCCAGAGATCGCTGCGCGCGTCGACGGGATCGCCGCGCGACTGCTCGGGGCTCATGTAGAGCGGCGAGCCGACCAGCGTGGCCGAGGCCGTGTGTTTCATCGAGCCGTCGCCGCCGAGGGCCTTGGCGATGCCGAAGTCGAGCACCTTCACGACCTCGTCGTCGCCCACCTTGGCGACGTAGATGTTCGCGGGCTTCAGATCGCGGTGCACGATGCGCGCCTCGTGGGCGAGCTTGAGGGCCTTGCACACGGGCCGGAGCAGCTCGAGCACGCGCTCGAGGCCGAGGCGCCCCTGGCGCTCGAGCAAGGCGCCGAGGTCTTCGCCGCTGAGCAGCTCCATCGCCATGTAGGGCAGACCAGCGTCGACGCCGTAGTCGAGGATCTGCACCACGTGCGGGCTGCGCAGCTGCGCGGCCGCGCGCGCCTCGTGGCGGAAGCGGTGCACCGCGGAGTCGCTCGCGACCAGCTCGGGTGCGATGAGCTTGATGGCCACCGAGACGTCGAGCTCGGCGTGCCTGGCGACCCAGATCGAGCCCATGCCTCCGCGCGCGAGCGGCTTGTAGAGGCGGTACTTGCCGCCGATGACGCTGCCGACCTCGGGAGACATGCGGGGGGAGGGGAGCGTAGACCAGGCGTCGAGCCGAGGGCCCGCGAATCGTGCGCGCGGCGCGCGGGCCCGGGGAGAACCGGGGGGGGGCCGGGCGAGCGCCTCGCGCTACACTGCGCGCCGATGCTCTCGCGCAAGGCTGCGCTCCTCACGCTGTGCTTCGCGGGCTGCGCCGCGCCTGCGGCGCCGCTCGATCGGAGCGAGCGCGCGCCGATCGACGCGTCGCGCACGGCGGAAGGCTCGAGCCGCGCTGCGCCTCCACCCACGCCGCGCGCGGTCGCGGCCCCGCCGGTCGACGAGACCCGCGTCTGGCAGCCCTCACGCACACGCGCGGTGATCGCTGGCGTGCTTCGCTGGGAGGATCCCTCGGTCACGTCGTTCTCGCCGGTCGACCGCAAGGACGCCGAGCTCGCCGCGACGCTCGTGGCGCGCGGCGTGCCGAAGGATCGTGTGCGGAGCCTGATCGACGAGGCCGCGCGCGGCGACGCGATGCTCGAGGCGATCGCCTCGGAGGCGCGCGCCGCCGAGCCAGGATCGACGCTCATCGTCTACTACGCGGGCCACGGCGCACGCGCCGAGTCGGGCGAGATCTCGCTGCTCGGCTACGACGCGGGCGCCGAGGGGCGCGTCTCGATGGCGGCGATCACGAGCGCGCTCGAGGGTTTTCGAGGCGAGCGCGTCTGGCTCATGGCCGACTGCTGTCACTCGGGCGGCCTCGCCGAGGTGGCAGGCGCGCTCGAGGCGCGAGGCGTCGCCGCGGCGGCGCTCACGAGCGCCGAGGCCTCGAACACCTCGACGGCGAACTGGACCTTCACGCAGGCGGTCATCGACGGCTTGGCTGGCGACGGCATCGCCGATCACGACCGCGACGGTCACATCGAGCTCGGCGAGCTCGCGAGCGAGGTGCGCGGCGCGATGAAGCACCGCGAGAAGCAGCGCGCGGGCGTCGCGCTCGGCCGCGTCTCCGCCGAGCTCGCGCTCTCCGAGGTGAGCCTGCCCTCGCCTCTGCGCGGCGGCGGTGACGCGCCGGCGCCGGGCGATTACGTGGAGGTCCCACGACGCGGGGGCTGGGTGAGCGCGCGCGTGCGCGAGCGACGCGGCGACGTGCTCGCCGTCGAGCTCTACGACTACGCCGTCAAATCGATCGAGCACGTGCCGGTGGGCACGGTGAGGCCGCAGCGCTTCGAGCGCTACGAGCCTGGCGCGGCGCTGAGGGTGAGCTGGGGCGGGCGCACCTGGGACGCCGAGGTGCTGCGCGTCGACGACGACTTCCACCTCATCACCTACCCGGGCTGGTCGTCGTGGTGGGACGAGTGGGTCGCCTCGGATCGCGTGCTCGGCCGGCGCAGGTGAGGCGCGCGCGGCGCGGCGAGCGGGCGCCGCGCACCTGGGGGAGCGCGCGGCGTGGCTCGGCGGGGTTCAGCGGCCGCAGGGAGCGTGGCGCAGCACGCGGTCGACGTGCAGCTCGTCCTTGGTCTGCTTGGACTGAGGCGGGTTCTCGAGGAAGTAGTCGGGCTGCGCGATCTCGTAGACGCGTTTGCCGGCGTGGCGCACGGGCTCCTCCTTCGCGCCGGGTGGTGCGCCCTTCGAAGGATCGGTGCGGTAGAGCACGAAGGCCGACTCGTAGCAGCTCGACCCAGCCGCATCGACGAGCGTGGCTTTGCCCTCGGCGGTCGAGAGCGCGCCGAGCTCCTTGCCGCCGATGGAGACCTTCTTCGCCTCGGGGCAGGCGCCGAGCACGAGCTCGCCCGCGTAGCGCTGCCCTGGCTCGAGGGCGCGCGCCTGTTTGCCGAAGAGCAGCTCGGCCTTCTGCTTGCCTTGCACGTTGTCGAGGTAGACGCGCGCGAGCTCGAGCGGCTTCGCGAGCTTCACGTCGCTGCGGATCGCGCCTTCTGCGCCGCGGTCGCGCTCCTCGCGGTCGCGCGTGAGCGAGAGCTCCGCGGGCATGTCGACGGGCCCGCAGGTCGACTCGATCCGCAAGAGCACGGCGGCGTTGGTCAGGAACTTGTCGGCGGGCAGCGACAAGCTGAGCGGGCTGCCGAGCTTGCCGACCTCCTTGCCGCTCACGACGAGCACGGGCGGAGGCGCGTCCTTCGGCAGCACGACGCTCGCGTCGAGCGACAGCTCGTAGTCGTAGGACTCGCGTGGCGCCGAGCCGGACTGGCTCGGACAGGCGCCGAGGCCGAGGAGCGCGAAGCAGAGCAGCAGGCGGCGGATCGACATGGGGGCGGGATCGTCGTGGAGGCGCGGGGGGCGCGTCAAGCTGGGGGCGCGAGGCGCGCGCGGCCCGGGCTACGCTCGCGCGATGCGCACCACGGCGGAGTGGCTCGCCGCCGTGGGCGGCCCCGAAGGCGCCGAGGCGTTGCGGCAGGCGGAGGCCGCGGCGCAGTACCCCGAGGACTGGCTGCGCATCGCCGAGCACCACGCAGGCGACGCCGATCGCGAACGCGCGCGCGTGGCGGTGCTCCGGGCCGTCGATGCATCGATCGACCGCTACGTCGTGCACTCACCCGCGGTCCACCGCAGCGCGGAGCTGCTCGCGAAGCGCCTCGGTGATCGCGAGGGCGCGGCCGAGGTGCTGCGGCGCCTCGAGCGCGGGCTCGCTCGCTACGGAAGCCCCTGGGAGTGGGGCCACGTGGCGAAGAGCCACCAAACGATCCTCGGCGACGAAGCCAGCGCCGAGCGCTGCCTCGCCTTCGCCGAGCGGCGCGCCGACTCGCCCGAGGGGCTCGCACAGCTCGCGAGCAGCGTCGTCGAGTGCGGCCGGCCCCGCGAGCGCGCCGTCGCGCTGCTCGAGCGCGCCGAAGCGGCCGAGCCGGTGCTGGTCGGGCGCGCGCTGAGCTCGCTGATGAGCGCATGGCGCTCGCTCGGCGAAGGCGAACGCGCGCTCTGCCTGCTCGAGCGGGTGAGCGCGGAGAGTGAGGACTGCGAGGTCCTGCGAGGGGCGGCCTCGAGCTGGTGGTGGACCGCGCACGACGAGGCCGGCGCGCGACGAGCGCTCCTGCGCGCCGAGTCCTACGCGAAGGGCGCCGAGGCCTGGCTCGCGCTCGCCGAAGACTACCGAGACGGTGGCGAAAGCGAGCGCCCCGCGGCCTGGGACCCGAGCGGCGTGCGACGCTGTCTCGAGCAGGCCCTCGCGTCGGAGCCCTCGCCCGAAGAGCGCGCGGCGATCGCCGCGGCCTACAGGCGCTGGCTCGGCGATCACGACGCGGCTGCCGCGCTCGCCGAGGACTGCGGCGAGCGAGAGCCCCGAGCGCGCGTACGCGCCGGCCTCGAGCTTTGGGATACGAGCAGGCCCTTGGAGCTCTTCGAGCACCTGCGCGATCGCCTCGACCCCGACGATATCGAAGAGCTCGCCACCGCACAGAGCCACCAGGACGTGGCGCGACACCTCCAGGGCCTCGAGGAGATCCTGAGCGCTCGTCGGCTCGAGCTGCCGCTGCTGCGCCATCCCTACGGCGCGCTCGAGTCGGCGAGCTGGGACTCCGGCGAGCGCACCAACCACCTCGCGAGGGCCTTCGCGTGCACCTTGCTCCTCTTGGACGGCACCCGAAACAGGTGCTCCGACACCATGCCCGTGCTGCTCGAGAGCGCCTGGCAGCTCGAGCTCGACGAGCGCCTCGAACGCTTCCTCGCCTGGCTCGCCGAGGTGCTGCCCATCCACGAGCTCGGCTGGGCGCTGCTCGGCCTCGCGCTGTGCACGGCGCGACGCGATCCGAGCGCGCCCGTGCTCGCGAAGCTCGTCGAGAGCATGGCGATGCTCTCGGCCCACCATAGCGACGGCTGCGTCGACCCCGATTGGGTCTACCCGGCCGAATACGGAATCCGCAAGGCGCTGTGGGCCCAGCTGGTCGACGAAGCGCTCGCCAGCGCCGAAGACGCCGAGGTGGAGCGATTGCGCAGCCTGCTGTCGCGCATGGCCTCGAAGTCGACGGCGACGGAGGCCCCCGCTGCGCTCGCCGACGTGACGGAGGCGACGGACGCGCGGGCCGCCGAGACCGACCCAGGCGCCGCTACGGCGAGCGATGGCGACTCGCAGGCTGCATCGACCGGACCCGAAGCGCCAGCTGCGCGCGCCCCCGAAGAGGCCGTCTGGCATTGGGTGCGCTACGCACGCGACGAGTGCCGCAAAGCTCCCGAGGAGCGCGATCGCGCGCTCGCCGAGGCTGCGCGCCTCGCGGTGACGGCGAAGGATCTCGTGCAAGTGGCCCACCACCTGGGCTGGCTGGGAGGCGATCGCACGCTGGGTCGAGCGCTCGCCGAGCGAGGCGAGGCGCTGACGATCGAGGCGGGCGACCACCGCGGGCTGTGGAGCGTGGCCATCGCCTGGAAGCAGCTCGGCGAGGAAGCGCGCGCACGCGCCGCGCTCGAGCTGGGTGTGGAGAGCACGCGCGACACCTCGGTGGCGGTCTCGCTCTCCACGGCGTGGCGCTCCCTGTTCGACGACGACACGGGCGTGCGCCGTGCGCTCGCCCGCGCCGAGGTGCTCGCGAGCAGCGCTTCGCAATGGCTCTCGCTCGCCGAGTCGAATCGCGACGGAGGCAATGGCGACCGCGTCGATTCTTGGGATCGTGAGGGAACGAGGCGCTGCCTCGAGGCCGCGCTGCTCGCGAACCCATCGGAGGAGGAGCGGGTCGCCGTGGCCAATGGCTTTCGTCAATGGCTCGGCGACGAGGAGCGCGCCGACTCCATCGCGATGTCGGGCAGGACCCACGAGGAGGTGCCGCGCCTGCGCCAGCCGATTCTGGGCGTGGACGGCGCCTTGCCGAGCGAGCTCTGGGACTCGGTCGTGGCCATGCTCGACGACGCCGAGCTCGAGCACATCGCCGCGGCGGATTACGGTCAGGGTGCAGCCAAGAACCTCGCTGCGCTGCGTACGATGGTCGCGACGAAGCGTGTGCCGCAGACGCTTCCGTGGCACCCGCAGGAGGTCGTCTCGCTCACGCGCTGGCAAGACGGCCCACGGACCCACCACCGCGCGCGTGCCTTCGCGTGTCTGGTGCTCTTGCTCGGCGACGCCGACGCGCTCGGTGTCACCGATGCGCTCGGGCCTCTCATCGAGAGCGCGCGCGTGCTCGGCCTCGACGAGGCGCTCGAGCGCTACCTCGTCTGGCTGAGCGAGGTGCTGCCCATCGGCCAGCTCGGCTGGGCCGTGCTGGCGCTCGCGCTGTGCATCGCGAGGCGTGATCCGAGCTCGCCCTCGCTCGCGACGCTCGTGGACAAGCTCGAGTCGCTCCGTAAGCCCCGGCGCGACTGGCCCCGCGGGCGATGGGCCTATCCGGAGGAGCGCGGCCTGCGCAGAGCGCTGTGGGCCCAGCTCGTCGACGAGGCGCTCGCCGGCGCGAAGGGCCCCGACGTGGAACGGCTGCGCGCGCTGCTCGGTCAGGCGTAGGGCGTGGCGCCCCCGACGGCGCAGGGGGACATCGCCGCCATGTGGGCCCCCGCTGTCGGGCGCCGCGGACCCGCGCTGCCGGTGCCGCCGGCCCGCTCGCTGGAGCCGCGCGCGCGCGCGCGTCGCGCCCCGCAGCTCAGAACGACGCCGCGAAGCCGAAGCGGGGTGGCTCGACGAGGCGCGAGGGTGGCGCGAAGCCGACGGGCGTGATCTCGGTGCGCGCGCCGCTCTCGACGATCATCCAGATGCCGGGCACGACGGCCACGGCGCCGACGGCCGAGGTGACACCACCGGCGACGACGAGGCCGTCGCGCTCGGCCATGGCGCCGAAGAGCGCGAAGAAGCCGCCGAAGAAGACGCCGACCCCACCGAGCGCGGTGGTCACGATGCCGCTCGTGAGCATGCCACCGTCGCGGGGATAGGCGCGCACGTCGAGCTCGGCAGCGCCTGCGTGGCGGTGCAGATCCTCCACCTCGATCGTCTCCGGCAGCGTGCCGCCCTCGGCGCGCACCTGGAACGCATCGCCGGGTTTGATCCAGCGCGTGCACGGCAGCTTGCAGACGAACTCCTGCTGCGTGCGCAGCTCCCAGGGCCGCGAGGCGTCGGCCGCGGAGAAGGTCGCCCGCGAGGTGCCCTGCCCTCGCTCGGCGGCGAACCTGGGGAGCGGCTCGAGGAAGGCCTGGATGGGCGCGCTGCAGTCGAGCTCAGGGGCCTCGTCGGTGGAGGCCTTGCAGCTCTCGGGGTTGCCCGACTCGCGCAGCACCTGCTCGCTGCTCTCGCTCGACGCACCCACCGCGAGCTCCCCGACGCCGAGCCCGGCGCCGCCGCGCAGGCTGCCGCCCGAGCGCAGCTTGAACGCGCCACTCGAGAGCCCCGTGAGCAGATGCGTGGCGCCCGCGCACTCGCCGTAGTCGGGCACGTCGGCGGCGCGCGAGCCCTCGAGCACGAACTGGCCGCCCACGGTGGTCTGCACGGCGAGCCTGCCGCTCTTGGCGAGTTCGCCCGAGAGGGACGCGGCGCCGAGCGGCAGCTTCGCGTAGAGCTCGTCGGCGCTCCGTACGTCGATGGTGTCGCTGGCGAGCGTCGTGCGCTGCCACCGGTAGCTGCCACGCAGCACGCAGCCCGGGATCGGCCTCATCGTGCAGCCGGTGAACTCCACCGCGAGCGCGCCAGCGCGCATGCGCGCCTGCAGGCTCGCTTTCTCCGCGGCAGACCACTCGGTGACGATGGGGCTCGCGTTGCGCGCAGCCTCTCGGCAGCGGAGCGAGTCGTCGTCGAGCCGAGGGGCGCGTGCGCGCGGCGGCTCGAAGTGACGGCCGCAAGCTGCGAGCCCGAGGACCAGCACGAGCGGAGCAGCGAGACCAGTGCGCATGGGGTCGATGTTACGTGAGGGCGGCCCGGGCGCCGCGCGTGGAAATGCGCCGGCGCCGCGCCACGCCGCGCCGCGCCCACGCCGCGCGCTGCTCACACGAAGAACGGGCCCGAGACCTCGTAGGTGATGCCACCGGCCGAGCTGCCCGAGGTGCCTCGCTGCGAGCTGAAGTAGAGGCGGCTCCTGCTCGGATCGAAGGCCGGGCCGCAGATCTCCGAGCTCGACTGACCGACGACCTGCACGAGCGGCACGATCGCGCCCGAGGGGGTGATGGCCACGATCTCCATGTCGCCTCCGTCTTCGGCGACGATCACGTCGCCGCCATCGGAGACGATGAGGTTGTCGACGCCGCTGAGGATCGGCGTGGCCGAGGTGTTGCGGTCGTAGAGGATCGTGAGCATGCCGTCTTCGGTGTCGTAGGCCCAGACGCGGTTGTTGCCCTTGGTGGTGAAGTAGACGACGCCTTCGTGGAACCAGATGCCCTCGCCGCCCGCGAAGGCCGTGCTCTCGGGCACCTGCAGGCGCGTGGCGGTGGTGGCGGCGCTCGGGTCGGGCACGACGAGCCACTCGGTCGCGCCCTCGCTGCCCTCGAGCACACGCAAGACCTCGAGCGTACCTCTACCGAGCGCGGGGTAGGCCGCGGGCGTGAAGCGGTAGAGGCGCCCGTTGGGCTCGTCTTCGGTGAGGTAGAGCTGCTCGGCGATCGGATCGACGGCGACGGCCTCGTGGTTGAAGCGCCCGAGCGCCGGCAGCACCTCGGCGACGGTGACGCCGCTGGGGTCGCACTGCCACACGCGGCCGAGCGCGGTCTCCTCGCAGCTGAGCCAGGTGCCCCAGGGCGTGTGCCCACCCGCGCAGTTGCGGCTCGTGCCCTCGAGGATCGGGTAGGCGTCGACGAGCTCACCCGACGCGTCGAAGCGCAGGGCGCCCACGCCCCCGCTGCCGCCGGGCAGCTCGCAGTTCGACACGTAGATCCAGCCGCCGCCCTCGGCGGCGAAGACGGCGCCTCCGTCGGGCGCGCCGTGCCACAGGTAGCCCGAGCCGCCCGTCGGATCCTCGCCGCTGCGCGCGACGATGCGGCTCGTGAAGCCCGCCGGCAGCCGGAGACCGTTCTCGTCAGGGTCGCCGAGCGGCCCGAGGTTCGCGAGGTTGCTCTGGGTGCCGCCACCCCCGCCGCCTTGGCCCTGGGCGCCGCCCGCGCCGCCCTGCCCTCCGCCGCCCGCACCCGTGGTGCTGCTCGAGCTCGTGGCGCCGCCCTGCCCGGTGCTCTCGCCGTCGGCATCGTTGCTGCTGCACCGGAGCAGCGAGGGCGCGAGCAGGATCACCCCCGCGCGCAGGAAACCCTCACGCAGCACGGCTCGTCGGCTCAGACCGGAGGCGGAACGATGACGCATCGCTCCGATGCTACACCGCTCTCCGCATCCCTTGCGCGCGACGAAACGCACCGTGGCGATTGGGCGCAGCTCGTAGCCGATGGGCCTGTGGCGCGCGACCTACAGCGCCGCAGGCGGCGCGCCGAGGCACGCAATCGTCGGAGCTACACAGAGCTTCGCGCGCCGAAGCGCCGAGCCGAGCCCCGCTCGAGCACCCGCGCGTGCCCGGCACGCCCGATGCACGGCTCCACTGCGACCAGGAGGCTGCCCGATGAAAGCTCACATGATCGCTCCGGACACGTGGCGCTCGCTCGACGATCTCGCGCTCTCGATCCGCATCGCGCGTGCGGCGCGCACCGCCGCCCAATGCGCGGGTCGCGAGCTCGACGCGATGCTGGAGGCGGTCGCCCACGGCACACCTCCCTCCGCCGAGCGGCTGCTCGCCACCGAGCAGCGCTGGCTCGACGCGCGCGCGCTCGCCGACGCGACCAACGAGGCCTTCGTGCGCACCCGCACGCGCCAGGAGCAGGCCCGCAAGCGCGCCCACGAGCTCGCCATGCCGAGCCTGCGCCCCTACGTACCGCGCGAGAGCCGCCCGCCCGCCTCGAGCGACGCGGTCGACCGGAGCGCCATGACGCAGCGCTCCGCCCGCACGAGCTGGGCGCCGATCGAGGCGCGCGCGGCGAGCCCTCCTCGACCGACGACGAGCGCTCGCTCGAGCGAGCGCGTGGATCCTCGCACGCAGAACTGAGCGCCGAGGGCGGCGCGCGCACCGCCCCTCCGCGCTCGGACTGCGGGAAATCGGCCCATGAAGAAGCAAGACCCGCTCGAGCCTGCGTGCCGAGCCCTCGACGACCTCAGGCTCTCGCACAGCATCGCCTGCGCGGCGCACAGCGTGGCGCGGGCGGCGCAGCGAGAGCTCGACCTCGCGCTCGCGGGCCTGTACCTCGGCACGCCCCCACCCGAGGACCACATCGTCGAGGTGGAGAAGCACTGGCTCGAGGCCCGCGCGCTCGCCGACTCGGCCCGCGAGGCCTACGCACGCGCGCGCCTGCGCCACGCCAAGCAGCGATCGGCCAGGCCGAGATCGGGCACCCGTCGCAGCGCAGCCTGAGCAGAGGCGGCGTGGGCGAGCGCAGCCTGCGCCGCCGCGCTCAGCGCGCCGCGCTCCGTTCGCGCTCGAGCTCCTCGACGAGCGCCTCGGCGAGCCGGGCGTAGTCGTCGATCGCGTTGTGCAGGTGCGCCGAGATACGCAGCAGGCGCTCCGGCGGCGCAGGCCAGGGCACGATGGGCACCTCGACGCGGTGCCGCTCGTAGAGCGCGATCTGCAGCGGATCGAGGTAGAGCGCCGAGAGCGGTGCGCCGACGCGGCCCCAGGGGATGGGCACCGCCGCGAGCGCTCCGATCATGCTCTCTGGCGCGGGCTCCGGGATGCCGAGCGTCTCGCAGAGCACGGCGCGCCCGGCGAGCGCGAGCGCGCGGTTCTGCGCGCGTACGCCGGGCCAGCCGCCTGGATGCAGCGCGCCCACCACCCGCAGGGCCTCGGGCACACAGAGCCAAGGCGTCGGGTCGTCGGTGCCCGTCCAGTCGAACTCCTCGAGGAAGCGCGAGCGCGCGCGCTGCGATCGATAGCCGTGCGAGATCGACGTGGGGTGCAGGCCCTCACGCGAATCGGCGCGCGCCCAGAGCACACCCGCGCCCTTGGGAGCGCAGGTCCACTTGTGGAAGTTCGCCGTGTACCAGCGCACGCCCGCCCGGCCGAGCGCGCGCAGGCTCGCGCCGGAGGCCTCGTCGAAGTCGAGCATGCCGGGCGCGTGCGCGCCGTCGACCAGCACGTCGACGCCACGCGCCGCCAGCTCCGAGGCGAGCTCCGCCACCGGGAGCACGAGCCCCGTGGGGCTCGTCACGTGGTCGAGCAGCGCGAAGCGTGTGCGCTCGGTGACCGCGCCGAGCAGCGCCGCCACGGCCTGCGCGCTGCTCTCCAGCGGGAACGGCGTGCGCGCGACGACGACCCGCGCCCCCTTCGCCTCCGCCACGTACTCGAGGGCGTTCTTGCACGCGCCATAGGCATGATCGCTCGTGAGCAGCTCGTCGCCAGGCGAGAGGCGCAGGCTGCGCAAGACGGCGTTCACGCCCGCGGTCGCGTTGCGTACGAAGACGAGGTCGTCGGTCGCGGCGCCGAGAAAGGCCGCGACGACGCGCCTCGCCTCGTCGAGCAAGGGCTCGAGCTCGCGCACGAAGAAGCGCACCGGCTCGGCCTCCATCTGCGAGCGCAGGCGCGACTGGGCCTCGAGCACCTCGCGGGGGCAGGCGCCGAAGGAGCCGTGGTTGAGGAAGACCACGTCGGGATCGAGCGCCCAGTGGGCGCGCAGCGCGGAGCCGGGGGGCATGGGCGAGTGCTAGCAGGTCCGGCGCAGTACGGCTCAGGCGCGCGCGCCGCCGCGGTCCTTCAAGAAGGAGAGCTGCGTCTCGGGCGCGGGCTCGCAGCCGTAGTCCTCGATGAGACGGTCGTCGAAGGCGTCGGCCGCGGCCACGAAGCGCGCGACGACGTCGCCCAGGTCTTCGTGCTCGCTGGGGGAGAAGACGTCGGACATGTGCACGGTGAGGTTGAGGCGGATGACGTTGCCGTCGAGGTCGAAGGCGAAGGGCGCGTGCTGCTCGGAGAGCAGGAAACGGAAGAGGTCGGCGAGCTGGCGTTTGCCCGGCTGCGCGAGCGGCGAGGAGAAGCTCATGTGCTCCGAGCAGCACGACCAGATCTTGATCGGCGCGCTGCCGCTGTAGAACGACCAGTTGTGCTCGCCGTGCCGCGCGAGGATGGGATCCACCCCGGCCTTCTGCAGCGAGCCCTCGACGAAGGCGACCACCGGGTGCGGCTCGGGCTCCTCGAAGTAGGAGCCGAGATCGAGGTAGTCGAGGTCCGAGCCGCAGCCGTCGCAGTAGCGGTCCGGGCGCTCGAGCAGCAGCTCGCAGGCCGGGCACTCGACGCCGAAGTCGGCCGACTGCGCGCGGAAGGCCTGCACGAAGCGGCGCAGGTCCTTGCCCGGGATGCCGAAGCCCACCATGTCGGCCGAGCGCAGCTTGCAGGTCGTGACGGCGACGATGTGGCCGGCTTCGTCGAGCATCGGGCCGCCGGAGTTGCCGGGGTTGATCGCGGCGTCGGTCTGCACGAAGCGCTGCCCGTCGAGCAGCTGGTGCGGGTGCGAGACCACGCCCTCGGTGAGCGAGAGCGGCAGCCCCACCGGGAAGCCCAGGATGTGGATCGGCTGCTTCGCGCGCAGCTCGTCGACCTCGGAGAGCTCGAGCACGGCGGCCTCGAGGGCGCGATCGAGCTCGACCACCGCGAGATCGCGCTTGGGGTGGATGCGCCGTACGCGCCCCTTGATGCGGGTCTTGTCGCGCAGCTCCACGGCGACGGTGTGGTAGGGCGCGACGACGTGGCAATTGGTGACGAGGTGTCGATCGCCGATGAGAAAACCCGAGCCGGTGCCCGCGCCCGTATAGACCTGGAAGACGCCGACGCCCTCGATGTCCATCGCATCCATCACGCGCCTCCCTCGGCCTCGAGCGCGCCGTCGAATTCGTGGCGCGAGTCCGGATCCCCGTCGTCGTCGTCGGCTGCTTCGTTCGCCTCGAGCTTCGCGTGGATCTCCCTGCCGTTCGCGAGCAAGATCGAGGTCGACTCACGCAGGCTCTTGCCGGAGGCCTGCGCGAGCCCGGCCCAGAGCCCGGCCTCGATCTGCTCGGTGAAGGAGAAGCGCGCGAGCAGGTAGTAGTAGGTCGTGAAGCACGCGAGCGCCGCCTCGAGGTGCCTTCCGGAGGAGCGCGCCCCGTCGATCGCGCGCAGGTAATCGCTCTCGCCGAAGTAGTGGTCGAGGATCTGCTTCGTGCCGTCGGCGAGCGGGCTGATGCTGTGGTGCGCGTGCCCGAGGCAGGAGCGCAGGGCCTCGTCGCCGAGCGCCTTCATCTCCTTGGCGCATTTCGCGAGCGCGGCCTCTCTCCTGCTCGGGTCGACGTCCGAGGCGTTGAAGGTGATCGCGCTCTCGCTGAGGCGCGAATACACCGCGCCCGAGAGCGGCAAGAGCGCCTGCACGTGGAAGAGCGCGTAGGCGGTGAGCTCGTTGAGGAAGAAGACCGAGCGCTTGCGCTGCGACTCCTTGAGCAGCTCCTCGACGTCGGACCAGTGCCGCTGCCAGATGGCCAGCGCGCGCTCGAGCTCGGCTTCGCTCAGCGCCTCGACGGGCTCTCGCTCGAGCGGCTCGACGCCGAACTGGTCGGCCATCCAGTCGTCGTGCTCGTCGGCCTCGACGGGCATGCGCCGGAGCGCCTCGAGCAGCTTCATCGGGTGCATGCGCGAGAGTTTGTCGGTGTACTCGAGGCGGACCTCGTCGCCGCGCAGGCGAGGTTGGTGCAGCTGGCCCGAGCCGCTGATGCGCGTGAGCAGATAGCGCAGCGCAGCCGTCGTCTTCGCGGTGTCGGTGAGCCGCACGAGCGCCACCCCGAGCTCGAGGCGCTCGCCGACGATCGACAGGTGGATGCGCGACGAACCCTGCACGAAGGAGAGCGGCGCCTTGCGCAGATCGCCTGGCGCCTCGCCGAGCAGGTGCTCGAGCGTGCGCGCGATCGAGGCCTCGTGCTCGCCCTTCTCGAAGAGCTCGATGGCGTCTTCGAGCAGCTCGAAGTCCGGCGTCACGCGCTTCGGGCGACGGCGGATGGGCGCGTCGCAGTGGAACGAGGTGAGCCCCATGCGCGCGAGGCTACGACCCGGCCCGGTGTGAACGCAACGCGCTTGGCGGCTCCGGCCCGCGGAGCGCGGTCTTCAGTCCTCGAGCTGGCAGCTCGCCGAGCAGCCGTCGCCGGAGGCCCAGTTGCCGTCGTCGCAGGTCTCGCCCGAGGCGAGGTAGCCGTCGCCGCACAGCAGCGGCTCCTGCCGCACCCGGAGCACGAAGGGCCCGGGCGGCCCGACCGAAGAGACGACGACGTAGAGCGGCACGCCCGGCTCGACCTCGGCGCTGAGGCCACGCGCCGTCGCGCCTGCGCAGGCGAACGCGCTCTCCGCGTCGAGGCAGCTCGAGCGCAGCTCGACCGCGTGCGGGCTCGCGGCTTCGACCGACACGGAGAGGCGGCTCAGCGGCGCGATGCCAGTGGGCACGACCACGAAGACCTGCGCCGGACCGACGAGCGCGGCGCAGCTCGCGCCGACGACGGCCTCCGAGCGCGCGCTGTCGCCTGGGTTGTCGCCGAAGAGCGCCGGCCTCGCCGCGGCGCAGGCACCGGCGGCGCCGAGGCGTGTGGCGTCGAGACCGTCGCAGTCTTGATCGACGCCGTCGTCGGGGATGTCGAAGGCGCCTGGGTGGATGGCGGGGTCGAGATCGTCGCAGTCGTCGTCCATCGGCGAGCCGTCGCGATCACGATCGTAGACCTCGACGTAGACCGTGGCGGGCTCGCACTCGGTGCTGTCGAAGGGGAAGATGCAGCCCGAGCCGAGCGAGACGGCCAGACTGCCCACGATTGCGATGGCCGCTGCGACGCGGGGCGAGCTCATGCGCCACCTCCGAAGCCCGGCTCGAGCTCGCAGAGCGGATCGCAGCCGTCGCCACCGACCAGGTTGCCGTCGTCGCATTGCTCGGGCTCGAACCGGAGCCCGTCGCCGCACAGCAGAGGCTCGAGCTCGACGCGCAGCGCGACGGTGCCCGCCGCCCCTTGGAGGAGGAGGTCCACGTAGCCGCTGGAGTCGACGAGCAGCTCGAGAGGCGCGTCGCTCGCGTCGACGCACGCGATCTCCGACGCGGCGTCGAGACAGCTCCTGAGCGCCGCGACGCTGAGCTCGCCCGGGCTCTCCGCGTGCACACGCAACCTCGCCACCGGCGCCTCGAAGGGAGGCACCCACGCTTGCACGGCGTGCACCGAGCCCACGCGCTCGCTGCACGAGGTCTGGGGGTCGACGATCGCGCCGTCGAGGCCGACGAGACGCGGCGCTTCGATCGCGACGGGCGACGCGGTGATGGTCCTGCAGGCGGCAGCTCGCGGGCCGAGGTCTGCGCCATCGCAGTCCTGATCGATGCCGTCGCCCACGATCTCGACCGCACCCGGGAAGCGCGCGGGGTCGCGATCGTCGCAGTCGCGCGACCAGAGCACGCCGTCGGCGTCGAGGTCGGGGTCGATCACGTTCTCGGGGCAGGCGACGCTGCTCGTCGCGAGGCAGGCCAGCGAGGCCGCAGCGAGCAGGCCGAGCTCGGCGACGCGGCGCCACGTCGGCCGCGCGAAGCGCGCGCCCCCACTCTCTCGGGTCGAGGCGCGCGCCGCGCTGCCGAAGACCCGCAGCGAGACGAGCAGGGTCGGCAGCACGAGCAGATCGGTCCAGTCGCGCCAGGTGACCCAGCCGAAGCCGAAGAGCGCGATGAAGGATCGGAAGACCTCGGTGAAGCCGTCGGAGAGCTCGAGCGCCACGTAGAGCGCGCCCATGGCGGCATGACATGCGCGCCATGCCCACTCACGGTGCACGCCGAGCAACACGGCCAGCACGGCGGGCGTCGTGAGCAAGATCGCGACGTCGCTGAGCTTGCCGGTCACGGCGCCAGGCAGGATGCCCGAGCCCTTCAGCGCGTGATCGTTGAGCACGTGCACCACCAGAGCGGCGATCCACAGCGGGTGCAGGAGCGCTTCGGCGGGGCGCAAGCTCGCTGTGGGCGGCGAGGCTGGGTGCGGCATCGAGCGAGCGCTCTGCAACCTGGGTGCCATCAGCCCTTCACGCAGACGACCTGCTTCAAGGTGTGGACCACCTCGACCAGATCGCGCTGCGCGGCCATCACGGCGTCGATGTCCTTGTAGGCCATGGGCGTCTCGTCGATGACCTCGGCGTCCTTGCGGCACTCGACGCCCTCCGTGGCGCGCGCGTGGTCCTCGAGCGTGAAGCGTCGCTTCGCTTCGTTGCGGCTCATCGCCCGCCCGGCGCCGTGCGAGCAGGAGCAGTAGCTCTCCTCGTTGCCCTTGCCGCGCACGATGTAGGAGCGTGCGCCCATCGAGCCCGGGATGATGCCGAGCTCGCCGAGCCCCGCGCGCACCGCGCCCTTGCGGGTGATCCACAAGAGCTCACCGAAATGCGGTTCCTGAGCGACGTAGTTGTGGTGACAGTTGACCGCGACGTCGCCCGCCTCGAAGGGTCGGAGCTCTTGGCGCATTGCGCCGAGCACGTGCTGCATCATGAGCTCGCGGTTCGCGCGCGCATAACGCTGCGCCCAGGCGACAGCCTCGACGTAATCGTCGAAGTGCTCGCTGCCCTCGCGCAGGTAGGCGAGGTCGGCGTTCGGCAGCTGCGCGAGCCGACGCTCCATGTCGCGCTTGGCGAGCTCGATGAAGTAGCTGCCGATGCGGTTGCCGACGCCGCGCGAGCCCGAGTGCAGCATCACCCAGACCCGCTCGCCCTCGTCGAGGCAGAGCTCGATGAAATGGTTGCCGGTGCCGAGCGTGCCGAGGTGCGTGACGTGGTTGCTCTGCGCGACCTTGGGGTGTTTGCCCGCGATGCGCTCGAAGCCCGGGCGGAGATCCTTCGCCCAGATCGCCTCGACGTCGCGAGGAGGCTCGCCCCAGGAGCCGACGTCGCGCAGGCCTCTGCCGACGGTGCGCCCATGGGGCACGGCTGCCTCGATCGCCGAGCGCAGCCCGTGCAGATGGTCGGGCAGGTCGCTCGCGACGAGGCTCGTGCGCACCGCCATCATGCCGCAGCCGAGATCGACGCCCACCGCCGCGGGGATGATCGCGTCCTTGGTCGGGATGACCGAGCCGACCGTCGCGCCGAGCCCCCAGTGCACGTCGGGCATCGCCGCGACCCAGCCGTGCACGATGGGTAGGCTCGCGACGTCGAGCAGCTGCTGACGCGCGGCCTCCTCGACGGCCACGCCGTGGGTCCAGAGCTTCACGAGGCCGCCCTCCGGGGTCCTGAGCTCGTCGTGGCTGGGCGCTTCGTTCATCGTGGGCCACGGATAACCGCGGAGGGCCGCGGCGAACAGCGCGCCGGAGCCAGGCCGCGATCCCACGCTCGGCCCCGCGCCCGGGTCGTGGCAGAGTGCGGCGCATGTTCGAAGCCGAGTCCCTCGGGCACGTCGTGAGTCTGGTCGTCGTCGGCCTCGGCCCGCATGGAGCGCGCCTCGGTCCGGAGATGGGCGAGGCCGAGCCGACCACGGTGCTCTTGCCGCGCCGCGAGACGCCCGACGAGACGAAGCTCGGCGAGGTGCTCGAGGTCTTCGTCTACCAGGACTCCGAAGATCGCTACGTCGCGACCCTGAGCCGCCCGAAGCTCGAGCTCGGCGAGGTCGCCTTCCTCGAGGTGAACGACGTCGCGCCCTTCGGGGCCTTCTGCGACTGGGGCCTCGCCAAGGATCTGCTCGTGCCTCGCGCCGAGATGACGAGCGAGCTCTCCGTCGGCGACCGGCACCCGATCGGCCTCTACGTCGACGACTCCGGCAGGCTCGCGGGCACGATGCGCGTGAGCGAGATGCTGCGCGCTCGCCACGGCTACCGCGTCGGCGACTGGGCCGAGGGCGAGGCCTGGCGTCGCGATCCCGGGCGCGGCGTCTTCGTGATCCTCGATCGCCGCTACGTGGCGCTCCTGCCGGAGAGCGAGCCGCACCGGCTCGGCCGCGGCGACGCCGCGCGCTTCCGCATCAGCAAGATCCACCCCGACGGCAAGCTCGAGGTCTCGCTGCGCGATCTCGCGCACAAGGAGGTCGACAAGGACGCCGAGAAGATCCTCGCCGTGCTGCGGGAAAAACCCGCGACGCGCGTGGGTGATCACTCGAGCCCGGAGCAGATCCACACGCTCTTCGGCCTGAGCAAGAAGGCCTTCAAACGCGCGGTGGGTGGGCTCTTCAAGCGTGGCGAGGTCCGGATCGATCCGGAGGGCTTCGTGTCGCCGGCGAAGTAGACGAGCCGAGCGCGCCTGGCCGCTCCGACCTCGGCGAGCCCGGCCACCTGAAGGCGGAGTCGCTGCGCACCGATTTCCGCCCCTCGGCGCCGTGCGCGATCGCGCTCGCGGTGCGCATGTGGCGCGCCTCGACGGCGACCTCGTAGGGCGTCTTGCCGCCGCGCTCCTCGCTCGGGTCGCAGCCTGCGCGCAGCAGCGCAGGCACGAGCTGACGCAGGCCGAGCTCTGCGGCGGCGTAGAGGCCGTTGTCGTGGCATACGGCGCCCGCAGCGGCGAGGCGCTGCGCCGCGAGCGCTGCCTCTCCGGTGGGCCGACTCACGCATTCGAGCGGCGTGCGCCCGTAGGCGTCGACGGCGTGCACGTCGGCGCCGGCGGCGAGCAGGCGCTTCACGATCTCGCCGCAGTCGGCCGAGCTCGCCGCGCGGTGGAGCGCGGTCGTCTTGTCGAGCAGGTCGACGTAGCCGTTCGGGTTCGCGCCGCGCGCCAAGAGCTCGGCCACGTAGCCTCGCCCGCGATCGCGGTAGGCGTAGAGGTGCAGCTCGACGTCGAGGTCGGCCTGCTCGGCGGCGCTCGTCACGATGCGATCGAGCGGCGCGTAGCCGAGCCCGTGGGTGAGCTCGCCTTGGTCGTCGTGCCAGCCGCGATCCATGAGGAGCGTGAGCATCTCCTGCGCGAAGACCGGACCGATCGCGTGGGCTACGGAGTACATGATCCGCGCGCACATCCTGCTCGCGTGGCGCAGAGACACGACGTCCTCGCGCAGCGTGAGCCCTCTGCGGAAGGCGATCGCCTGCGCGACGTAGGCCGCGTAGGCGCCGTAGCCCAGGCCGCGGTCGGCCACGGCGAGCAGCTGGGACTCGTCGGAGTCGCCGAGCAGCCAACGAAGGCACTCGGCGATGCTCAACGCACCGACCGCGTCGTCCGGCGGGTGGTACATGCCGCGCGTGGGGCCCATCACGAGGCGCTTGCCCACCCGCTCTCGCACGCGCGCGGCGGCGGCGAGGCCGTCGAGCTCGAAGGCGCGCACGAGGTCGCTCGCGAAGCAGGCGTCAGGCGCCTCGGCGAGACTGGCGAGCTTCACGATCTCGCGGGCCGCGAGGTGATCGGTGGCGGACTCTCCGCGCGCGTCGCCGAAGAGCTCGAGCAAGGGCGGCGTCGGGACCTCGCCCTCGTCGACGCGCTCGGTGGCCCCGAGGCTCGCCCAGTCGACACGCTCGAAGATCTCGATGGAGGCCTCGAAGAAGCGCTCCTCGGACTCGGCACGGACCGCGGAGAGCACGAGCCCGCGCTCCGGGTCGCCGCGCGCGCCGAGCAGGCGCATGACGTCGTCTGCGGTGAAAGCACGACTGGCGAGGCCGAGGGCGAGGGAGCGCATACGAATGACGTACGGCGCGAGGGGACAGGGGCAAGGGTCGATGTGCAGTGGCGTCGTCGAATGTGCGCGCAGAATGGACGACCTGAGGCCCACCGCCGTGGCGATGGGCCCCATGTGTCAATCGTGTGTGGCAGGATGGCGAGGCGAGCCGCCATTGCGTGGCGAGAGGCCTCGCCACGCAGGCGGCGCGAGCTCACTCGAAGCAGTAGAGGATGCCGCTGCCGTCCTGACAGCTGTAGCGACCCTGGCAGACCTCGAGGCGAGCCGCGCCGTCGTCGACGATGCAGTCGCAGCCGAGCCCGCACGAGGCCTCCGCGCAGTGAGACTTCTCGCTCGTGCCCGAGATCACGAGGCAGTACTCCGTGTCGCTGCAGTCGAAGCAGCCGTCCACCTCGCGCCCGGGGTCGTTCGAGACGCCGCCGCCGTCGGCGGAGTCGTCGCCGCAAGCGGCGAGAGAGACCGCCACGAGCAGCATCTGGGCGACGAGCCCACGGAGGCCGCGTGCGTGGGCCCCGAGGCCCGCTCGCCAGCGCATCAGTTCAGACCCTTGATGCGGAAGACCATGCCGTAGCTGCGGTCGTCGCCCTTCACGTTGCCGCGGTGGCTCGCGGCCATGTAGGCCGTGCCGTCGCCGACCGAGAGCGCGCGCGGCCAGGGGTAGCTCAGCCCGAGCAGATCGTTGATCTTCGTCGCGCCGAGCAGCTTGCCCTTGCCGTCGATGACCTTGAGGCTGCGGCAGTTCGCGTCGACCGCGCACACGCCGAAGCCGCATCCCGTCACCGTGCCGATGTTGCACATCTGCCCGTCACCGTCGGCGTCGCCCACGGCCCACTTCTTCTTGCCGCCGCTGAGGAGCGCCACCTTGTAGACGTTCTTGTCCTTCTCCTTCTGGCTGTAGGCGGCGAGCACGTCGGCGCCGTGGGGGACGAAGGTGTCGATCGAGGCCTCCTTGCCGAGGTCGTGCTTCACCTCGGTCGACTTGCACTCGGCGCCGAGATCGACCTGGTTCTTGCGCTGGAAGGCCGAGCTGCCCTTCGTGTCGACGTAGAGGCGGCCGGTGTCCTTGCAGGCCGGCGTGGCGCTGCCGCCGGAGACCTTGATCGGCGCGGCGATGAAGCCCGACACGTAGACGTCGCCCTTGCCGTCGATGGTGAGCGTGTCGAAGTAGTCGGCCTTCTCGGCCTCGGCCGCGAGCGTGAGGATGCCGCCCTCGCCGAAGCCCTTGTCGAGCGTGAGCACGCACTCGCCGCTCTTCGAGGCGGTGTAGCGGCGCAGCTTGCCCTCGTGATCGAGCACGTAGACGAGACCACCGGGCCCCGCGGCGACGCCGCGGATCGCCTTGTCGAAGCTGTCGTGGCCCATCATCGGGCCGGTCTCGTCGAGCTTGCAGATCTCGGCCGAGACCTCCTTGCCGCCGAAGCTCGCGCTCTTGCGGTCGCGCAGCTCGACCGGAGGCAGCGGCCCGGTCGGCATCGGCGGCTTCGCTTCGGCGCTGCCGCTCGGAGCGGCCGTGGCGGCGGCCGTCGCGGAGGGCTTCGCCGAGGCCGAGGCGCTCGCCGAGGCGGCCTTCTTGGGCTTGGAGGTGGCCTCGGCCGTGGCGCTCGCGTCGGCGTCGGTGGAGCCGGAGGAGCCGCAGCCGATGGCGGCGAGCGCGCCCGAGGTGAGGGTGGCGAGCGCGAGCAGGCGAAGTTGGGAAGAAGTGGTCATGGGGTGGGCCCTTTCGGTGCCCGCGGCGTATCGGATTTCGGGCGACTTGTGGAGAGGGGCGCGTCGCCCTGGCCGCTGCTTGCGGACACCGTTCGCGTGAACGCGCGCGGATCTCGGGCGGATCGCGCATCGCGCGACGCCCCCCGCAACACCTCGTGCTAGTCGTGGAGAGCATGAGACCCGTGCGCTTCGCCCGCGTTCCGCTCTCGCTGTGGCTGCTCACCCTGCCCGCCTGCTCGAGCGGCGCGCCTTCGAGCGACGGCGCGGCCTCGTCGGCCACGAGCGCCGCTCCCTCGGCGAGCGCAGCCTCCGAGCCCGCGCCGCCCGAGGGCTTCGACCCGGCGATCGCCGAGGCGCTCGAGACGCTGGCGAAGTGCACCCAGCCGCGCGACCAGAGCGTGCTCGACGCCGACGGCACGATCACGCTCGAGCAGCTCGCGGCGGGCATCTGCGTGCACGACCTCGCGTGGGACAAGCTCCACGACAGGCTGAAGGCCGAGCAGGACTTCCTGCGCACGACGGAGCTGCGCCTCGGGCGGACCTGCAGCACCAAGCTCGGGCACGCGAGCCCCTGGGTGCGCAGCGCCGCATACCGTTGCGTCGCCAAGCATCCCGATGGCGTCATGGATCATCGTGCCACGCTCGATCGCACACTGGCGGCGCTCGCCGAAGAGAAAGACCGCGACGTGCGCCGGGCGATGTGGGAGGTGGTCCGCAGCCTCGACGCGACGAAGCACGCCCTCGCGGCGCGCGCCGTGGAGCTCGCCCGCAAGGAGTCCGGCGACGCGTCGGTGCTCGAGGCCGCGATCGAGGCGCTCTTGCCGAGCTCCGACTACCTGCCCACGGCCCCGGAGGCGCTCGCCTACGCCAAGGAGCTCGCGGCGAAGGGCAGCGTGGGAGACGACCTGACGAAGCTCGTGCTGCACGCGGCGATCGTGCCGGCCGAGGCCTGCGCGATCTTCGAGGCGATGCTCGGCGCCGAGGGCCCGGAGTGGCACGCGGGGCTCGAGGGCATGGACGGCGTACACGGCGACTGCCGAGCCTCGAGCGCCAAGGCCGTCGACGCCATCGTGGCGCGCGTCGAGCTCGCGCAGTCCAAGCCCGAGGCCTGGAGCCGCGACGCGAACTACGCGCTGAAGTGGGGCGTCGACGTCTTCGCCGCGGCCGACAAACCCCGCCTGCGCGCAGCGCTCGCCAAGCTCAGCCCCGAGCAGCGCAAGGGCTACGGTGGCGACGAGATCGAGTCCGTCCTGGAGAAGCTCCGATGAGCCGCACGCATCGCTACGCGCTCGGCGCAGGTTTGGCCTTCGCCTCCTTGGCCTGCGACGGCCAGCCGACTCCGACCAGCGCCAGCGCGAGCGCGCCGGCCGCGAGCACGCTCGCCCCGAGCGCCCAGGCCGCGAGCGCGTCGAACCTCGTGGCCTCGGCGAGCGCCGCGGTGTTGCCGGTGCTGCCGCTGGTCGAGCTGCCGGCGGGCGAGGCCGAGCTCGTCGGCGCGATCGGCGCGCTCTCGAGCTGCGACGGGCTGAAGACCACCGAGACCTGCGCCTCGCTCGAGGCCTGGGAGAAGCGGATCGAGGCCGTCGACGCGATCGACGACGAGACCCCCCGAGGCAAAGCCGAGCGCGCGCGCCACGCCGCGAGCTGCCTCGCGAGCCTGCGTCACGCGAGCCCCGCCGTGCGCGAGGCGGCGGCCGAATGCTCGAGCGACTACCAAGCCGAGCTCGCCGATCGCAAGCTCGCCGCTCGCGCGCTCCTGGCGCAGATCCCGCTCGAGCCCTCCGCGAGCGCACGCAGCCGCCAGATCTCGGCGCTCGAGCGGCTCGATCCGACCGAGCACGGGCTCGTCTCCGAGGTGATCGCGCTCGCGAGGCCGCTGCTCGGCAAACGCGAGGCGCGTGGCGAGCTCGAGGGGCTGGTGGAGGCCACGCGCTCGCCGAATTTCAGGCTGGAGCTCAGCCCCACACCCGAGGCGCTCAGCTTCGCGGTCGAGCTCGTGCGCAGGCGTGAGGCCGAGAGCAAGGCGATCGACGTGCTCACCGAGGCCAAGGAGCTCTCGAACGAGGCCTGCGAGGCGCTCCTCGAGCTCGCGTCGACGAAGCGCGGCGAGTGGTCGGACGCGGTCCAAGCGCTGCTCTGGGACGCGAAGCGCTGCGACGCGCAGCGGGAGCGCGTGGTCCAGCTCGTGCTCGACGTGGCGAAGCAGCCGAGAGGGCCGAAGGAGGGCCACGCCTTCGCGGCGGTGGCGAGCCAGCTCGCGAGGAGCGCGGCAGACGCCGGGCTCAGCGCCGAGCAGAAGGCGCGCCTCGGCGCCGCTGCGGAGGCCGCGCTGCCCACCGCCGCGACTCAGCAGGAGCGGGAGCAGCTCGAGCAGCTGCGCGACGCCTTGAAGGGCGGCTGATGCACGGCCGCTCCACGCGCGCCGCCCTCGGCTGGCTCTCGTGGGCGCTCCTCGCTGCGACGTCGGCCTGCGGAGAGCGCGATCCGGCGTCCTCGAGCCTGCCGGCCGAAGCGAGCACGGTCGCCTCCGCGAGCGCCGCGCCGACGCAGCCAGGGGATCCGCGTGAAGCGAAGCTCGAGGCACTCCTGCTCGCGACCGTGGGCTGCGAGGGCTTCGCGCTCGACGAAGCCGCGCTCGACGCCGTCGACTCGATGGACGACTTCCTCTGCCCGGCCGAGCTGGAGTTCAAGCGTCGCGCCGCCGAGCCGAGCGAGGGCGACGAGCTCTCGGTCGAGCGCCACGCGCTCGCCGCGCGGGTCTGCGAGCGACACCTCGCTCACGAGAGCCTGGGTGTGCGCCACGCGGCGATGGGCTGTCTCGCCGAACACGCCGATGGCCTCCAGGATGCGAAGCTCACGCTCGCGGCGCTGCTCGACCAAGCGATGATCGAGCCCGACGGCGAGACGGCGACCCTGCTGTTCCAGGCCGTGCGCGCGATCGATCCCACGCGCCACGGCGTCACACCGAGGCTCGTCGCCGTGCTGCGGAAGCGCGCCGACGAAGACCACGCGGTCGCCCCGGAGCGTCTCGGCCGTGAAGCGCGCGCTCGCTTCTACGCGCGTCAGTCCTACGAGAACCGTCGAGCCGCAGAGACCGGCGTGTTGGCGCTCATCCCACGCTCGAAGGAGCACGCGCCGACGCCCGAGGCGGTCGGCTACGCGCTCGAGCTCGCGCGCGCAGGGCGAGGATCTCGGGGCGTCGTCGAGCTCATCGGGCTCAGCGATCTCGAGGTCTCGGTCGCCTGCGAGGCCTACGCGACGATCGCGACCTCGAGAGACCTCGGCTGGTTCACCGGGCTCGAGGGCGCCGCGAGCACCCGCGGTCTGTGCAAGGAGCAATCGGCGCGCTTCGTGGATGCACTCGTCGGGCGTCTCGGCGGAGAGATGGCAGGATCGAGGATTCCGCCGCTCGCGCTGCGGACCTTGCAGCCGCTGATCGAAGGCGGCGTGTTCGACGCCGCAGCCAGAGCGCGCCTGCGCGCAGCCGTCGCGGCCGTGCCCGCGGCTGATCGCAGCGGGGAGAGGTTCGACGAGCTCGAGAGGCTGCTGCGATGAGCAGCTCGTCGAGCTGGTTCGCGCAGGCCTTCGCGCTGGGCCTCGTGGGGTTCGCCGTGCTCGGGGCCTCGGGATGCGCCGAGCCTGCCGAGTCGGCCCCGAAGCCCGGTGTCGTGAGCGCAGCCGCACCGGCGACGCCCAGCGAGGCGCCGCCCGCCGCGCCCACGCTCGAGATCCCGTCCGGAGACGCGAAGCTGACGCCGGCCCTCGAGGCGCTCGCGAGCTGCGACGGCGACGCGAGGGGCGGGCCTTTCGGGCACTGCGACGCTCGCGAAGCGTGGCAGGCGCACATGAAGTCGCTGCGCTCCCGGGAGCGGGACCTCGGCGAGCTCATGCCCAGACCGCGGGGGCGCAACGCACCCATCGACGAACGCCTGCGGACCTCGGCGAGCTGCGTCGCCTCGCTGCGCCATACCAGCCCCACCGTGCGGCGCGCGGCCTACGACTGCCTCGCCGAGCTGTCCGACGGAGGGCTCGACCCCGCGCTCGCGCTGCGGGTGCTGCTCGAGCGGTTCGCGCGCGAGCCGGACCCTGCGATGCGCAGGAGCGCGGCGAAAGCGCTGCGCGCGGTCGATCCGCAGACGCACGGCGTCGTGCCGGAGGTGCTCGGTCTCGCGCGTACGCTCGTCGGCAGGCCCGACCGCGAAGACGACCTCGGCCTGCTGGTCGAAGCGCTGATCCCACGCACGCGCCGCGTCAAGCGCCCACCCGCGCGCGAAGCCGTCGACTTCGCGCTCGAGCTCGCGAAGCGGCGAGAGGCCGTGCCAGCGGTGAGTGAGCTGCTCGGCCGCGAGGTCGACCGCGCGGCCGAGGCCTGCGAGGCTCTGGTGGAGCTCGCGGAGCGCAAACGCGGCTCGTGGGCGAAGGCCGTCGTGGCGCTCGGAGAGCAGGGAGATCGCTGCCGAGCGCAACACCCCCGCGTCGTGCGGGTGCTGGTCGAGGTCGCGCAGGGCAAGACCGGCCCGGGGCTCGACCGCCACTTCGCGATGGGGGCCTACGACATCGAGCGCTTCGTGCGTTCGAGCGGCCTCGACCCGAAGCTGCGAGCCGAGCTCCACCGAGCGGCCTCGGTGGTGGGCACCGAGGGCCTGAGCTCGTCGCAGCGCGAGCGATTGAAGGCCCTGCTCGACGAGCTTCGCTAGCGCCGAGCAGTCTTCAGGGGCACGCGGCGCCGCTGATGCGCACGTCGTCGAGGCTCCACGAGCCTCGGTTGAACACCCCCGACGAGCCGATGTTGTAACAGAAGCGCACCTGCATGTTGGCGGCCTTGTAGGCGGTGATGTCGAAGCTGTGCGGCGTCCACGTGGGGTCGTCGACCCCAGGAGCGCCGAAGGTCTCCCAGATGGTCGTCCACGACGCGCCATTGAAGACCTCCACGCGGTTCTTCATGTAGGGCGTGTAGTCGCTCCACATGTCACGCCAATAGGAGAGGAACACCGCGGGCGCGGCGCTGGTGTTCACCGCGGGGCTCGTGAGGCAGAGGTCCGGCGTGAGCGGCGTGGGGGCGCAGCCGCCGATCACGACGCCAGCGACGCCGTTGTCAGCCGTGGGCGTGTGGTCGGTGGCCGGGTCGCCGCAGCCCGCGATCGCCGGTCCGATCTGCCAGTTGCTGGCGAGCGTCCAGCCGGCGGAGTTGTCGGAGAAGTCTTCTTCGAAGTAGATGGCACTCGAGCCGGCGCAGACGAGCCCGCCGTTCGAGCAGGTCTGGACGCCGCCGCAGCCGCAGGCCGCGCCGCCGCCGGGGTTGCCGTCGTCGAGCGTGCCATTGCAGTCGTCGTCGAGGCCATTGCAGACCTCCACGGACGGCTGGGTGAGCTGGGTGCAGCTGATCGAGCCATTGGTGCACTCCGTCACGCCGGCGGCGCAGACGCCGACCAAGCCCGTCAGACAGGGCGAGCCGCCGCCGGGGTTGCCCTCGTCGATGTTGCCCTCGCAGTTGTCGTCGAGACCATTGCAGCTCTCGGGCATGGGCATCGCCATGGGCACGCACTCGATGGCGCTGTTCGCGCAGACGAGCGCGCCCATCGCGCACACACCCAGGAGCGAGGTGTCGCAGGCGTCGCCCACGGTGGGCACCTCCTCGTCGGTGTCGCCGTCGCAGTCGTTGTCGATCTCGTCGCAGATCTCGTCGGTGGGCAGGCTGGGCGCGCAGCTGAGCGTGCCGCCCGAGCACACCGTGGTGCCGTCGATGCAGGCGCCGAGAGAGGTCGGGTCCTGGCAGTCGGCGCCGACGTCGACGGCGTCTTCGTCGATGGCGTCGTCGCAGTCGTTGTCGAGGCCGTCGCAGACCTCGACGACCGGCATGCCGGGCGTGCAGGTCGCAGGCTGGCCGTTCACGCAGGCCGGGCTCACCGCCGAGCAGGCGCCCACGCCGCAGCTGATCGGGGGCAGGTCGTCCGTGAGGCCGTTGCAGTCGTCGTCGGCGCCGTTGCAGGTCTCGGCGCTCGGCACGGTGTCGCCCTCGCAGGCGCCGAAGCTGCCGTCGGGCTGGCAGCTGCGGGTGCCGGCCACGCAGGCGCCGATGCGCTCGGTGCCGGGCGGGCCGGAGTAGCAGCTCTCGGTGTCGCCGAGCACGCAGCCGCAGGCGGGCGTGCGGTCGTCGACCGCGCCGTTGCAGTCGTTGTCGACGCCGTCGCAGACCTCGGTCGGATCGCTGGTCGGCGTGCAAGACGCGGAGCCACCGGAGCCGACCGCTCCGCCGGTGCCACCTCCGCCGGTGCCACCTCCGCCGGTGCCAGAGCTGTCGTCACCACATGCGGCGAGCGTACAGAGGGAGAGGAGCGAGGCGGCGAGAGCGAAGCGAGTGGTCATCGCAGCACCGTATCCGCAGGTGATCCGAAACGAAAGCGCCCCGTGGGTGACACGCGGCGCCGCCGTACGAACGCCCTGCCTCGCGGCGTCGGACCGGCGCGGGGCCCTTCCACTCTCCACTCCCCGGAGGCATCGTAGCGCCGCGCGCCGCGAACCCGCGCGCCCCTCCCCCACCCCCCGAGGATCGTCCCGATGAGCTTCGACTACACAGGCAAGACCGTCTTCGTCGCTGGCGGCACCAGCGGCATCAACCTGGGCATCGCGCTCGGCTTCGTCGAAGCCGGGGCGCGCGTCGCGGTGCTCTCGCGCTCGCAGGCGAAGGTCGACGCGGCGGTGGCGAAGCTCTCGGCGGCGCGCGCGGGTGCCGAGGCGATCGGCTTCGCAGCCGACGTGCGCGAGCACGAGCACGTGGCGGCGGCGCTCGCTTCGACGAAGGAGCGCTTCGGGAGCATCGACGTGCTCGTCTCGGGCGCGGCCGGCAACTTCCCCGCGCCTGCGATGGGCATCTCGCCGAAGGGCTTCCGCTCGGTGGTGGAGATCGACTTGCTCGGCACCTTCCACGTGCTGCGCGCCGCGCTGCCGCACCTGGCGCAGCCGGGTGGCTGCATCATCAACATCAGCGCCCCGCAGGCCTACGTGCCGATGGAGATGCAGATGCACGTCTGCGCGGCGAAGGCCGGCGTCGACATGGTGACGCGCGTGGCCGCGATGGAGTGGGGCCCGCTAGGCGTGCGCGTGAACTCGATTTCTCCCGGGCCGATCGCCGAGACCGAGGGCGTCGAGCGCCTCGCGCCCACCGAGGCCCTGCGCGCGATCGTCACCGAGAGCGTGCCGCTCAAGCGCTTCGGCACCGCGCGCGACATCGCGAACGCCTGCTTGTGGCTGGCGTCGCCGATGGCGAGCTACGTCACCGGCGCGGTGATCCCGGTCGACGGCGGCTGGGCCCTCGGTGGCGCGTCCTCGTCGGTCGGCGAGATGAAGAAGGCGATGATGGGCGGCTGAGGCCGAGGCGCGGGGCAGGCGGCGCCGCGGCTCGGAGCACGTCGCCCTTCAGCTCGGTTCGCGGGCCGCGCGCAGCGCCTCCAGCTCCCCGCGAAGCTCCGCGACGCCATCTTCACCGTATCCGCGCTCGACCAGCGCGGCCGCCAGGCGAGGGTGGAGCTTCTTGTCGACGAAGCGGGCGTAGAACAACGCTGCCGGCGCACAGCTCGAGACCGCCGCACGTGTGTCGGGCCGCGCTGCGCCGTCGACGAAGCGTGCGTAGAGAGCGGCGGCGTGAGGATGAGCGAGCGCTGCCGCTCGGGTCTCCTTGCTCGGCGCGCGATCGACGAGCCTGGCGACGAAGTAGGCGAAGAGGGGGTTCTCGAGGGCCTCCGCGCGTGCGGCCGACTCCCCCGCGAGCGCGGCGCGGAGCACGTCGCCGCCTGCTTGGGTCGGTGGAAACGGCGGGCCCTCGTCCCACACCGGAAACACCGGCATCGGCCTGAGGTGCGCGTGCGGAGGCTTCGCGACGCCGAACGGCGCCTTCAGCTTCTTCCAGCGAGCGACGAGCGCTTCGCTCGCCACGCACAGCGAGGGCAGCTCACTCACCCGCGCGAGCGTGAGCGAGTCGCCGCCGAGACCGAGCACGCTCAGCGCGCTCGCGGCGCGCACGACCGAGCTCCAGGGGCGCGCTGGATCAGAAAACGAAGCCTTCGCGACGTCGCGATCGAGCGGACGCTCGGCGGTGACGTCGACCAACACGTAGTCGCCAGCGAGCGCCTCGCCTCGACGCTCGACGACCACGCGACGCAGCTCGACCCCCGTGACGCCCTCGAAGAGCTCCACCGCGAGCTCGCGTCGAAGCACCCAAGGGCCCGTCGCAGCGCCCGCGAACGACGCGACACTCGGCAGCGACTTCGCGACGCGCGCCCCCTCCTTGGTCGCCGGCAGGGTGACACGGACGTCGCCATCCCGAAGCTCGAGCCCCCAGGCAGGCTCGCCACCAGGCGCGAAGGGAACACCGACCGAGGCCTCGACGAACCCCTTCAGGACGACGACGTGAAAGCGCGGCGCGGCCAGCTTGGATGCCGCGCCCTGGCTCGCGGCGCCCCGCTCGGGGACATCGAGCTGCGCTCCGTGCGCGGGCTTCGTTCCGTGCGCGGGCTTCGTTCCGCCCTCGATCCGCCCTCCGGCGACCGGTTCCGCAGCCCGAGGAGGCTCAGCCACCCCGAGGCGCGCGAGCGCTGCGGCTTGGCCAGTCGTGATCGCGACGAGGCGCGCGAGCCGCTCGTCGTAGTCCGAGAGCCGGTACGAGCCCTCGAGTCGCGCACGTGTGATTGGGTGCGCTGCACGATCGACGTCGGTGGCATAGAGGATCGCACTCTCGACCGTGGCCGCCGCCGCGGCGCGGGTGTCGTCGCGTGGCGAACGATCGACCTCACGGGCGTAGGCGAGCGCGTAGTACGGGTGGCGCAACGCCGCGGCACGGGTGTCGTCCCCCGGACCCTCGCGACGCCCGAGCAGGTAGGCATAGCGAGGGCTCTGGAGCACACGGCTGCGCTCGGCCACCGAGAGCTTGCTCGGACCTCGAGGGCTCGCCACGGCCCCCGAGCGGACTGCTGCGAAGTAGGCCTCGGCAGACGCCTCGGCGTCGGCATCCGAACCAGGAAGCGGAGTGAAGTCCGGAGCCGGAATGAATGCTGGCGAGGGCCTCGCGCGCCCTTCGACGAGGGCGTCGCCCAGCGCGCCTCGCAAGGCCGCCTCGATCTCCGAGCCGACCCACACATCCAGCGTGAGCTCGTTGCACCGGAAGATGGGTTCGAGCGGAACGCGGTCGCCGTCGAATGGCGACCGGTCGAAAGACGTGAGCAGCGCGCGCTCCCGCGACCCAGGCAGAGCGCCCGGGGCGCCCGGCTTCGCTCGATCCTGGCTCCAGTAGAAGCAGTACTCCGCGAGTGACCGACGATCCGGAGCCACCTCGACCAGAGGGTCGATGATGACGAAATCGTGGTCGGCTGCCGGATTGTCGAACTTCGGCTGGTTCGGCTCCTTGATGGGCGCGACGACCACGGGCCGGAGCACCAGGTAGCCCGACGCCACCCATGGCGCGAGCGCGGCCTCGACGAGTGACCGGCGCACGACCAGCGCGCCATCCGCGTCGAGCACCTTGGCCCCGGCGAGCACCTTCGCTGGTGCGTCGGCGAGGAACGCGACATAGGCCGCACCATCCCACGGCGCGCCCGGCGAGAAGTGCACGAGATAGCGACTGTCGCCGGGGATGGCGAGCTTCGCGCGCGGCGCGCGCGGAGCAGCACGGAGAGGCCGAGGCGGGCGCGCTGGCGACGGGTTGTGCTCAGGGGGTGACATTGCCGTTCTTGTTCAGCCCGGAGACGGTCTTGCCGCTGGTGCTGGTGCCGGTGAAGGTGCCGTTCTGCATCTTGTCGTGCAAATCAGCCTTGAGCTTGGCGAGCGCGGGCTTGCGCTGACAGGGTGGGAGCCCCTTGATCCGGTCGAGCTCGCTCTTCACGTAGTTCTTGTAGGCGGAGGAGTGTCTGCCGGAGTGAATCGTCTGCCCAGGTGGTTGAGGCGGCTTCCCGGAGCTCTTGTGCGCATCGTACGAGCCCTGAGAGTCAGGGAGGTAGATGCCATTGTCAGCCGTGTGCGGGTCCTTGCCCAGGAGCTGCTTGTAGCCGGGCGTGTCGTAGAGCTCTTCGGGGATGAGATGGTGCGCTTGGAACCCGGGCGGGCATGGCGTCCCCATGCCAGCCCTCAGGGCCGCGCCATTCTCGAGGCCCAAGGGGTCGACCCAACCGATTGGATTGCGAGCATATGCGTAGGCGTTGAGCCCCCCCTCCGGACCGATCGGGTCGGGCTCGAGGTAGACGCCCAGCTCGGGGTCGTAGGTGCGGAATCGGTTGTGGTGGAGGCCAGTCTCCTCGTCGAGGTACTGCCCCTGGAATCGCAGCTGAAAGCCCAAGTTCCCGGGGTCGACCTCGCGTGACGTCCCTCCGTAGGGGTCGGTCCGTAGCGACCAGACGACGTCGCCCGCCGCGTCGACGAGCTCGGTCGGCAAACCCGCAGGCGTGGAGACCACGGTGAGCCACTCACCATCAGGCTTCACCGCGACAGGCGTGAAGGGGTCACCCTCCTCGAACGCGTAGGTGACGCACCGTTCGGCAGCACCTTTGCGCGAGACCACCTCCTGCGCGAGCGAGTTCGCATCCCACACGAATACGACGGACGATCCACCGGCGACGCTCTTCTTCACGCGGCGCCCCAGAGCGTCGTAGTCGAACGTGACCACCTTCCCCGACGAGTGCCGCGCTTCCTTGAGACCGTAGGCGCACCATGTGTAGGTCCACCACTCCGCCGTGGGCCGCGCGCCGGCACCGGGCGTGCGCTTCTCGATCATGCGCCCCGCGGCGTCGAAGCGAAGCTCGTGAGCGTCGGTGCGCTCGAGACGCCCTCCTTTGCCGAAGAACTGCTGCCGTCGACCCATCCCCACGAGGTTCGAGGAGGCGTCGTGCGCGAAGTCGACTGGCGGCGACCTGCCATCCGAGGCCGACACCAGCCTGCCGAATGGATCGTAGGTGTAGTCTTCGCTCTGCCCCCCCACGTGCTCGCGCATGCGAGCGAGCTCGAGGTGATCGGTGTATTCGTAGGTACGGTCGATCACCGCGCGATCGGCGGCTGCCTCCGTGAGCCCTTCATCGACGAAGCGCGCAGCGGTGGGGCGAGACACGCGCTCGTGCTGGAGAAACCCGAGCGCGTCGTAGTCACGAGCGATCGAGAGCCCACGCGTTCGGGTGGCACGCCGAAGCCGGCCGACGCCGTCGAACTCGAGGCTCTCGAGCTCGCCATCCAACCACCTGCCCGTCACCTCGCCATCGCCCGAGAACGCGAGTCCGGTCGTGTGCCCTCCCACCTCACGCTCGACCCGTCGCCCCGTCGCGGCGTACTTCGAGCGAACCACGAAGCGGCGAGCGCCGATCTCTTGCGTCTCCTCCACGACGTTGCCGCAGAGGTCTCGCGTGAATCGCACCTTCGCCGAGGGAGCCTCCGCGGTGAGCATGAAGTCGAGTGCGTCGTAGGTGAACGTGACGACGGTGCCGTCCTCGTGCTCCTCTCGCACGAGGTTGCCGGCGAGGTCGTAGCTGCACTGCGAGACCAGACGGCCCTGGGCCCGAGTCTGGATGCAGCGCCCCGCTTTGTCGTATCGGTAGGACTCGATGCGACCATCAGGAAACGAAGCTTCGATCAGCCAACCATCGCGGTCGTATCGGAAGCGGTGCACCTCACCCCTCGGGTCGATCGCTTCGACGATCTCACCCTCGTGATCGTACCGGAGCTCCGTCGTCAGTCCGTCGGCGAACGTGGCGGAGAGGATCCAGCCGAGGGCGTTGTAGCTGGCCCTCCTCGCCGTGCCGTCCGGCGCTTGGACCGTGAGCAAGTTCCCTTCGCCGTCGTATTCGTAGCGCGCCTCGCGCCCGGCCGGGTCTCGCTTGGCGACGAGCTGACCTCGGAGGTCGTAGACGAAGCTCGTGCGACCTCCGTCAGGAGCAGTCATCGAGATCATGCGCCCCCACGCGTCGTACTCGAAGCGCGTGACGCGCCCGGCCATCGTGAGCTCCTCGACCTTGGCGTGCCAGCCGCGGCGCCCCCGCATCGCGGGCCGGCCCGGGCGCACGGTCGCCACCGCGAGGCCGCGCTCATCGCGTCGATACTCGGCGCGACCTCCGATGGGGTCCTCGACAGCTGTCACCTGCTCGGAGCGCTGAAACCGCCAAGCGCCTCCGTTCGGGGCGACGATGGCCTCGGGTAGCTCGTGCTGCCCGTAGCTGTAGCGGGTCACCCGGCCGAGCGGGTCCGTGTATGCCGTCACGCGACCCTCGGCATCGTAGGCCCACTTCGACGAGGCCTCTTCGCCGTCGACGAGCTCTGTGCGTTGCCCCCACCGGTCGAAGCGCTGCGTGACGACCCGACCGTTGGGCGAGACCGATCGCGCGATGCTGCCGTCCGGGTTGGGCGCAAATCGAGCCACCGCCGAGCGAGTGTCGTAGGAGAACGTCTCTCCCTCGATGTAGTCGAGAACGCGGTGGTGAAGCCCCTTGATCCGGAGACTGCCTCGCGGACTCTCCATGTGTGTGGGGACGAAGGAGGCCAGCCCACTCGGTGTCGTCGGAACCTCCACCCAGGTCTCGACGCAACGGGCGGGCTCGGATGCATCGTGACGGTAGTGCACGACCGCGCCGAGGCGATTCACCCATGCAACGAGGCGGTGCCCTGAATCGTATCGGTATTGGCGGTCGAACCCCAGAGGATCGACGTGGCGAATGTGATTGCCGTCGCTGTCGTACTCGTAGCGTGCGACGGTCACGCGACCCTGCCGGTCCGGTGCAGGCAAGGACACGGACGTAATCCGCCCGGCTCCGTCTCTGACGAGGTGGAGCTCCCGACCGACCGTGTCCACCAGCGCGCAGAGCAGGCCGCGAGTGTCGTATCTCAGCTCGACCGACTGCTTGTCTCGCGTCGTGACCCGGAGCAGCTGGAGTGTCTCGCTCGGAGCCCCGGGGACGTGACGGAACTCGCGGGTGAGAGCCTCTCGCTTGGAGTCGACACGATAGACCTCGTCGCTGGGGCGGAAGAGGGTGCGTCCGAACGGGAGTCGAACACGGTCGCCGATCGAGACGAGAGGCAGCTCGTTGCGTACGCCGTCACCGTCGACGAGCTCGAGCCGGTTGCGCCGGACATTCAGATGGTGCGCGTAGGAGTGCGACCAGCCCCACCCCATGCCCGCGTCATCATGTCGACACGCGTGACTCGAGTAGGTCACGCGCCAGCTCAGCGTGAAGGTCCCGTCGATGGAGAAGTCGTCGCGCTCGTGTAGAACCGCGCCGCTGGCGACATCGACCGGCTCGCCGTCTTTGGTGCACTGCTCGGCCGCTCCCTTGCCATCCGCGCCTGCGTCGTCACCGGAGCCCCCGCCGCCGGCACCCGCCGCCCCGTCGCCGCCGCTGCCTCCACCACTCCCCCCACCTCCACCACCGCCGCCACCCATGACGGCGATGCTCGGACACATGCCGGGGATGGGCGGGATGTTGGGAACGGGGGCGGTACGAGCCATCGAAGGGGCATCCTCGTCGATCGGAGTCTTGCTTGGAAGCGGGGCCGTGGAGGGGTCGTGGTCGGGCCTCTCGAGGACCCGGGCGCCTCGAGCTGGCCCCTGCCCGGTACCGCACTTGGCCCTGGCGGCTCAACCCGCTGCGTACCCCACTCAGCAGGCCGGGCACTCGCAGGTGATCGCGCCGCTCGCTTCGCTGCACAGGTCGAAGCTGCCGGTGCATACGCTCGGGCCGAGGCATTCGCAGCTCGACGTCGTGCACGGAACGGCGACGTCGACGCAATAGGCCTCGGAGAGCTGGGCCTGGTGGGTGACGCACACGGTGTTTGCGACGCCATCGCAAGCCGTGCAGTCCGTCACGCTGCGGCACTCGGTGACCGCTTGGCAGCCTCCCTGCCAGCAGCCGTTGGCTTCGTCGACGACGGGCTGCGAACCAGCCGGGCACACCGGCGGGATCTGATCGCAGAGCACGACCGACTGATCGCAGTCGGTCGGCGCGACGCAGCGCCCCGCGCGACAGATCGGCTTCGCGTCGAGGTCGAGCTCGAGGGCCTGACAGGCGTCCTGGACGCAGAGCAGCGCGCAGTCCGGCGCGGCCTCGCCGTTGGGCCTGCCGGCGCACTCGCAGCAGTCGTTCGACAGGTAGCAGTCCGAGTCGTCCAGGCACTCGGGCTCGGCGCTCGGCTGCCCTCCGCCGCTCCCACCTTCGCCACCCGCGCCACCGGAGGAGCTCGTCGAGCTCGTCGTCGACGCACCACCGCCCCCGGAGGAGCTCGTCGAGGAGCTCGTGCCCGCGCCGCCCGAGCCCCCCGTGCCGGTGGCGTCGTCGCCGCAGCCGATCAGGAGAGCGAAGCTCGAGAGCGAGTACGAAGCGACGTGGAGAGCGCGGCGCATGAGGACCTCCAGGGTGGGCCCACAGTGCAACATCGCACGGCGCGTAGAGCAAGGCGCCGGCAGCTCTTCGCCGTACGCGCTTCGAGCCTCGGGCCGCGGCTCAGGGCGGGCCGCAGTAGGCGTTGACTTCGTCGACGATCGCGTCTTCTTGCACGGTGAGCTGGTCGAGCTTGGTCTGCGCGCTCGCGATGCGCGCCTGGTCGCCGGAGTCGATGGCCTGATCCATCTCGCGCGCCGAGCCGGCCAGCGCGCGCGCGAGGCCGACGTAGAAGCCGCCGAGCCGCGCGAGGTCGGGGCTCGTGAAGGCCTGCTTCTCGAGCTCCGCAGCGGCCTTCTCGAGCGCCTTGGCCATGGCCTCGAGTTGCGGTGAGCCGTCGGGCGAGGCGCCGGGCGGCATCGCCTCGATCTGATCGACGCCCGCGTTGATGAGCGCGATGGCGACGTCGCACTCCTCGGCCCACCTGGCGAGCGTGGCTTCGTCGACGCCCTCCGTGCTCGCGCCCGGAGGCGCCATCGACGCCTGCGAAGCGGGTGGTGCCTCCGGCGCGCCGGGCGCGGGGCCGCAGGCGGCGAGCAAGGTGAGCGCAGCGAGCGATGCGCAGGCGTTGGCGAGCTGCTTCATGGGGCGCATCCCACCACGAAGCGGCGCGAGGGTCCACGAGGAGCGGTGCGCAGCGCAGGGCTCGCGGCCCTTCTCACACGGGTGTGCAGGGCACTGCACAGTACGCGCAAGGCGCTACACGACCGAGCGCCGCTGGCCTGCTCGGCCCCGCGCCGAAGTGCTTCGAACGGCGGCGCGAGGCGGTGTCGGCGCGTCTTCGACGCAGGAGCGGCACGCGGCTTGCGAAGGGTGGGCCCGCGAAGGCTGGTGCCACCTGAGGTGCCCCCTCGCCGAAGGAGCCACGATGAACCGACGCAGCTTCCTCCAGCGAAGCGCCGTGACCGGGAGCCTGGTATCGAGCGGCTGCGCCAGCCTCGACCTCGAAGCCCTCGCGCCCCCAACGAACGCGCTGCCCTCCCACGAAGAGGTCTCGAAGATCCTCGCCGAGCTCGATCGTCAGCTCGGCGCGGTGCGGAGCCCCGAAGCGCGGCATCCGCTGCTCCGCGCGGTCGCGGAGCGAGACGACGAGCGCCGCGGTCACCGGCTCGCCGTGTCCGCGCTCGAGGCGCTGCTCGTGACCGGGAGCTTCCGCGTGCAGCCGCTCGAGGTGCAGGCGCACCCCGAGATGCAGCGCCGCATCCGCGGCGCGCTGCCCGGCATCGATGGCGCCGCGACCGACATGCGCGAGCACCTCGCGAGCTACACGCCGACCGAGAGGGCCGATCTCACGCGCAGGCTGCGGCGCGATCCGAAGCTCTTCGAGCGCATCGCCGACGCGCTCGACGAGGAGGCCGCCCGAGGCGGGATCGACCAGATGCGCCGCCTCCACACGCGGCGCATCGTCGCCCACGCGGGCGCGAGGCTCAGCCACTCGAGCGAGCTGTTCATCGACGAGATCGTGCAGAAGGTCGACAGGCTGCGCGAGCGCGACCACTCGCTGGAGGCGACCGAGCGCCGGCTGGTCGCGCGCCTCGGCGAGCTCGGGCACGCGGAGCTCGTCCTGCGCGCGCGCCGGGCCGAAGAAGCATGGGCGAGCGTGGCCGTCGGTCCGCGCCTCGCGCAGCTGGGACCGCAGCCGGCTCCCCCCCATGGTTCGGCGTACGGAGCGCCGCCCGCTGCTCCCCGTGGTCCAGCGTACGGTGCGCAGCAGGCGTCGGCCCAGGCCGCGGCCCGCGGCGCGCAGCGCGGCGCTGCCCCCGGCGCTCCGAAGGCGCCATCGTCGGGCGTGAACGATCTCGTCATCGCTGGCGGCGTCTTGATGGGGCTCACCGCCGTCTCGGGCCTCGCTGGCGGTCACATCCTGGCGTCGGGGGAGATCGGAGGCGCCTTCCTGTTGACGCTCGGGGGCGTGATGCTGCTCGTCGGACTCATCCTGCTCATCGTGGGGGCCGTCAGTGATTGAACCCGCAGCCATCACCGGCCTCGGCCTGATCTCCGCGCTGGGCGCTGGCAAGGCGCTCCAGGTGGAGGCGCTCGGCGAGGGGCGCAGCGGCATACGCGCGCTCGAGCGCTTCTCGACCGACGGCTTCGCCTCGCGACTGGGCGCGACCGTGCCCGAGCAGGCCGACGACCCGCTGATCCGCACCTTCGGGCGCGCCCTGAGCTACGCGCTGCGCGCCGCGCGCGAGGCGCTCGACGAAGCAGCATCACCCGCCGACCCGCGCCGCTTCGGCCTCGTGCTCGGCACGAGCCTCGGCAGCCCCACATTGAGTCACGACGAGCTCTGCGCTGGACTGGCCGACGCCCTCGGGCTGCGCGGCACGCGTATCGTCGTCTCGACCGCCTGCTCCTCCTCCACCCACGCGCTCGGCCTCGCCAAGGAGCTGCTCGACGGCGGCCATTGCGACGCCGTGCTCGCCGGCGGCACCGACGAGCTCGACGCTCGACTCCACGCGGGGTTCTCGTCGCTCGGCGTGCTCGGCGGAGAGCCCTGCGCACCCTTCTCGGAGCGCATGGGCACGACGCTCGGCGAGGGCGCGGGCTTCGTCGTGCTCGAGCCGACGCGGCGGGCGCACGCGCGCTCGGCCCGCGTGATCGCCTTCCTGCGCGGGCACGCGATCTCCGCAGACGCCTTCCACGCGACCTCTCCGGACCCGAGCGGCGACGGTGTGCGCCGCTGCATGAAGCGCGCGATCGCCGACGCCGGGCTCGCGCCGAGCGACATCGACTACGTGAACGCGCACGGGACCGGGACCGAGGCCAACGATCACGCGGAGTGGCTCGCGATGGAGCGACTCTTCGGCGCAGGACGGACACCGCTCGTCTCGTCGAGCAAAGGGATGCTCGGCCACGCCCAGGGCGCCGCCGGCATCCTCGAGCTCGGCCTGACGCTGCTCTGCATCCAGCAGGGTTCGGTTCCTCCCACGCTCGGCTTCGAGCGCGCGAGACCACGTTGCCCCGCAGACCCCGTCGCGGGCACACGACCCCGCCGCCACGCGGTGCGCCATTTCATGTCGAACAGCTCGGCCTTCGGAGGCGCCAATGCGTCGGTGGTCTTGAGCACCGCCGATGGCGCGACGCTTCGCCCAGCGGAGGCTCCCCGACGGCGCGATCTGGCCATTGCCGCAGAGGGCTTCGCCGGACCGGCCGGGCTCGAGCTCGACGCGCTCGCGCGTGGCCCCTGGCCGAGGCAGCTCTCTGGGCGCGCACAGGCGCTGCGTGCGGCCCCCGAGCTCCGCAGCTTCGATCTGCGCGGCCTGGACCCGAGCGCGTGGATGTTGCTCGCGGCCGTGCACCGCGCGCTGCTCGCCGCGAAGCTGC
Organism: uncultured Polyangiaceae bacterium; assembly: GCA_938004785.1. Lineage (GTDB taxonomy): Bacteria > Myxococcota_A > Polyangia > Polyangiales > Polyangiaceae > CALKVW01. The sequence goes on from CALKVW010000118.1 coordinate 44,746, forward strand.
CCGCCGAGCGCGCTGCGCGCGAGCGCGTGGGGCTCTTCGTCGCCCAGACCCGCCTGTCACCGCTGGCCGTGCAGGCCTACGAGACCTCGATCGCGCAGCGAGGGCTCGCGCAACTCCACGCGCCTGCCTTCGCGCGCATGGTGCTCCACGCCGCGGGCGGCGAGGTGACACGCGCCCTCGGTCTGCGCGGCGCGGTCACCGCCATCTCCACCGGCGCGAGCAGCGGCACGAGCGTGCTCGCGCTCGCGGCCGAGCATCTCGCGAGCCGGAGCGATCTCGACGCGCTCGTCGTGGCCGGAGTGCACGAGCTCGGGCCGGACGACGACCCCTCGCGGAGTCTCGAAGGCGCCGCGGCCCTGGTGCTGGTGCCCGCGCGCGTAGACGACGGGCCCGCGGTCCGCCTCGAGGCCTGGTCGCTCGCAGGGCCAGGCGACGTGCGCGAGCGCCCGACGCGAAGCGAGCGTCCCGGCGAGCGAGCGCCGAGCGCGAGCGGGCTCTCGGGCGTGCTCGACGCGGCCGTGGCGGCGCGGCGCGTACGCCTGGGGATCGAAGATCGATCCACCACCGAAGCGTGGAGCACCAATGCCTGGGCCCGCGCGACGATCCGTGAGGGAGAGAGGAGCATCCGATGAACGAAGCGACGCGATTGCGAGAGGCCTCGGTCGAGCGCGCGCACATGCTCGAGCGCGTCAGGGATCTGCTCGTGGGCGCGCTCCACGTGCGCACCGCGCGCGAGGACATCCAGCCCGACGTCGCGCTCTTCGGCACCGGGCTCTGCCTCGACTCCGTGGACGCCGTGGAGCTGGTCGTCTGTCTGGAGGCGGAGTTCGGGCTGCGCCTCTCCGAGGGCGTCTTCGCGACGACCGAGCTGAGGACGGTCGCAGGGCTCGTCGAGCTCGCGCTCGCCCGAGGGGAGGCCCCCCGATGAGCTCGCAGCTCGACGCCACGGCACGCGAGCGCGCCATCGCGCTTCGCACACGCGCGGGCTACGTGTGGGGCGCGCCGACGATCTACGCGGAGCTCCGCGGCGAAGACGCCTTCGACGTGCTCGACGGACTGGCGAGCGCAGATCTCTACCTCCAGAGCGGCCAGGCCCGCGAGGCGCTCCTGCTCGACGAGCGCGGCGACGTGGAGCTCGACCTCGTCGTGGCGCGACAGGACGCGAGCTACCTCGTCGGAGCCAGCGGGCCCGACCCACGCGCGCTCGTGGGCCTGCTCGAAGGCGCCTCGGTGGGGCGCGCCGCCGAGGCGCGCTCGCTCGCCGAGTCGCACCGCGTCGTCGGCGTGCACGGCCCCTACGCCTGGGAGCTCATCGGGAGCTGGCTGGGGCCCGAGCTCGTCGCGATGCCCCACCTCTCCTGCGATCGCCGTGGCGAGCTCCAGATCCTACGCGCGGGCAAGACCGGCGAGTACGGCTACGAGGTGCTCGTGCCGGTCGCACGAGAGGCGCCGCTCCGCGAGCAGCTCCTGCGCGTGGCGAGCGACTTCGACGCGATCGAGCTCGACCAGGGCACGCTCGCCCTCGCCGCGCTCCAGAATGGCTACTTCCACGCCGCGAGCGCCCTGCCGCGCGCGCGCTGCCCGCTGGAGCTGCAGCTCGGCTGGCGCCTCTCTCACGACAAACGCTTCCGTGGGAGCGAGTCGATCGCCCATCGCCGCGCCGAGGGTCTGCGCAGGCGCGTCACGTGGGCGACGAGCGAGCACGCGCTGACCGTCGGCGACGTGCTGGTCTGCGACTCCGAGCCGGTCGGCGAGATCGTGCACGCGCTGAGAGACCCGGTCACCGAGCGATGGCTCGCGCTCGCGCTCCTGCCCAGCTCGATCGCGTGGGCCGGGCACACGCTGCGGCTCGCGGCCCCGAGCGGCGCAGCGGGCGACGCTCCCGTGGTGCGCACCGTCTCGCCGCCGCTGCTTCGCAACCGGAGCCTCTTCGTGAGCCCGCAGCGTCATCGCTACGTGGGTCGCGCGGGCGACGACTTCCCGGAGATCTGGCCGTGAAGCGCTTCGAGGGGCGCACCGCTTTGGTGACCGGCGCTTCGAGCGGGCTGGGCGCTGCGATCGCGGTGGCGCTCGGCCGCGAGGGGGCCTTCGTCGCGCTGGGCTGCCACAAGAACCGGGAGGGCGCGGCGCAGACGCTCGCCGCATTGCGCGACGTGGGCGGCGAAGGCGTCGTGCTGCCATTCGAGGTCGGCGACCTCGCCGCGGTCGAGCAAGCGGTGGACCAATGCGTCGAGCTCCGGGGTGGGCTCGACGTGGCCTTCGCGAACGCCGGCATCGCCGCCGACGGCTGGTTCCTCATGCAGACGGCCGAGGAAATGGCCGAGGTCGTCCGCGTGAACCTGCTGGGCACCGCGTTGGTCTGTCGCACGGCGGCGCGCGTGATGGCGCGCAAGCGACGCGGAAGCATCGTGACGGTGGCATCGGTGGCGGGGCTCGCCTCGAGCCCGGGGCAGAGCTGCTATGCAGCCTCCAAGGGAGGCGTCATCGCGCTCAGCAAGACGCTCGCGTCGGAGCTGGCGCGCTTCGGCGTGCGCGTGAACTGTCTCGTGCCCGGCCTGGTCGCGAGCGGTCTAGGCGCGCGCCTCGATCGCCGCCACCGCGCCGAGGCCGAGGCGCGCATCCCACTGCGCAGGCTCGCCGAGGCCGAGGAGATCGCGAGGGCTGGGCTGTTCCTCGCGTCCGATGAGGCCTCGTACGTGGTCGGCCACACGCTCGTCGTCGACGGAGGGCTCCTCGCATGATCACCGCGCTCGTATTCCCTGGCCAAGGCAGCCTTCCTCACCCGCGAGATCTGCGTGCCGCGCAGGCGACGCCGCGCGGGCGCGCCTTGCTCGAGCTCGCCGCCCGCGAGGCCGAGCTGGCTGACCCGTCGCAGTTCCACGCCCGGGGCGGCCGCGCGCTCGAGCGGGCCTCGGTGCTCTGCCCCCTCCTGGTCGCGCTCGGGCTCGCGCAGCTGCCCGAGCTCGCGGGCCCCACGGCATCGGCGGGAGTGGTCCTGCTCGGACACTCCCTCGGCGAGCTCAGCGCGGTCGCTGCGGCAGGCGCCGTCGAGCCCTGCGACGCGATCGCGATCGCCGCCGTGCGAGGGCGCGCCCTCGACGAGGCCGCGAGCGCTCGCCCGAGCGGGCTCTACGCGCTCGACCGCGCGGACGTCGAGCGCGCGCTCGCGCTCGGCGAAGGGAAGGTCGCGGTGGCCCTCGACAACGCGGACGACGAGGTCGTGCTCGGGGCCGGAGACCCGGAGCTCCGGCGCCTCGCGACGCAGATCCCCGGGAGGCGCCTGCGCGTCGCGGGGGCCTTCCACACCGAGCTGATGCGACCAGCGCGCGCTGCGCTCGCCTCGGCGCTGCGACGCGTGCACGTGGCTTCGCCGCGGCGGCCGGTCTTGAGCGCGGTCACGCTGCGATTCCTGGAGTCGCCCGACGAGGTGGCCTCGGCGCTGCTCGAGGGCATCACGAAGCCGGTGAGGTTCCGCGAGGCCATGGGCCTGCTCGCCTCGCTCGGAGAGATCGACGCGCGGGTCCTCCCCCCATTCGGCGCCGTGCAGGCGCTCGTCCGGAAGAACCTCGGAAACGCAACGCAGTGGATCGCCTCATGAACGACGATCGCCTCGAGCTCGACCTCGGCCCCACGGTCGTCGAGCGCCTCACCGCGCATCGCCGGCCCTTTCTCTTCGTCGACCGCATCGTCGGCTACAGGCAGGGGTCGCGCCCCAAGCTCTGGGCCGAGCGCTACCTCAGCGCGGGCGACCGCGTATTCGACGGCCACTTCCCGGGCTTCAGCGTCTGGCCAGGCGTGCTGACGATCGAGGGCATGGGTCAGAGCTCCGGGCTGCTCGCGGCGCTGGCGGGGCTCACGAGCGCGATCGCCTCGCACGGCGAGGATCCACGCGTGCTCTTCGAGGGGCTCGCCCAGGTCGAGCTCCGCGCCTCGCTCAGGCCCTTCGACGCCCGCCGCATCCAGGTCATGGAGGCTGTGCTCTCGGAGCTCGCGATCGAGCCCAGGCTGGGGCTCGGGGTCTCGGTCGACGTGAAGCTCTCCGCCCCGGTCTTCGCGGGGCAGGTGCTCCGCTACGAGGTCGAGCGCACGCACGACCTCGGCGAGATCGCACGCTTCGGCGTGAGCGCCAGCGTCGCAGGGCGCGAGGTCGCCCGCGGCGTGATGACCGGTTGCTTCCGCAAGATCTCGGCCGAGACGGCCCCGGAGACCCGGGCATGAGGGCGCTCGCAATCGTCGCATGGCTGGCGCTCTCGGCCTGCGGCCCGACGGTCTTGCGGGAGCGCCCCGACGTCGCGGCCGGGGGCAGCGCGAGCGTGGAGCAGGCGGGGGATGCCCACTACGTGCGCCTGCGCGGGCAGCGCCTCGGCCCCTTCGTGGCGATCGGGAGTGACTCGCTCCGCACGAGCCCCGACGGAGCGCATTGGGCGTTCACCGCTCGAGACGAATCCGGCTGGCGTGTGTACGTGGACGGGCGCGCCGGCCGCGCGTGGCACGGCGTGGGTGAGCTCGTCTGGAGCCATGATGGCGCCGATCACGTGTACGCCGCGAGCGACGGGGAGCGCTGGTACGTCGTCGGCCCGGGCGAGGCCGTCGGGCCCGCCTTCGACGGAATCGTCGCCGGCTCGCTCCAGCTCGCAGGCGAGCCGGCCGTCTCCGCGTACGTCGCGCGCGACGCGAGCGGTGTGCACGTGCTCGTCGGAGCGAGGCGCTTCGGGCCCTTCGAGGGCGTGGGCGCGCTCCGGCTCGACGCCGAGGGTCGGCACTTCGGCTTCGTCGAACGCCGAGGCGAGGACCTCTTCGTGCACGTCGACGGTGCCTCGCGCGGCCCCTTCGAAGACGTGGCGGAGCTCCGGCTCGCGCCTCGCGGTGGCGGCTTCGTGGCCTCGGTGCTCGATGAAGAAGGCGCGTGGCGCGCCCTCGAGCGGGGCTCCCTGGGGCCGCCTTGGTCGAGCATCGGCGCGGCGGTGTTCGACGCGCAGGGCGAGCGGCTCGCCTACGCCGCCGCCTCCGGACCACTCGAGCGAGCGAGCTGGTACGTGGTCGTCGACGGAGAGCGGCGCGGGCCCTTCGATCACGTCGATCACCGCGACCTGCGTTTCTCCAGGCAAGGCTCCGCGCTGGCCTTCGCGGCGCGCAGCGGCGGCCAGGTCTGGGTGTACGAGCGCGAGCTCCCCATCGAGGCGCCCTTTCTCTCGGTGTCCTGGCTCGGCTACGCCGAGACGCGACCCGTGCTCGGCTTCGTCGGCCACGACAGGCGCGACGACGCGATCGTCGTGGGCGGCGTCGTGCGCGAGCGCGCGCCCGAGGTCCGCACGCTCCGGCTCAGCCCGAGCGGCGAGCGCTACGCGGCCACCATCCTGCGCAGCGACGGAGTGACGCTCAGCGTGGACGGACGACACCACGACTATCTCGACGTGGTCGACGCCACGATGGGCTTCGATGGCACCGGAGCGCACTGGGCTGCGCTGGTCGCGACGACGACGGAAGAGGAGCTGGTGATCGTGCGCGACGGCGTCGTCGTCGAGCGTCTGCCTTGGGACGAGCTCGCCGCGCTGCTTCAGGCGGCCGCGAAGCAGGCGTGCGCAGGGGGGGACCCCTTCACCCAGCTGCGCGGGCGCGTGCAGCGCGTGCTCTCACGCTGAGGGTCGGACGCGGACCGAGCTCGGCTCTCCCTCGGCTTTCGCTTGCTCCGGCTCGGTGGCGCGACGCAGACTTCCTCGGTGCGGGTCGACCCGAGAGAGCGAGGCGTCATGGCCTGCGAGCGTCACGCAGCCCGCGTGCTCGGCGTGCTCGCGCTCTCGCTCGCGCTCGGCACGGCCTGCGTCGATCGGGATCCCGGCACGCCGACGGGCGTGGGAGGCGCTGGCCTGGGCGGCGCGGGCGGCGGCACGGGCCCAGCGCTGCGCGAGCTCAGCGTGCGTGTCGTCGACCCGGCGACGGGGCTCTCCCTCGAGGCGATGCCGGTCGCGATCGATCTCGTGGGCGGCGCACGCGTCGAGCTCCTGACCGACGCCACGGGGCACGCACGCGTGGAGCTCCCGCTCGACGAGGTCGAGAGCGTGATCACCCATCGCAACAACCGCAGCTTCTCGGCCGCAAGCCAGGCGCGCATCGAGCGCGACCAGAACGGCGACGGTTTCCTCGAGCTCGAGAGCTTCACGCTCGTGGGCCTCTTTCACGGCGAGAACGAGACCGCCGTGGCAGGCTCGATCCTGAACGCCAGCCGCAACGATTCGCGCATCCTCGTCACGCAGACCCGGCACGGCCTCGTGCTCGATGAAGCCGGCGCGACGAGCTACACGACGACCGCGCCCCAGCTCGAGCCCTTCAGCCTCGTGGCGCTCGAGTGGGCGCCCGTGAGCGAGACCGAGACGACGAGCGAAGCCGTGCACCACGCCTGGGTGGTCGCGAACCACCCCGGCGTCGTCGTACCGACGGTGATCGATCTCGACTTCGGAGCCTCGGTGGCGCCCACGCTCCTGAGCGGCCGCGTCGCCGTGCCGGCGAGCCCGCTCATCCCCAGCCACGCACGCCTCGGCGTGCACGTGCTCTCCGGCAGCGAGCTCGACAGCTCGGCGTGGCTCGGCCTGCACACCCGCACGGCGCCTGCCGCCGGGCAGCCTGGCTACGACTTCGAGGTCGACTACGTAGATCTACCTGGCGATTCGCCCACGACCCACTACCGACTCGAGCTCGCGGGCGGCGGCTACAGCCTCGTGGTCCGAACTGGACTGCCGACCGAGGGCACCGTCGACCCAGGCTTCCTGGTGCCGCCGCACCGCACGGCGCCGCCAGGCGTGGGACCTCACGCTTGGTCGACACCGATCGAGTGGCAGGTCGAGCCCGGTCAGGGCGCGGAGCTGCGCATCCGCTACGAGGTCGCGGGCCAGGCGGTCGGCCAGGGCCTCGTGGCGCCGGGCGAGACGCGCTTCGCGACGCCGGCGCTGCCATCTACGAGCAGCTTCCTCCCGAGCGCGACCGTCGACGTCGTGGTCGAGCTCGTCGAAGCGAGCAGCGAGAGCGACGCGCCGAGGCGAGCCGCGCGCGAGGCGAGCCTCGAGCTCCGCTCGCCCCTCGGCGACTGAAGCGCGCGCGAGCGGCAGGAGCTGCGCAGGGGCGCACACACTGCAGCCCATCCGCCGAGGCGCGGCTCGAAAGCAGGGGGGCATTGTTGCGTAGATTCGATGACTTGCCTCTCTATTCGGACACGGGGCGCGCTTCTTGCTGCCGCGATGACGCGCCGATCTCGCTCTCCCGAGCCTTCGCCTAGAGATGACCTGACCGGCGGCCGTGATCGGCTCGCACGTGGAGGAGGCTCGCCATGAAACTCCATCCTTCGTTCCTACTTGCTGCGCTCTCGTGTCTAGCGCTGCTCGCCGTGGGTTCCGCCTGCGGCGACGACTCGGGCACAGGCGGCGCAGGCGGTGACGGCGGCTCCGCCACGAACACGGGTGGCAGCGACGGCGGCGGTGGCACCGGGGGTGAAGCTCCGGCCACGGTCGAGCTCGGAGGAGCCATCCGCAAGTTCGTGCCCGGCGTCATGAGCGACAGTGTCGCCGTCGCGAACGCCGAGGTCTGCTTCTTGCGAGACGGCCCCGAACTCTGCACCCAGACCGACCAGGACGGCGAATACCTCTTGCGAGTTCCCGCGAACACTGTCGGAGGCCTCCGCGTACGGGCGGATGGTCTCCCGACGAACCATTCTCCCGTCGCATCGGGCACCGAGGGGTTTCGCTTCAGTCGGCTGCTGCTCGACCACGAGAGTGTCGAGAGCGTCTACGCGCAAGCGGGCGTGACGGTGGGTCCCAGCGGAGTGCTCGTGCTCGCCGGCTTCGCGCAAGGGGTCGCGATGTCGCTGAACCCGAGCAGTGGGCAGGGCCCGTATTACTATCTCAGCGCCTACACCGACGAACTCGATCTCGAGGCGACGACGACGGGGCCGGCGCGAACGGCATTGTATCTCGACGTCGACCCCAACGACGGACCCTTCACGGCGGGGTTCATGGTCGACGACGTGCTTTGCACGTGGCCTCAATGGGGCGCGCCCTTCCCCGCCTGGACCATCCCCGATGGAGTCGAGGTCGTCACCTTGTCTCTGCACTGCAACTGAGATCGGGGCATTGGCCCTGCCGAATTCGAGGTCGCCATGGTTCCCCCAACAGGCTCCACATGTTCACGCTGCGTTTGACCCCGACTTCGCTCGGCGCGATCGCCCTCGCGGTGAGCGTGGGCATGGTCGGCAGCGGCGCGGGCTGCGGCGACGACGGCGGCACGGGCGGCGCCGGCGGTACCGCCCCCAGCTGGAACGGCGCCATCGAATGGGCGCCCTGCGCCGACGACGACCCGGCGGGCCCTGGTGTCGAGTGTGCTTCGATCGCCGTGCCGGCGAACTGGGGCGAACCCGCGGGCTCGTCGATCACCTTCGTCGTACGCCGCATCCGCGCCGAAGAGAGCCGCGGGCAGCTGTGGTTGCTCGCGGGCGGCCCCGGGCAGCCGGGGTGGGTTTGGGTTGGGGTTGGGGCGAAGCCCTACTTCGACCAGATCGCGCCCGGGCTCGACCTCTACTTTCCCGACCACCGCGGCACGGGGGACTCCGACTACGTGCGCTGCGCCGACACGAAGTCGCCGGGGGGCGTGGTCGATTGCGTGAAGCGGCTCGAGAGCGCGTGGGGCGACGACGTCCCCTTCTTCAACACCACGCAGGCGGCGCGCGACGTGGGCGAGATCGCCGCGCGCATGCGCGACCCCGACGACGAGCTCTTCGTGCTCGGCAGCTCGTATGGCTCGACCTGGGGGCACCGGTACCTGCAGTTGTTTCCGGACCAGCCGAGCGGCGTCATCCTCGACTCCCCCTGCCCGCCCGGGACCTGCAACTTCTCGGTCTCGCATGCCCAAGTCGGCGAGGGCGTGGGCCGGTTGCTCTTCGACCTGTGCTCCGAAGACGCGGTCTGCTCCACCAAGCTCGGCCCCGACCCCTGGGTGCGGGTGGGCGCGTTGCTCGACGCCCTCGACGCTGGGCACTGCCCGAGTTTGGTCCTTCGCCGCTCGGACGCGAGCGCGATCTTCAAGCGGCTGCTCTCCGAGCCGGAGACGCGAGGATACCTGCCGGCGGTCGTCTATCGCATCGAGCGCTGCGCCGCGGCGGATGTCGAGGTCGTCCAGCACCTCCTGTCGACACCGTTCGCACGCCAAGCGGAGGACACCGCGCTCGGTCTGCTCTATCACGTCGTTCTCTCGGAGCTCTTCCCCGAGCCCGCCCCGACGCTCGACGAGGCTCGAGCGGAGCTCGCGCCGCTGTGGATCGTCGACGCAGCGAGCCTGCTCTACTTCGCCCAAGCCAGGCCTCTGTGGCCCGTGTACCCACGCGATGAATACGTCGGCACCTACGCCACGACCGAGACACCGATCTTGACGATGACCGGCACGCTCGATCCGGCGACGCCGCCCGCCATCGCGTCGCCGTTCGGCGAGCACTACCAAGGCGCCCATCAGCACTACGTCGAGGTGGAGCGCGCTGGGCACGGCGTCCTCAGCGAGCCGTGCGGGGCCGCGCTGATCGCTGCGTTCATCGAGGCTCCCTCTGCGCCGCTCGACACGAGCTGTGCGACCGAGACCCCGCCCATCGACTTCGTCGGCACGCCCGAGAAGAACGAGCAGCTCCTGGGCACCCCCGACGCCTACGAGAACGAATGACCACGAGCCGGGCCTTCGCCCACGCGGACGCCCGAAGGAGAGGAGGCCCGTCATGGTTCCCCTGAAGATTCGAGCCCTCGCGACGCTACCGCTGGCGGGGCTCTTCGCCATTGCATCGGCCTGCGGCGAGGACTCCGGCGCCGGCGGCGCGAGCGGCACGGGTGGCACCGGAGGTGAGGGCGGCACGGGTGGCGCCGCGCCCACGGTGACGTTCACCGGCAACTTCGGGAGCTTCCCCGAGTTCGAACCGATCGAGGATGGGGAGGTCTGCTTCGTCGTGGAAGGGGCGAACGACCGCTGCACGCCCACCGGTATCGAGGGCGCCTACGCCTTGGCCGGCCTGCCCACGAACACCCAAGGCACCCTACGCTTCACCGGCCCGGGCGTGGTCGACTTCCACTGGGTCCTGTCGACGACCGAGCAGGACGTCGCGCTCCCCGAGCTCTGGCCCGAGGGCCCCGCCACGCTCGCCGCCTGGTATGCGCAAGCCGCGCTCGCGACCGACGAGGGCGGCGCCGTGCTGCAAGTGCAGGTGAACGCAACCGACCCGGAGGGCTGGGTGATCGAGCTCGACCCCGCGACGGCCGAAGGCCCCTACTACTGGGACGGCAACTGGACGGCAGGCGACAGCATGCTCGACCTCGACGCCACCGAGACGGGCGCCACGCCGATCGGCATCTTCCTGAACGTCGACGCCAACGGCGGCCCTTACGCGGTCAAGGCGACGCGAGGCATGACCGAATGCACCAAGGTCGAGCACAGCGGCCCGATCTCGCCGTGGAAGGTTCCCGCGGGCGCCGACGAGGTCTTCGTGCAGCTCGACTGCAGGTAGTGAGCGGCACGATGGCCGTCAGCCCGTTCGCCAGCGCCTTCGGGCGGCTTCGAGCGCGGCTTTCGGTTGGCCCTTCTTCGCGCACGGGAGGTGATACGGGACGGACTTCGAGCTCGGTTCGTAGCGACCATAGATGCGGAGCTGTGGCTCCCCCAGCTCGAAGGGTTGCTTGCACGCCTTGCACGAAGGCTTCGCCACGCGCGCAGGCGCGATGAACGCGAACGAGCTCACGCTCGGCTGCGGAAGGCCGTCGCGAGGGTCGAGGTGTGCGCCATCTCTCAGGAGCTTGGAGAGCGCGCTGTCGCTCGGGGCTTGGTTCTCGAGCCGACCAGGGCTCCACCGTCCGACGATGATCTGCCCCTCCGCGTACAGCTCGAGCGCCTCGCCACCATAGAAGGGCTGCCACGTGGGCTCGGCTTCTTCGAGCTCTCGCGCGCGCCGGACGAGTGGATGCTCTCCCAGGCGTAGTCGCGCGGCTTGACGCACCCCGATGAAGAAGTCCGTCAGCCCCGGCTCGATGTCCTCGATCGGCGCCTGCTCGGCCCCCCAGAGGCGGTAGCCGCTCAGCTTGCTGGCGACGTTGGGCGCCTTCTTTCGGTTGGCCGCGACTGCAGCGGCGCCCGCAGGCGTGGCTTCGATGGCGTCGAGCAGCGCGACGCGGTGCAGGTCCCGCCGTGGGCTCTCGGCTTCGAGTCCGAGCCAATGGAACGGCGTCGACACCTGCGGAGACCAATGCGTGAGCGCCGCGAGGGTGGCCCAGGCTTGGGCGGCCTGCCCCATGCGAAGCTGCACCGAGGCGTGCCGAACGAGCCCGGTCAGGCATTCGAGAAAGCTCGCGTCGCGGATCGACATCACGGCGAAGCGTGCTCGATCTTCGAGCGACATCGGCTCGAGCGCATCGAGCTCGAGGCCCAGGGGTGAGGCTGCCCGATCCAGCTCGGAGGGTTCGCCCTCCAGGACTTCCTCTCCATACCGAGCGTCCCAGAGCGCCGCGCGAACGCGCGCGGCCTGGGACGGCTCTCCCAGCGTCTCGAGCGCCGCGGCAAGCACCACGAGCGCGGCGGGCTCGAGAGGGAGGAAGCGCAACGCACGCCGCGCAGCCTCCGCAGCGAGCCCAGCCTGGCCGAGCGCGAGCGCGCCCCGCGCCAGGCGCGTGAGCACGTAGCAGGCGGTGAGGCTCTCCCAACGCGGAACGAGCGGAAGCAGCGCGAGTCGCGCCTCGAGAGCCGCCTCGCGCTCCGCAGCGCGCTCGAGCGGCGCGGCGACGAAGCCTTCGAGCAACCAAGCCGAGCGCGTTGCTTCGAGCAACGAGCGAGCCTCGGCGGAGTGCTGAGCCGAGGGTGCACGCCGGAGCTCGAGCAAGCGTGCGTGCGGCAGATCCTCTTCGAGGTGACCCAGCGCGTCACGCGGGCTCACGTCGTTGTGATCGAAGGCATCGAAGGCTGCGGTCCAACGCGCTGTGTCCATGGGCCGACATGCAACCCGAGAGAGCGACGCTTGGCCAGCGGCCCCGCCTCACTTCCGCACGTCGGCCTGCGTCGCGCGGCCGTCGACGGCGATGGCCACGTCGCCGAGGCCCATGCCGCTGAAGCCGTCGTTCCAGAGGCGCTCGCCGCTCGACGCGACGTAGCAGGCGACCTCGCCGCTGCCGCCGACGTAGATGCGCTCGCCGGCGACGAGCAGGCTGCGGCCGAGCGCGGTCGAGCGCCAGCGCTCCTTGCCCGACGCGAGCTCGAGACAGACGAGGTGCCCGTCGCCGAGCGCGTAGACCACGTCGCCGTGGACCTCGACGCGCACCTCGCAGGGCGAGAGCTCCTCGTGGACCCACATGCGCTCGCCGGTCGCCTGCTTCAGCGCGACCACGCGCCCGTTGAAGCCCACCACCACCAGCTCGCTCCCCGCCGCGTCCCTGTACATGCCGAGGATCCATAGCAGGGAGCTCTCCCCGCCTCGACCCTCGCCGTGCTAGTCAGCCGCCACCATGAGCCACATCCACCGTCGCCTCCCGCCCAAGGGAACCCGTCTCGGCATCGCCTACTCCGGGGGGCTCGACACGCGCTGCGCGGTCGCCTGGCTCAACGAGCAGGGCATGGATGTGTACGCCTACACCGCGGATCTCGCGCAGCCCGACGAGAAGAACCCGAGCGACATCCCGCCGACGGCGCTCGAGCACGGCGCCAAGGTCGCGAGGCTCGTCGACACGAAAGAGGCGCTCGTGCGCGAGGGCATCGCCGCCATCCAGTGCGGCGCCTTCCACGTCACCTCGAGCGGCAAGAAGTACTTCAACACCACGCCGCTCGGACGCGCGGTCACGGCGACGGCGATCGTGCGCGCGATGCGCGACGACGAGGTGCACGTCTTCGGCGACGGCTCGACCCACAAGGGCAACGACATCCAGCGCTTCTACCGCTACGGCCTGCTCGTGAACCCGGAGCTCAAGATCTACAAGCCCTGGCTCGACGAAGCCTTCGTCACCGCGTTCGGCGGCCGCAAGGAGATGAGCGAGTACCTCGCGCGCATCGGCAAGCCCTACAAGATGGGCACCGAGAAGGCCTACTCGACCGACTCGAACATGCTCGGGGCGACCCACGAAGCGAAGGACCTCGAGCGCCTCGACGTGAGCATGCGCATCGTCGAGCCGATCATGGGCGTCGCGCACTGGAAGAGCGACGTCGCGATCGCAGCCGAGGAGGTGAGCATCGGCTTCGAGCAGGGCGTGCCCACGACGATCAACGGCCTGCGCTTCGCGTCGCTCTACGAGCTCTTCGCCGAGGCGAACCGCGTCGGCGGGCGTCACGGTCTCGGCATGAGCGACCAGATCGAGAACCGCGTGATCGAGGCGAAGAGCCGCGGCATCTACGAGGCGCCCGGCATGGCGCTCTTGCACATCGCCTACGAGCGGCTCATGTCGGCGATCCACAACGAAGCGACGATGGACCAGTACTTCACGCTCGGCCGCCGCCTCGGCCGCCTGCTCTACGAGGGCAAGTGGTTCGACCCCGAGGCGATGATGCTGAAGGACGCGCTCACGCGCTGGATCGCGCCGTCGATCACCGGCGAAGTGAAGCTCGAGCTGCGCCGCGGCGACGACTGGACGATGCTCGAGACGAAGGCCGAGCACATGAGCTACGGCCCCGACAAGCTCAGCATGGAGAGGGTCGAAGACGCGGCTTTCACGCAGGAAGACCGCATCGGCGCGCTCGAGATGCAGAACCTCTCGGTGACCGACAACCGCGCGCTGCTCCTGCACCACCTCTCGAGCGTGCAGAAGCTCACGGGCGGCGTGTCTCCGGGCGTCGCGGGGCTGCTCTCCGACGCGCCGAAGAGCGGCGAGGGCTGAGAGGTCTTCGCGTGCCTGCGCCGCAACTCTCCGCGCTCTGGCACAAGATCGCCGGCTTCTGGGCGCGCGTCGACGAGCGCGCGCCCGGCTCGCTCACGTGCCACGCCGGCTGCAGTGATTGCTGCATCGATGGATTGAGCGTGACGTCGGTGGAGGCGGCGGCCATCGAGGAGACGCTCCGCGGGCTCGACGCTCGGCTGCGCGGGGCGCTGCGCGAGGCGGCCGGCACGCCGAGCGAGCACTGCCCCGCGCTCGTCGAGGGGCGCTGCGCCGTCTACGAGGCGAGGCCGGTCGTGTGTCGCAGCCACGGCCTCGCGATCCGCGTCGGCCCCGATCCCGACGCCAAGCGGCACCTGCCGATCGTCGACACCTGCCCGCTCAACTTCGTCGGCCAGGACCTCGAGGCGCTACCCGCGGAGCTCGTGCTGGAACAGGCGACCTTGTCGACGCTCGTCGCCGCCGTCGACGCGGCCTCGCGCGGCGCCGGCGTCGAAGCGAAGCGCGTGCCGCTGCGGGTGTTGCTCGCGGCGGAGTGAGCCGGGAGCGGAGCCGTTCGAGCGGGGCGCCGAGGGCGACCAACGCCCGCGCTCAGCCGAGTGCGACGACCCAGCGCTGGAAGTCGGCGCGGATCCGTGACCACTCGAACTGCCTGAGGCCGCGCGGAAGCGGCGCAGACTCGGCCTCTCCGAAGCACACGAGCGAACGGACGACGTGGCCCACGTCGGCCGCGGGGTACTTCCGTGTGTACAGCTCGAGCGCGCGCTCGAGGCTTCCGGAGGCCGCGCCATGCTCGAGCAACGCGTGTAGGTCCCAGAAGTCGCGCGCGAGCCCACGCGAGGCGAGCGCCCAGAGCTTCATGCAGACCAGGTCCTCGACCGACGCCAGGCGAGCGCCGAGCTCCGCGTTCTCCTCGCACGCCGCGAGCAGCGGGTATCGATAGCTCGGGATGCTCACGGGTATGCCGTCGAGCTCGGCGTAGAGCGTGCCGTTCGCCGCTCCCGTGACGCGTAGCGCGGGGAGCGAGGCAGCGAGACGCTCGGCAAGACGCTCGGGATCGAAGTCCACGGGCAGGAAGAAGTCCGCGTCGAGCGAGGGGCCCGGGTAGGCCTCGCTCGGGAGCGCAGACGCCACCGCGCGCACGACGGCGCGCTGACGCTCACCGAGCAGCTCGTTCAAGTCGCCCACGAAGGCCGCCCTCCACCGGGGACCTGCGCCGCGCTCGAGCCGCTCACGAGTGACCAATACGCGACGTCACGCGGCGTGAGGCGATCGCCTCGTCGGCTCAAGAAGTCGGCGAGCACACCGGGCGCGTAGCGGCGGCGCAGCCAGCGCATCGCCTCCCAGCTACCTCGACTCATCACGCGCTCGAGCACGTAGTCGGCGTGCCTGTCGAGGTCGAGCTCGGCTGGATCGACGTCCCAGAAGAGGCGCGTGACGCAATCGGGGACGGGCTCGTTCGCCATTGGTAGATTCTACTTTCCGCCACCGAAGTGGCTGTGAGCAAAACCCCCGT
>CALKVW010000119.1 GCA_938004785.1 uncultured Polyangiaceae bacterium
ACCATCGGGAGACCCGCGCCCCCGGAGGGAGCGTAGGCGGGGAGGTTGCCCATGCTCGGGCTGGGCAGCCCCGCGCTGCCGCCTGCCACCGCCGGAAGGTCGGTGTATCCGGCGGCTTGAGGCAGGCCGCCACCCCCACGCGCTGGCAAGCCCACACCTGGGTCGCGCGTCGCCGGCAGGTCGACCTCACCGAAGCCGCCGCCCGAGGCCGGCAGCCCGCCCAGCCCAGCAGGAGGCGGAGGCGGGCGAGGCGCGGCGGGGGCGGGCAGATCGACGGCGCCGAAGTCCGGCGCTGGCGCTGCGGCAGGGAGCCCACCGAGTCCGAAGCTGGGCCCAGGCGGCGCTGGGCGCGCGGCGGGCAGATCGACGGCGCCGAAGTCGGCGCCCACGGAGCCGAAGCCACCTGGCGAGGGCGCGGCGCCTCGCGCAGCGGGCAGGTCGATTTCGCCCGCGCCGCCTGCGCCGCTTTCGCTACCGAGATCGATCTCGCCGAAGCCGCCGCCGCCCCCGAAGGGAGCGGGCGGAGGTCGGGGAGGTGCGGCAGGCGCCACGGCGGGCAAGTCGATTCCGCCGAAGTCACCCGGTGGGTTCGCTGCCGGGCGAGGCGGAGGTGCCGGCGGAGCTGGCGCGGGCGGCGCGGCAGCTGGACCGTCCGGGTGAGGAACGAGCAGGCTCGTGCCGCACTTCGGGCAGCGCATCTTCAGCCCGGCGGCCGGGATGCGACGCTCGTCGATTTGGTACGGCGCTTCGCAGCCGTGGCACACGACCTTGACCATGATCGACCCTCGTGTCCTGTCTCCGAGCTGTCCGGCCCTCGTCGTTCACACGACGGCTGCGCTCGTCGTCGAGGCCGCGCTAACTCGCCAGATCTACCACGGCTCCACCGCAGAAGGCCCGAAAGTGTGGTAACCGGGGGCTCGCCAGGCCCGCTTCCCTCACGATCGCTCCACCCCGGGAGAGCGCGCCCCCGAGCCCTCGCTCCGGCCGGCTCCCGGCTCCCGGAGCTCTCTCGCACCAGGTGCCCATGCAACGTCGCTCGGTCCTGCTCCTCGTCGCGCTGGTGGCGCTGGCCTTCGCAGCCGCGCTGATGCGCAAGCGCGCCGCGCCCGAGCCCCCCTCCGCCGCTCAGCTCGCCGCGCTCGCGCCCTCCGGCTCCGCCGCCGCGCTCGGCTCGGTCGCGGCGCCCGCCGAGCCGCTCGCCGAGGCCGACGCTCCACCACCGGCCACGGCAGAGCAGCCCGAGTCGGCTCCGCCTGCCGAGCAGCCCCCGGCCGACCCCAGCTTGCCGGCCGACGCTCCGCGCCAGGTCGGCTTCGGCGTCGTGCTGGTCGAGTACCGGGGGGCGCAGGGCGCCTCCAAGGTGGCACGCACCCGCAGCGAGGCCGCGGCGAAGGCCGCGGAGCTGCGCGCCCTGGCCGACAAAGACTTTGCCGCCGCCGTGAAGAGCGGCGACAAGGGCTCGATGGACAACGCCGGGTCGATGCCTCGGGGCATCCTCGAGCCCGGTCCGGAGCGTGTACTCTTCGGCCTGCGCGTCGGCGAGGTCGGAGGCCCCGTCGACACTCCGCGAGGCTACTGGGTCGTCAAGCGACTCGAGTGACCGCTCCACTCGGAGTGCGCTCGCGCGGCGAGCGACCTCCTGCCGCGCCCACGCTCGGCTCTCCGCGAGCATCGTGTCGCGCTCCGCTGCTCGCCGGCACCACCTAGCAACATCGAGGAACGAACCATGGCAACGATCGACATCCGCCGCTCCCACTCCCTCGGTCTCGAGTCTGCGAAGCAGAAGGCCGAGTCCCTCGCCAACGGGATGAAGGACAAACTCGGCATCGTGTGGCGCTGGGAAGGCGACAAGATCAAGTTCGACGCGCCGAGCGGCATGGCCAAGGGCGCAACCGGGCAGGTGTCGGTGGAGGCCGCGAGCATCCGCGTCGAGATCGACCTGCCCTTCCTCCTCCGCGCCGCCAAGGGCACGGTCGAGGGCAAGGTGAACGAGAAGCTCGACCAGCTCATGGCCTGAACGGCTCCGCGCGCCCCGGCCCGGCGCGCGCGGTGCGCCGTCTCCCCGAGCCTGCAATCGCGAAGCGACCGCTCGGCGACCTTGTCGTCGAGCGGTCGTCGTCGCTAGGCTAGGCCGCCGCGGCGCGTATGCCGCGACCTCGACATCCAGCCCGCAGTACGGGCGCAAGCCAGCGCAAGAAGAGCCCCCGCATGACCATGGAGACTCCGGGCGAGCAAGCCGACCTCGCCGCTCTGCTCATCGAACGGCTTCGGGGGGAAATCGAGGCGACGACAGATCGAACGGAGCAATCCTACCTCCAGCACGAGGTGGGTGTGCTCCACGAGCGGCGGGGCGAAGAGCCCCTGGCCGCGCGCGACTACCTCGCGGCCTACAACGCGGACAGCGAGTTCCGCGAGCCGCTACAAGCGCTCGTGCGCATCCTGTCGCGCCGTCGTTCGTTCAAGAACCTCGCGAAGCTGCTCGACACGATCGCGAAGGGCGCCCCCACGGCCCAGGAGCGCTCGCACGCGCTGCGCGAGCTCGCGGTCGTCGCGCTCGAGCAGGCGAGGACGGGCGAGCCCGCAGGGCAACGCGACGAAGCCAAGGCCTTGCTCGAGGAGGCCGTCGCCCAGGATCCGGACGACTCTGCGGCTTGGATCGAGCTCGAGCTGCTCAGCGCCGCCGACGGCGACGCAGCTGGTGTGGCGCGCGCGATCGAAGCGCGCCTGCCGCTGCTGGCCGACGCGACCTACAAGGCGCTGCTCTACATCCAGCTCGCCGATCTCGCGTCGAAGACGGGTCAGCACGAGCGCGCCTACGAGCACCTCGACGCAGCCGCCGCGCTCGAAGGGCGCGCGCGCTTCCAGACACGCCTCGTGCTCGAGCGCGTGGCGGCGAACGCCGGCGACCTCGACGCGCTCGCTCGGGCCCTCGAGGGCCAGGCCGAGATCATCGCCGAGGTGCTCGACGACCCCGAGCGCGGCGAGGAGATCGGCGTGCCGAAGTTCCTGCGCGCGCCCGCGTGCGCGGCCGACGCCTGGCTCCGCGCGGCCGAGATCCGTCGCCGCCTCGGCGACATCGACGCGGCGAGCGCGCTGCTCGCGCAAGCGGCGCAACGCCTGCCGACGTCCTCGACGATCGCCCGGGCGCGCCTCGCGGCGCTCGAGGCCCAGGGACAGATCGAGGCCGTCGCGCAGCTCGCCGGCGACGAGATCGCCCGCGGCGCCGAGGGCGCGAGCGCGGCCGCGCTGTGGCTCCGCATCGCCGAGGCCTCCGCGGTCGCCGAAGATCGTCCCGCCGCGCTCGACGCGCTCCGCCAGGCGCTGGCCGCCGATCCGGGCGCGATCCCCGCGCGCGCGATCGAGCTCGATCTGCTCGCCGACGGCCACGACCCGACCGCCTTCGCCGAGGCGATCGAGGCGACCACGCAGACCTTCCGCACCGACGCCGCACGCGCGCGTGGCTGGCTGCTCGCGGCCTACGTCTGGTCTTGCCAGGTGCGCGAGCTCGAGCGCGCGGGGGCGGCGCTCGCGAAGGCCGTCGAGCTGGGCCTCGAGCCCGCGCTCGCTGCGCGGCTCGGGCGCAGCTTCGCGAGCCTCGCG
Organism: uncultured Polyangiaceae bacterium; assembly: GCA_938004785.1. Classification (GTDB taxonomy): domain Bacteria; phylum Myxococcota_A; class Polyangia; order Polyangiales; family Polyangiaceae; genus CALKVW01. The sequence continues at coordinate 3,601 of CALKVW010000119.1, forward strand.
GCCGACGCCGCTTGGTACGAGGCCTCGACCCAGGCCTTGCTCGCGACCGAGCTCGACCCGACCGAGGTCCCGGGGCTGTGGTTCGAGCTCGGGCGCAGCCGGCTCCTGCGAGGAGACACCGCGGGCGCCGAACAGGCCTTCGCGGAGCTCTCGCGCAGCGAGGGCACGGGCGCCTTCGCGCGCGCTCCGTGGCTCGGCATGGCGCTCAGCGCGACCGCGGTGGGGCTGCGTCCGGGCGACGCCGAAGCGCCGGCTGCGCGCTCTGCCGCGGCGATGGACGCGCTCGGGCGCTCCGAGAGCGACCCCGCGCTCGCGCGCGGCTTCCGGCTCGTCGCGGCGCTGCGCGCGTCGCGCGCGGGCGATTTCGAGGGCGCGAGCGCGCGTCTCGAGGCGCTCCACCAGGAGAGTCCCGGCGACGAGATCGTCGCCGTCGCCTTCGCCGAGCTCCTGCGCGAGGCGAACCCGCTCGCGGCGTCGCGGGTGCTGTCGGCCTGCGCCGAGGCTCACCCCGAACCGGAGCTCGGCGCTGCGCTGCGCCTCGAGTCCGCGCTCTACGCGTGGAAGGCCGGCGAGCGGGCCCGCGCGGTCGCCGAGCTCGAGCTCGCGCGCGAGGCGCTGCCCGCGCCGTCGAGCGCGCTCTCGAGCTGGATGCGGCGCGGCCTCGACGCGAGCTCGCTCGAGGCGCGCCGCGCGATGTTGGCGGTCGGCGAGGGGCCGGCGCTCGAGCTCGAGAGGCTCGGGCTCGAGGTCGCCCACACGAGCGACGGCATCGACGAGGGCGCCGCGCTCGCAGCGCTCGAGGCGCTCGAGCACGCCGCGATCCCCGGCGACGAGCTCTCGCTCGCCGCTGCGCTCGCGCGCTTGCTCTGGTCGCCCGCCTTCGAGCAAGCCGACGCGACGTCGATCGCGCTCGATCGCCTCGAGGCGGCCGGCGGCGACGCGCGGCGCATCGCCCGCGCGGAGCGCTTGCGCATCCGGCGCGATCTGGAGGGCGATCCGGCCGGGGCCGTCGAAGCCGCCCAGGCTTGGTCGGAGGTCGAGCCCACGGCCGCCGCCGCGCTCGAGTGGCTCGTCGCCTCGGTCGTCGCCGACGACCGCGCGTCCGAAGCCGAGGCCCGCGCCGCCGTCGCCGCGCACCTCGACCCCGTCGCGGCCGACGCGATGCGCGCCTCGGCCGCGCTCGTCTCGCTGCTCGATCAGCCTGGCCGCTTGCACCCGCTGCTCCAGGCGCAGCACGCCGCCGGCCGCCTGCTGAACCTCGAGCTCGCGCCCCCAGGCTGCGATCCACGCAGGCGCGCGACCGCGCTGCACGGCCTCGGCGACGCGCTCGGCGACGACGCGCAGATCGACGCGCTCTTGCTCGCGGGCTGGAGCGATCTCGCCGGCGGCCAAGGCCAGCAGGCGCTCGAGACCTTCGGGGCGGTCGTCGAAGCGAGGCCCGAAGACATCGCGGGCTGGGAGGGCATGCACGCCGCCGCGGAGCTGCTCGACGATCCGGTGCAGATCGCGCTGTCCTGCGCGCAGCTCGGCGCCCTCTCGAAGGACGACGCGCGCGGCGCGGGCTTCTGGGAGAAGGCCGGCCTCGTCTTGCTCGAGCGGACCGACGCACACGAAGACGCCGAGATCGCGCTCGAGCGGGCCTTCCAGCGCGACGCCACGGCGAGCAAGGCCTTCGACAAGCTCTTCCGTCGCGTGCGCGAGCGCAAGGAAGACGACAAACTGCTCGCGCTCATCGAGCGTCGCCTCGACGTCGCCGACGACGAGTCCGAGATCGGCAAGCTGTTCTGGGAGCGCGCGCGTGTGCTGCAGAAGCGCGGCGACAACGACGGCGCGCTCTCGGCGCTCGAGAACGTCACGATGCTCGAGCCCGATCACGTGGGCGCGCTCGTGCTCATGAGCACGATCTGCATCCAGAAGGGCGACTTCGCCGGCGCGGCGCCGCTGCTCGCGCGCGTCTCGAAGAACGCCGAGGCTCCGCAGCAGCAGCGCCTCGTGTCGGGCGTGAGCGCGGCCGACTTCTTCGAGAACAAGCTGAGCCAGCCCGAGAAGGCGCTCGAGGTGCTCGTCGGTCTGCACGAGGCGGGGCTGTCGACCATCGTGGTGCGCGAGCGGCTCGCCCGCGCGGCGGCGCGCACGGGCGCGTGGAGCGTCGCCACGGGCATGCTCGAGCGGCTGATGACCGAGCGCGAGCAGTCGGCGGGGCGGGTCGAGGCGGCCCGGCTCTGCATGGCGATCTGGCGCGACAAGCTGCGCGAGCCCAAGTCGGCGGAGGCCGCCGTGCGCAAGCTGCTCGACGAGATCCACGACGACCCCGAGGCGCTCGATCTCGTGCTCGCGACGGACTTCGACGGGGGCTTCCGCGTCGAGATGCTCTCGCGAGGCAAGCAGCAGCTCGTCAAGAGCCTGCAAGACGACCCCTGCGACGTCGACCGGGTCGCGCTGCTCGCGCGCGTCGCGGCGGCGCAGGGCGACATGCTGCTCAGGCAGGCTGCGCTCGGCGCGCTCATCGCGCTGGGCAAGCCTGATCGAGGCATCAGCGACGAGCTCGCCGCGCTCGACGCGAAGATCCGCAACCAGCCCGAGAACGTGCTCGACGCGCGTGCGCTCGCGGAGATCGCCGACCCGGGCGACTCGGGCCCGGTGGCGGAGATGTTCGCCCACATCGCCGAGACGGTGACGCTCGCGCTCGGGCCCACGCTCGACACGCTCGGCGTAGGCCGACGCAACCGCGTCGACGCCAAGGGCGGGCCGCCGCTCAGGCTGGCGGTCACCGAGTGGATGGGCGCGCTCGGCTTCGGAGAGTTCGAACTCTATGTCGGAGGGCCGGAGGCCAACGGCGTGCAGGGTGTCGCGGGCGACGTGCCCGCGGTGGTCGTAGGCGCCGAGGTGCACGCGCCCTTCGACGCGAGCGCGCGCTCGGCGGTCGCGCGCGAGGTCTTCGCGTTGCGACGCGGCCTCAGCGCGGTGCGCACGCGCGACGACGCCGCCGTCGCTTCGGTCGTGATCGCCGTCTGCAACGAGGTCGGCCTCAACCTGCCGACACCGAACTACGCCGTGTACTCGGACCTCGCTCGCGCCGTGCACAAGGAGATCTCGCGCAAGGTGAAGAAGTCCGTCGGCGACGTGGCCCAGCGCGTGGCGCAGAGCGGGCAGGACCCGAAGCAGTGGGCTTCGAGCGCGAGACGCAGCATCGATCGCATGGCGGTCATCGCGGCGGGCGACGTGTCCATCGTACTGAGCGAGCTCTTGCGCGCACCCCGCCACGAGCTCGCATCCCTCGTCCGCGAGAACGAGCGCGCGCGAGCGCTGCTGCGCTTCGTGCTATCTCCAGGCTACCTCGAGCTCCGACGCAAGCTCGGCATGGGGGTCCAGTGAGCGACGTGAAGAAGCCCCCCCAGCCCGGCATGAAGGGCGTGTTCGGCGACACCAGCAGTGTGCGCGAGGCCCTGCCGACCGAGGCCGAGGGCGACGCCCTGCTCGACATGCTCTTCGACGACGCGCCGCGCGCGACGCCCGTGCCCGAGCCCGAAGCCGCGCCGGCGGTCGAGCAGCCCGCGGCCGCGCAGCCCGTGGAAGGCGAGCCGCCCGCCGGCGCCGAGGCGCCGCTCGCGGCCGCGGCCGAAGTGGCTGCGCCTCCCGGCTGGGCGATCACGCCCTCGCCGCGGCCGACCGCGGAGCCGCGCGCGTACCGCTCGGCGCCTCCGCCCGATTTCGACGACGAGCCCAGCGCCGGAGGCCAGCCTCCGCGCCCGGCGCCGCCGAAGCCCGCGGCGCCCTTGCGCATTCCACCTCCGGCACCGCCTAGCCGCCCGCTGTCGGCGCACGCCCGACCGACGCCGAGAGAGGTCGTCGTGCCCACCTCCGAAGACGGCTTCGGCGAGATGCCGACCCGCGTCGCGACCTTCGACGCCGGCATCCTCGACGCCGTTCGCGCGGCCAGCGAGGCGCAGCGCGACTCGGAGCCTGCGACGATCGACGTCGACGACGAGCTCGAGGACGCGACGATGATCGCGCCGCCGGTCGAGCTCGCCAGCGCTTCGCCGCTCGCCGACTCGGGCGAGGTCGAGCTCGGCGTGGAGGCGGAAGCGAGCGCGGTCGCGCTCGTCGACGAGGGCGTCGTGGAGGAGCTCGCAGGGGGCTCGGCCGAGGAGCTCGACGCGAGCGCCTTCGACGACGCCAACTACGACGAGCAGCCCTCCGCCGCGCTCGTGCCAGAGCCGCCCGCGACGCGCCCGGTCACCGTGCCGCCGCGTTCGCCGATGCCCACCGAGGGCTTCGGCGACGAGCGCGACGCGAGCCTGGTGCTCACGCAGTCCGGACGGCGTGAGGCCTTCGTCGCGCGCGCCGAGTGGATGCGTGAGGAGGCTGCGCTCCACACCGACAAGCTCGCGAAAGCGCGGCTCTTGCTCGTGGTGAGCGAGCTCTACGCGCTCTCGGGCGAAGACGATCTCGCCGCCGAGGTCGCGCGCGAGGCCTTCCAGCTCGCGCCCAACCTGCCCAGCACGATGCGTCAGCATCGCTCGCTGCTCGTGCGGAGCGGTGATTGGGAGTCCGCCGCTGAGGTGATCGACGCCGAGATCCGCCTCGCGCCGACCGCCGAAGGGCGCGCGCACGCGTCCTGGCTCGCCGCCGAGGTGGCTCGTCTGTCCACGCGCGACGAGGCGCTCGCCAAGCGCCGCGCCGAGCAGGCGGCGCGCGCGGTGTCGTCCGATCCTCGTCCCTTGGTGCAGCGCTTCGTCGAGTCGATCGCGCAGGGCGTCGAATCCGCTCAGATCGCGCGCATCCGGCCGACCGACCCGCAATCGCTCGCCGAGCTCAGCACCGGATTCGCTTCGGTCCTGGCCATCCGAGGCGCGGCGCGCGCCGTCGACGAGGGCTCACACCCCGCCGCTGCGCTCGCCGTCGCGCGTCACTCGCTCGACGCGGGCGACCGCACCGGCACGCTCGACGCGCTCGCCGCGATGGGCGACGCCTCGCTCTCCGGCGCGAGCGCCTGGCTCCGGGCCTCGCTCTCGACGGCCCGCTCCGAGACGCGCGGCCAAGCGGGCGCGCTCCTCCGGCGCGTTACGCAGGGCAGCAACGCGGTCGACGCTGCGCGTGCGCTCGCCGGGCTCGCCGTGGAGTGCAGCGAGCGCGTCGACATCCAGTCGCGCGAGGCCTTCAGCTCGCTCGATCAGCTCGCGCTCTCGGCGCTCATCGCCACGCGACCTGGCCCGGAGGGCAGGGCCTCGCAAGAGGTGCTGCCGAACCTCGTCGACGAGGCCTCGGCAGCGGGAGAGTCGGCGCTCGTCGAGCTCGCCGCCGCGGTGACGGCGGCGGTCGCGGAGCCGGGCGTCGCTCGGCTCTCGAGGCTCCGGCATGCGGGCGGGTCCACGCCGGCTGGGCGCCCCTCGGTGGTGCTCGGCAGGGTGCTCGGCGCCGCGCGCGGCGCGGCTCCGTCCGAGTCAGGCGCGGCCGACCCCTCGACCGCGGCCATCGACGCGACGCTCTCGCAGCTCGCGGCCACCGAAGGTGGGCTCGACGTCGATCGCGCTGCGATCGCGCGCGCGCTCTCCCTCGAGCTCGACATCGAGTCGGGCGCGGTCGACCGCGTGGCCTCCGCCGTGGCTTCCCTCGGTGGAGAGACGGAGCGCGATGCCGCCGCCGAGCTCGCGTCGGCGCTGCTCTCCGAGGCGGCCGGCCAGCTCGACCGCGCGCGCGAGAGCTACCAGTCCGTGCACGAGTCCGATCCCGGCAACGAGGTGGCGGCGCGCGCGCTCGCGAGCGGCTCCACACCGGACATCGCCGCCGTGCTGATGCAGACCCACGCCTCCGCCCTGCCCGAGGGGCCGACGAAGGGCGTGCTCGAGACCGAGGTCGCGCTGCGCTGGCTCACCCTCGAGACGGAGCAGGCCCACGACGCCTCCGAATCCGCCGCGCGCCGCGCCGCCGAGCTCCTGCCTTCGTCGCCGATCGCCATCCACCTCGGCGAGCTCGCCGCGCGCACGCGTGGCGACCAGGACACGCTGCTCGGCTGGCTCCGGTTCCGCGTGGAGCACTCCGACGATCCCATCGAGCGAGCCTACGACCTCACGCGTGAGGCGCTGCTCTCGGGCGAGGGCGCGTCTTCGATCCTCGAGCAGGCCATGGCTGCGCGCCCCGAGGACTTCTGCCTGCGCGAGCTCTACGAGCGCCTCTCCCCGGAGACGCCCGACGATCGAGCCACCTGGCGCGAGGCGCGCATCGAGGGGCAGCGAGGCGAGGCCGCCGCGAGGCTCGCGATCGAGGCCGCGCTCGAGTTCGAGCGCAGTGGCGATCTCGAGTCGGCCCTGCGCTGCGCGCGCGCGGCTGCGGCCGCCGGCGAGAACGATCTCGCTCCGCTCGCGCTCCAGCGCTGCGCGCTCGCCGGGCACGGCACGGCCGAGCTCGTCGACGCGCTCCTGCCGCTCGCTCGCGCGAGCGAAGATCCGGCAGAACGCCTCGAGCTCTACGAACGCCTCGCCGAGCTCGACGAGCGCGGTCGCGACGACAGCGCGAGCGGCCTGCTCTTCCGGCGCACGATCCTCGAGGAGAACCCTGGTCACCTGCGGACGCTGCGCCGCGTGGCGAGCGCGCTCATGAGCGGGAACCGCGAGGAGGAGCTCGAGCCCATCGCGCTCGAGCTCGCTCGCCAGCTCGACGGCTCCGAGTCGGTGGGCTGGGCGGCGCTCGCCTTCCGGCTCGCCACACGCGCGCGCTGGGAAGACAGCTACGCTGCGGTCGAAGCCGCCTACGCGCACGAGCCTCGCCCGGCCTGGGTGCTGCGCCAGATGGCGGCGCACGCCCGCGCGCGCGGTGATCTCGCGCTGTCTGCTGCCTGCGATCGCGAGCTCATCGCTCACAGCGATCGCTCGCTCGAGCGCGCCACGCTCGCGCTGCGCGCCGCCGAAGACCTGCGTGCCACCGAGGCGAACGACGACGCGAAGGCGCTGCTCACCGACGCGGCGCACCACGCGCCCGAACACGTGCTCGTGCGGCTCGCGCTCGCCGACACGCTCGCGGCCGAGAGCGACGCACGCGGCGCCGCGGCGCACCTCGAGGCCGCAGCCGAGGCGATCTCGTCGCCAGCCTGGCGCAAGGAGATCGAGCTGCGCGCGGCCGTGCTGTGGATGGATCAGGTCGGCGATCGCGACCGCGCGCGCGAGGTGCTCGAGCGCGTCGCCGCCGTCGACCCGAACGACCTCGACGTCTTCGAGCGACTGCGCCGGATCTACGTGGACAGCGGCGCGCGCGGCGAGCTCGCGGAGCTGTTGCGCCGCCGGCTCGACGCGATCGAAGACCCGGGCGAGCGCGTCGAGATGGAGGTCATGCGCGGTCGAGCGCTCGCCGAGGTCGGCGACGCCGACGCGGCCAAGCGCGCGCTCGCCGCCGCGCTCGACGCGAGCCCCGATCACGTCGACGCGCTCTCGGCCTTCGCCGACCTCTGCTACGCCGACGGCGACTACGAGGGCGCCGAGCAGGCGCTGATCCGCCTCGCGCGCCTCGCCTCCGAGCCCGATCGTCAGGTCGACATCTACTTCCGTCTCGGCGAGCTCTACGACGACAAGCTCCCCAACGACGAGCGCGCCGAGGCCGCCTACCAGGAGATCCTCAAGCGTCGGCCCAACGAGCTCAGCGCGCGCGCCGCGCTCATCGCGCTCTACCGGCGCACGCACCAGTTCCCGCGCGCGCTCGAGGAGCAGAACGAGCTCGTCAACGTGGCCGAGTCCCCCGAGGACAAGTGCCAGCGCACGGTCGAGCTCGCCGAGATCCTCGAGGAGATGGGTGAGCTCAAGAAGGCCGAGAGCTCGCTCGTCGTCGCACGCAAGTCCTTCCCCAAGAGCGACGTGGCCCTGCGCGCGCTGGTGCGCTTCTACCAGCGCACCGGGCAGGCGCCGGCCGCGGCGGTTCTGCTCGATCGCGCCGTGGCCGACGCGCGCCGAGCGCTCGGCACGGGTCGCTTCGAGACCTTCCTCTTCGAGACCCTCGCGACGGCCGCCGAGCTGCGTGGTCGCGGAGACGCGGCGCAGGCGGCGACGGCCACGGTGCGTGCGCTCGAGGGCTTCCTCGTCGAGACGGCGGGGGCCGGCGCCGCCGCCGGCGACGCCGCGCTCGACGAGCTGCTCGCACCCGAGGTGATGACGCCCGCCTTCCGCGAGCTGCTCCTGCGCAGCGGGCCGATGCTCGACGCGGCCTATCCCTACGACCTCGACGGCGTGCGCGCCTTGCCCCTGCCTCCACCGATGGCGGCGCTCGGCGAGGAGGCGCGAGAGATCGCGGGGGCCTACGGCCTCTCGCAGATCCAGGTCCTGGTCTCCAACGTGCTCGGTCCGATCGTCGTGCCCGCGCGCGCGAACCCACCCACGCTCGTCGTGGGTCAAGCGCTCGCGAGCCAAGGGCCCACGGCGGAGCGCAGCTTCCTGCTGCACCGCGCGATGAAGGTGATCCAGGCCAACGCCTGCGTCTTCGCGCGCACCGCGCCCATCGATCTCTGGCCGCTGCTCGCGGGCTTCCTCAAGGTCTTCTACCCGCAGTTCGCGCCCCAGGGCGTCGACGCAGGCCGCTTCAACGACGCCTTCGGTCGCCTGAGCCGTGCCCTGCCTCCGGGCCTGCCGCAGGACACCTCGGTGCTCGCCGCCGACCTCGTGGGCACGATCGGCAACCGCGCCTCGACGCTCAACAGCGCCATCAACGGCTGGGGCTCGCGCGCCGGCTTGCTCGCCGTCGGCGATCCCAACGTCGCGCTCATGGGCATCGCGTGGGCCGGTGGCAACGTCGCCGGGCCTCCCGCCGAGGGCAAGGACCGCCTCACGTGGATCGGCCGCAACGCCGAGGCGCGTGACCTCGTGGTCTACTCGGTGAGCGACGCCTACGTCGACGCGCGCTCCCGGCTGGGACTCGGCTGAAACCCGGCTGGGCTGATCGCGTCGAGCTGGGCTGATCCCGTCGAGCTGGGCCGATCGCGTCGAGCTGCGCTGAGCGGGTCGAGCTCCAAGTGACGACGCCGCGCGAGCCTCGAGGCTCGCTCGGCGTCGCTGCGGGCGCTGCGTCGAACTACGACGGCGCTCAGCGTACGACGGGCAGGCGCTCGGCGTTCCACTGGAGCATGCCGCCGAGCATGTTGATCGTCGTCTCGAAGCCCCTCATGCGCAGCGCCTGCGCGGCGCGACCCGAGCGGTTGCCCGAGCGGCAGATGAACACGATGGGTACGCTCTTGTCCCAGCCCATCGAGGCGCTCTCGACCGTGCCGAGTGGCACGAGCTCCGAGCCCTCGATGTGTCCCAGATCGCCGGTGAATTCCTCCGGCTCACGCACGTCGACGATGCGCACGCTGCCGAGCGTCGCGTGCACCTGTCGCACGCTGGCGTCGAGGTATCCGGCCGGATTCTTCGTTGCTTGTTCGACGAGGGACGACATGTCACTTTCTCCTTGGACATCCAACCATCTCCGCGCCTGCGCGCGGCGCCGGTCGCGGGGCAAACGTGCGAAGCAGAGGTGCGGCTCAGCCTCCATCACGGGCCTTCGCGAGCCCGAGGGCCTTCATGCGCCGCCATAGGGTGACGCGGCTGAGGCCGAGTATCTGCGCGGCGCGCTCGCGGCTCTGCCCCGATCGCGCGAGCGCCTCGAGGATGCGCCGCGCCTCTGGGGATTCGGCCCGCTGGGGCAGCGTCGCGTCGGCGCCGACGAGCGGGGCCCGCCCGCCGAGCTCGGGGGCCGAGAGCTCGGGTGGCAAGTGGGAGAGCTCGAGCACCGGGCCGTCGCCGATGGCGTAGGCGTAGGCGAGCACGTTCTTCAGCTCGCGCACGTTGCCGGGCCAATCGTGGCGCTCGAGCGCCGCCATCGCGACCTCCGACACGCGCGCGATGCGCCTCCTGTGCGTGCGGTTCGTCTCTTCGACGAGGCGCTCCACGAGCAGGCGCACGTCGCCCGGGCGCTCCCTGAGCGGCGGCAAGAAGAGCGGGATCACACGCAAGCGGTACATGAGATCGGCGCGGAAGCGCGCGGCCTCGACCTCCATGCGCAGCGAGCGGTGCGTGGCAGAGACGATGCGCACGTCGACGGGGATGGGCTCGCGGCCGCCCACGGGCAGCACGGTGCGCGTCTCGAGCGCGCGCAGCAACTTCGCTTGTAGCTCCAATGGAAGCTCCGCCACCTCGTCGAGGAAGAGCGTGCCGCCGTGCGCGAGCTGGAAGTGCCCCGGGGTGTCGCGCACCGCGCCGGTGAAGGCGCCCTTCGTGTGGCCGAAGAGCTCGCTCTCGAGCAGGTTCGGTGGGAGCGCCGCGCAGTTGATCGCGCGGAAGGGGCCTTCGCGCCGATCCGAGAGCTGGTGCACCGCCTGCGCGACGAGCTCCTTGCCCGCGCCGGTGTCGCCGCGCACCAGCACGGTCACGTCGTCGGCCGCGACGCGCTCGATGATGCGGAACAGCTCCTTCATGCGCGCGTCGACCGTCCACATGCCGTGGAAGAGGATGGGACCCTCGGCCGAGGGGGCCTCGGTCTCCGAGACGAGCACCACGAAGCCGCTCGGGCCGCGCCCCGACCTCGCGCCTGCTTCGCCCGCGCCGTCGAAGGGCAGCGCGCGCACCTGCAGCATCGAGACACCCTGGCCGCGACGCGCACCCGGCACCACGGCCTGTACCGCCTCGCCGCGCGCCAGCGCTTCCGCCACGGGGCGCTTGGGCGAGTCGCCACAGAGCACCGCCGCTGCGTTCGTGCCCGGCGGGACCGGCCCGAAGAGCTCGATGGCGCGCTGGGTCGCGTGCACGACGCGCAGCTTCGCGTCGAGCACCAGCGCCGCGCCGAGCACGTGCTCGACGGCGCCGAGCAGGAGCTGGTCGGCCCCACCCCGAGCGAGCTCCGCGGCCATCGACGCCTTGTACCACGCGGTGGCCAGCTCGGAAGCCCTGAGCTCTGCGGCTTCGGCGGTGGGCTGCGGCGCCATCGGTGCCATGGCTCAGGCCTCTTCGATGGGCCGGCCGCGATCGAGCGGGATGTGGAGGTAGCGCGTGCCGTTGGCGGCGGGCTTGGGCAGCCTGCCCGCGTCGATGTTGATCTGCACGCTCGGGTAGAGCAGCTTCGGCGCCGCGAGGCGCGCGTCGCGCTCGTTGCGGAAGCGCACGAAGTCGCCCTTGGGCGTCTCCTTCTTGAGCTGCACGTTGGCGCTCTTCGACAGGCCGATCGTCGTCTCCCAGCGCACCTCGCGACCGTCGGGTTGGTAGTCGTGGCCGACGAAGACGCGGGTGGCGTCGGGCAGGCCGTAGAGCTTCTCGTGCACCGAGACATAGAGGTCGTCGGCGCTGCCCAGCGGGAAGTCGCAGCGACCCGTGCCGTAGTCCTCGGTGAAGAGCGCGTCGCCGGTGAAGACGGCGTCGTCGATCTTGTAGGTGACGCACGCCGGCGTGTGGCCTGGCGTCTCGATGACGCCGATCTCGAGCGCGCCCGCGCGCAGCGTGTCGCCCTCCTTCACGAGCTTGTCGAACTGGCGGCCATCGACCGGGAAGTCCGGGTCGAGGTTGAAGACGCCCTTGAAGGTGCTCTGCACCTCGGTGATCCGGTGGCCGATGACGACGTTCGCGCCGTAGCGCTTCTTCAGGTACTGCGAGCCGCTCAGATGGTCGGCGTGCGCGTGCGTCTCGAAGACGAGGTGGAGCTTGAGCTTCTTCTCCTCGAGGAAGGCCGTGACCTTCTGCAGCGACTCGGTGCTCGTCGTCGAGGAGAGCGGGTCGTAGTCGAGCACCGGATCGATCACGACGGCGTCGTTGCCCTCGTAGACGACGTAGGTGAGGGTGAAGGTTCGGGGATCGTAAAAGGGGACGACGTTCACGTTGCACCTCCAAAAGGCTCGCGCTCGCTGCGAGCACGTCCCGTCCCTCCAAGCAGGGACCGTGCCATCCCGCTCCGGGCCGTGGGTCCTCGATTTTCCGGGCCTCCGAGGGTCGCCTCCGCTGCCAGCGCCACGTTGCGAAACAGAAACGTTTCGCGCGTTTCTCGTTCCGAGGAACGTTTCACCGTGCCGGCTTGGACTTGCGCTCGCGCCAGGCGGCCTCGAGCTCGAGCAGGTCGTCGGGGCAGCCGATCGGCATCTGCACGCCGTTCGGTCCTCCTTCGCGCAGGCAGGTCCGTCCGGTGAGGCGGATGGCCTCCCCGTCCTCGAGGTCGCGCGGGCAGGCGACACGCTCGGGCTCGACGATGCGCTCGCCCGAGCTCGCCTCCTGGCGTAGCTCGCAGCGCTCGCCGAGGCGTTGCATGATGAAACGCCGATCCGGGCGGCGCGCTTCGGCGAGCGCACCGAGCGGGGGTTCGTCGCTCGGCGCGGGCGTCGGCGGAGGGGCCTCCGAGCGCCCACAGGCCGCGAGCTGGAGCAGCGCGCAGCTGGCGAGGGCCCACGCGCGGGGCGAGCTCAGGGCTGAGGCCACAGGATGAAGCTCAGCTTCGTGAGGACGAAGTCCGCGATGAGCAGGGTGATCGACACCGCGACGACCGTCGAGGTGGTCGCGCGCCCCACGCCTTCGGTGCCGCCGCGCGTCCGAAGGCCGAAGTGGCAGCCGATGATCGCGATGATCGCGCCGAAGAACGGCGTCTTGAAGATGCCGCTGTAGTAGTCGCGGAAGGCGACCGAGCCGAGCGCGGTGCGCAGGAAGAAGCCCGCCGGCACGTCGAACTCGATGTCGGTGATGAGCATCGCCCCGGCGAAGCCGAGCACGAGCGCGAAGGAGCAGAGCAGCGGCATCACGATCGTGCAGGCCACGAGCCGCGGCAGCACGAGCTTCTTCAGCGGATCGGCGCCGAGGCTGCGGATCGCGTCGATCTGCTCGGTCACCGACATCGAGCCCAGCTCCGCGGCGATGCCCGCGCCGATGCGCCCCCCGACGATGACCGCGGTGAGCGTGGGCGCGAGCTCGCGCGAAAAGCTCAGCCCCACGATGCGGCCCGTGTACTCCATGCCGCCGAAGCGCTGCAGACCGAAGGCGAACTGCACCGCCATGACCATGCCGACGAACACCGAGGTGATCGCGGCGATGGAGAGGCTCTTCAGGCCGAGCATCTCGATCTGGTAGATCGTCGAGCGGAACTCCGGCGGCGCCTTGAAGATCGCGAGCACCGCGCCGAGCGTCATGCGGCCGGCGTGCCCGAAGTGCTCGACGAAGCTCAGCAGGCGCCCTCCCGTGCGCTCGATGAAGCCGGGCTCGGGCGGTGGCGCGAGGCGTCGGCTCTCGGGCTTCGCCGTGGAGGCGGGGCCCGCGCTCACGGCGCGGCCTCGCGTGGCAGCGCGGAGAAACCTCTCGCCCAGGCGTCGAAGCCCGCGACACCCTGCTCGAAGCGCGCGGGAGGCGCGAAGTACAGGAGGTCGTAGACGCAGCGGTCCTTCTTCAGCACCCAGACGGCGAAGCGGAGCGCCACGCCGTCGAGCTTCGCCGTGAGATCGGTGCGCAGCGCTTCGCGCCCGTCGAAGGGGAGCACCTCTTCGGAGTGCAGCTCACGCTCGCTGAACTGGATGAAGAGGTGCTGCGTGAGCGAGCGCAGGGGCACGTCTTCGCCGTCGCGATCGCAGCGCCCGTTCGCGAGGATCGTGGCGCCCAGCGCGCGGTCTTCCCAGGCGAGCGCCCGTTCGCTGTTCTTCACCGGCTGCCAGCTCGACGGCACCTCGGCGACGCGGAAGCTGAAGCCGTCGCCGCGGTAGGTCTGCCCGTCGAATCGGCTCGCGCAGCCCAGCCCGAGGGCAGCCGTGGCGAGGGTCAGCGCGACGAAGGGCGGGGCGTAGGAGCCGAGGCGCATGCGGGGCGAAAGGTAGCACGCGCGCCCGGCGGGGTGAGCCTCCCGCCGGGCACCGCGCGCGCGCTCAGAAGCGGTCGTCGCCGAGCTCCATGAGCTCGAGGGAGCTCTGCTCCACGAGCTTGCGCGTGAGCGTGAGGCCGGGCAGCACGTTCTTGCACCACCAACGAGCTGCGGCGAGCTTGCCGTCGTAGAAGGCCGCCTCCTCGGGGCGCTCGGCCTTGCCCTTCAGCGCGGCGACGGCCGAGCGCAGCCAGAGCCAGCCGATGACGAGCTCCGCGAGAGAGAAGAGGATGCGGTTGCCCTGCAGACCCACGTGGTAGAGCGACTCGCCGACCTTGCCCATCATGGCGCCGAAGATGCCCTTCACGTCGCCCAGGGCGCGCTCGAGCGCGGCGCGCTCGTCGGCCAGCGCGGAGCCGCCTGCGTCGCTCTTCGCGAGCGCCTCGATCTCGCCGAGCAAGAGCTGCAAGGTCGCGCCGTTGTCCTTCGCGATCTTGCGGAAGAAGAGGTCGAGCGCCTGGATGGCCGTCGTGCCCTCGTAGAGCGTGTCGATCTTCTGGTCGCGCACGTACTGCTCGATGGGGAAGTCTTGCACGTAGCCCGAGCCGCCGAAGGTCTGCAGGCTGAGCGAGAGCTGCTCGTAGGCCTTCTCGCTGCAGTAGCCCTTCACCAGCGGCAGGAGCATGTCGTTGAGCTTGTCGAGCGCGTCGGCGCGCTCGTCGCCGTGCCCGCCGAGCAGGTCGACCTGATCCTGGATCGAGGCGGTGTAGAGGCAGAGCGCGCGCATGCCCTCGGCGTGCGCCTTCTGGCTCATCAGCATGCGGCGCACGTCCGGGTGCTTGATGATCTTCACGCGCGGTGAGTTCTTGTCCATCGCGCGGAGCAGATCGGGCCCCTGCGTGCGGTCTTTCGCGTACTCGAGCGCGTTGAGGTACGCGGTCGAGAGCGTCGACATGCTCTTCACGCCGACGGCCATGCGCGCCTGCTCGATGACGTGGAACATCTGGCGGATGCCGTCGTGCTTCTCGCCCACGAGAAGGCCCTTCGCGGGCTTGCCGTCGCCGAAGACCATCTCGCAGGTCGCCGAGCCCTTGATGCCCATCTTCTTCTCGAGCTTCGAGACGTAGGCGCCGTTGCGCTCGCCGAGCGAGCCGTCTTCGTTCACCCAGTACTTGGGCACGAGGAAGAGGCTCAGGCCCTTCGTGCCGCCGCCCGCGCCCTCGGGGCGCGCGAGCACGAGGTGCACGAGGTTCTCCGGCACGTCGAAGTCGCCGTTGGTGATGAAGCGCTTGGTGCCCTCGATCTCCCAGTGATCGCCGACCTGCTTGGCCTTGGTGCGGCCCGCGCCGACGTCGCTGCCCGCGTCGGGCTCGGTGAGCACCATCGAGCCGCCCCAGCGCTTCTCGAGCAGCGCGGGGATGAAACGGGCCTTCTGCGCCTCGGTGCCGTGGCGATCGATGGTGCGAGCG
Organism: uncultured Polyangiaceae bacterium; assembly: GCA_938004785.1. Taxonomy (GTDB): domain Bacteria; phylum Myxococcota_A; class Polyangia; order Polyangiales; family Polyangiaceae; genus CALKVW01. The sequence continues at coordinate 18,843 of CALKVW010000119.1, forward strand.
GCGAAGGTGCCGAAGAGATAGAAGGCGAGCGGCGCGTTGGCGCCGACGACGAGCTCGAAGGCGGCCCACGAGACGCTCGGCGGTGCGCCCATGCCGCCCATGTGCTCGGGCACGCCGAGCAGGTGGGCGTCGGCGTCGTAGAAGGCGTGGTAGGCCTTGGCGAGGCCCTCGGGCAGCTTCACGTTGCCCTCGCCGTCGAAGCTCGGCGGGTTGCGATCGCTCTCGGCGAAGCTCTTCTGCAGCTCGCTCACGCAGAGCTTCTCGGCCTGCTTGAGCGCCTCGCGCGCGATCGTCTCGTCCATCGTGGCGAAGGGGCCCTTGCCCAGGGAGCCCTTCTGCACTTCGAAGACCTCGAAGAGCTGGAAGAAGGTGTCCCGCAGGTTGCTCTTGTAGTGCTGCTCCATCATGGCTTCGTTCCTCGCTCTCGCTGCGCCCCCCGCGCGCGGCAGGCTCTACCACGGCCGGCGCGAGGCGGCGCGCGCAGGCAACCCGGCCTGCAACGCGTGAAACATGGCGGGCCCGGGTGTTGCGCAACGAAGCTGAGCCAGGTTTCGCCACGGAACACCCCCCGCGCAGATCGCGCGCCAGGCGGGAAGTCGGAGGGCTGGCACGGGCCCTGCTAAGCCTCTCCCTAGACGGCGCTCTAGGCGGACCCTGCCAGAGCGGCCCACGAACGTCCCCACCGAAACGAAGGCGCAAGTCATGGAGAACTTCACCCCGCTCAGCTCCCTCGCCGGGGGCCTGCTCATCGGCCTGGCCTCGGCGGCGATGCTCGTCTTCAACGGCCGCATCGCCGGCATCAGCGGCATCACCGGAGGCGTGCTCAAGCTGCCGAAGGGCGACTCGCTCTGGCGCCTGCTGTTCGCCGCGGGCCTGCTCGGGGGCGGCTTCGTCTACGCCCTGTTCGCCCCGGAGGCCTTCACCAACACCGTCGATCGCTCCACCGCCGCGCTCGTCGTGGCCGGGCTGCTCGTCGGCTTCGGCACCCAGATGGGCAGCGGCTGCACGAGCGGCCACGGCATCTGCGGCCTGTCCCGCTTCTCGATGCGCTCGGTCGTCGCCGTCGGCAGCTTCATGGCGACCGCTGCGCTCACGGTCTTCGTCGTGACCCGTTTCTTCGGAGGTGTCCTGTGAGCCCGACCACCAAGCAGAACCTGGCCTCGCTCGGCGTGGGGCTGCTCTTCGCCGCGGGCCTCGCCCTGAGCGGCATGACGCTGCCCTCCAAGGTCATCGGCTTCTTCGACTTCTCGCGCGGCCTCGAGAGCTGGGACCCGAGCCTCGCCTTCGTGATGGGCGGCGGCATGGCGGTCTACCTGCCGATCTACCGCCTCGTGCGCGGTCGCAAGGCGCCGCTCTTCGACGACCGCTTCCGCCTGCCCACGCGAAAGGACATCGACGTGCGCCTCGTAGGCGGCGCGGTGCTCTTCGGCCTCGGCTGGGGCCTCGGCGGCTTCTGCCCCGGCCCTGCGCTCACCAGCGTGGGCGCGCTCTCGAGCAAGGCGATGATCATGGCCGCCTCGATGCTGGTCGGCATGTTCCTCTTCCAGCAGGTGGAGAAGCTGCTCGACCAGGCCAAGGCGAAGGCCGCGTCCAAGGCGGAGCCGAAGCCCGAGGCTGCGACCACCAACCGCAAGATGAACGCGGGAGCTGCGTCATGAACGCGAAGAACGAAGCCTCGCCGGTGAAGGTGGCGCTCGACCGCGGCCGCCCCCAGCCCCCGCCGACCGGCCTGCGCAAGCTCTTGCCCTTCCTCGGCTGGCTGCCCGGCTACGACAAGAAGCTGCTCGGTGGCGACGTCTCGGCCGGCCTCACCACCGCCGTGATGCTCATCCCCCAGGGCATGGCCTACTCGATGCTCGCCGGCCTTCCGCCCATCATGGGCCTCTACGCCTCGGTCGTGCCCATCGCGGTCTACGCGCTGCTCGGCAGCTCCAGGCAGCTCGCGGTCGGCCCGGTGGCGATGGTGTCGCTGCTCACCCTGCAGGGCGTGCAGACGCTCGCCGAGCCGGGTTCGGCGAACTTCATCGCCTACGCGGTGACGCTCGCCCTCATGGTCGGCGTGCTGCAGATCGGCATGGGCGTCTTCAAGCTCGGCTTCCTCACCAACTTCCTCTCTCACCCGGTGATCAGCGGGTTCACGAGCGCCGCGGCGCTCATCATCGGCGCGAGCCAGCTCAAGCTCGTGGTCGGCGTCGACCTCGGCAAGAGCAGCAACGTCTTCGCGATCGTCGGCACGGCGCTCTCGAAGATTGGTGAGTGGCACTGGCTGACCGTGGGCTTCGGTGTCGGCGCGATCCTGATGCTCGAGGCCCTCAAGCACTACAAGAAGGCCGTCCCCCGCG
>CALKVW010000120.1 GCA_938004785.1 uncultured Polyangiaceae bacterium
GCGCAAGCAAGACCACATCGATCTCTGCGCCACCGGCGACGTCGGCTTCCGCGCCAAGACCACGCTGCTCGACGAGGTCGAGCTCGTCCACGACGCCGTGCCCGAGCTGTCGCTCGACCAGGTCGACATGGGCCTCGAGCTCTTCGGAAAGCGCCTCTCCGCGCCGATCTTCATCGCGGCGATGACCGGAGGCACCGACAAGGCCCGGGCCATCAACCTGGAGCTCGCGCGCATCGCCGACGAGGAGGGCTACGGCTTCGGGCTCGGCAGTCAGCGCGCGATGCTCGACCCCGCGCGACGAGCGGCGCCGAGCTACGACGTGCGCGGCGTCGCGCCGAGGGCGCTCGTGCTCGGGAACATCGGTGGCGTGCAGGCTCGCTCGCTCTCGGACGAGGTCATCCGGGGCCTCGTCGATCAGGTCTCCGCCGACGCGCTCTGCGTCCACCTCAACCCCGCGATGGAAATCGTCCAGCCGGGCGGCGACCGCGACTTCTCCGGTGTCGTCGACCGCATCGCCGAGCTCGGAGGCTCGCTGGGCGTGCCCGTCGTCGCCAAGGAGACGGGCTGCGGCATCGGCCCCGTCGCGGCCGCCAAGCTCGCGCGAGTCGGAGTGCGGCACGTCGACGTCTCCGGCGCAGGCGGCACCTCCTGGGTCGCGGTCGAGACCCTGCGCGCCACGGGCGGCGCGCGAGATCTCGGCGCGGCGCTGCGCGACTGGGGCGTGCCGACGGCGGCCAGCGTGATGTGCACCGCGCGCGCCGGCTTCGAGACGATCATCGCCACCGGTGGCGTCGCGACCGGGCTCGACGTCGCCCGGGCCATCGCGCTCGGCGCGACGGCGGCGGGCATCGCGAGGCCGGTGCTGCAGGCGCTGCTCGAGGGAGGGCCCGAGGGCGCGCGCGCTCAGCTCGCGCGCGTCAAGCGTGAGCTCGCCGCGGTCATGTTGCTCGTCGGCGCTGCCGACTTGCGCGCGCTGCGCCGGGCTCCGAAGCTGCTCGGCCCCAGGCTCGACGCTTACAGGAGGCTCTGGGCGGAGAGCTCGCTCCTCGAGGGCACGGGCGCCGCGCGGCCCCTGCAGCGTACGTCGACGAGGCTCGGGCGAAGGCGCCGCTGAGCGCCACGAGATGGCGCGGAAGCCGCGCTACGCGCGTCGTTCTCAGCGCCTGCTTCCTTCGTGGGGAGACGGCGTGCTAGCGTCGCCGGGCGATGTCGGAGACACCCAAGGGGCCGGGGGCGCCGCCCAACGAAGCGGGCGTGCCGAGCGGTGGTAGGTTCCGGAGCGATCCGCCTCCGGAAGACCTCGTCCGCGAGCGCGATATCTTCATCCAGCAGTTCTTCCGGCGCGGCGCTCAGCTGTCCGAGGAGCTGTTGGCGGAGCTCGAGCGCTTCCGGGCCCAGGTCCACGAGCTCGAGCAAGAGAACGCGAAGATGCGCTCGCAGCTCGCGAGCGACACCGCGATCCGCGATCTGCTGCGCACCATCGAGCAGCTCGAGGAGGAGAAGCGGCGCCTGCTCCACGAGAGCGTGCGACCGAGCTCCGCCCCGCCGCCCGAATTCGTGACCCGCCTCACCGAGCTCGAGGAGGAGCTCGCGAACCTCGGCACCGTGCACGTCGCCAACCAGCAGCTGCACGCGAGCACCTCGGTCCGTCGCGCGCTCCGCAACCTCCGAGAGCTGCTCGCGCAGTTCCTCGGCGCGGCACAGTACGTCTTGCTCTGGCGGGCCGACGACAGCGGCGCGCTGGTGCCGATCTCCTTCGAGGGCCTCACGTCGCGCGAAGCCCGCGACATCCCCTGGGAAGATGGCCTCGTCGCCCGCGTATTCCGCAGCGGCGAGCTCTCCTGTGAGCGCGACGCCGATACCTCGCGCGGCACGCTCGAGCGGCCTGTGGCGGTGGTCCCGCTCACGGTGGGTCGTGAGGTGGTCGGCGTCATCGTCATCGTGAAGACCATGCCCCAGAAGACCCGTTTCTTCGCCAACGACGAGGAGCTGTTCCGGTTGCTCGGCACGCAGGCCGGCCCTGCGATCGTGCATGCGTACCTCTATGCGCAGAGCGGGAAGCAGATCCCGGGTGCGCTGGCCTTCATGGATCCCGAGGACTGAGCGATGTCCGAGCCTTCATCCAACGCCTCGCGCGAGTACTCCTGCCTCATCGTCGAGGACTCTCCGATGATGCGTCAGCTCCTCGTGTTCGCGCTCGGTCGCGTGCGCGGCCTGCGCGTCACCGAAGCCGACGACGGCGTCGACGGCCTCCGCAAGCTCGCGCAGGCGAAGTTCGACATCATCATCACCGACATCAACATGCCCATCATGGATGGGCTCAAGCTCGTGAAGAGGGTGCGCAGTGACGCGGTGCACAAGGACACCCCGATCATCGTGATCACCACCGAGGGCTCGCAAGAAGACCGTCAGCGCGCTCTGCAGCTGAGCGCGAACGCGTACATCACCAAGCCCATCCAGGCGCCGCAGGTGATCGCGAAGGTGAAGGAGCTGCTGGGTATCGAGTAGCCGCGCGTAGGCGCGGCTGGGTATCGAGTAGCCGCGCGTAGGCGCGGCGGGGCAATCGAGTAGCCGCGCGTAGGCGCGGCGGGGCAATCGAGCAGCCGCGCGTAGGCGCGGCGGGGCAATCGAGCAGCCGCGCGTAGGTGGCGCGGACCCGCGGCCGGGCTCAGCTCTGCCGGAGCAGCACGCGGTTGCGGCCGCAGCGCTTCGCTTCGTAGAGCGCCTCGTCGGCCGCGCCGATGAGCTGCTGCGGGGTCTCGACCGGGGTGGAGGGGAAGGCCGCGACGCCGATGCTGATGGTGAGTGGCAACCTGCGGCCGTCGTGGTCGAAGACGCTCGACTCGACGGTGCTGCGCAGGCGCTCGCCGAGCAGGCCCGCGTGCTGGAGCTTCACGCCGCGACAGAGCACGGCGAACTCCTCGCCGCCGTAGCGGGCGAAGATGTCCTCGGTGCGCACGGTCGCGAGCGCGATCTTGGCGAGCTTCACGAGCACCGCGTCGCCCGCGAGGTGGCCGTAGGTGTCGTTGATGCGCTTGAAGAAGTCGACGTCGAAGAGCAAGAGGCTCAGATCGACGTTGTGCCTGCGCGCGTAGGCGAGCTCGCTCTCGAGCCGGTCGAGCAAGAACTTCTTGTTGAACGCACCGGTGAGGCCGTCGCGCAGCGCGGCGTCGAACATGCGCTGCTGGAAGCTCTCCTCGATGTCGTCGTGGTAGCCGAACTTGAGGATCGTCGTCGGCCCGAGGCGGATCTTGTCGCCGTCTTCGAGGCGCTGCCGCGCAACCTTCACGCCGTTGATCATCGTGCCGTTCGCGCTGCCGAGATCCTCCACGTAGTGGTGCCCCTCGTGCAGATAGATGCGCGCGTGACGGCGTGAAATTCCGTCGTCGTTGAGACGCACGGTCGCGTTCGTGGCGCGGCCGATGACGACCTCGACGCCCTCCACACGGTACATCTCGCCCACGTTCGTTCCCGCGAGCACGACGATGCTGGCACGGTCCTTGGACTTGCCGCGCTTGCGGAGCTCTTCCTGGAGCTCACCCACGCTCGCGACCATCGTCGCGTCGGGATCTTCGTCCAGGAAACCGCCCATCGAACGACAAGAAATCATTCCACACACGCCCGGTCAAGGGGCTCGTCCCGGCGTCTCGAGGGGCGCGAGCTCCCCCTCGCTGCAGATCGGCTCTCCACCGGCCTGCACGGCGCGCGTGCCTGCCCCGCGCGGCGTGCGCAGGGCGCGTGTGATCCAGTGTGCGCCGACCGTCGGAGCTCGACGGTGCTCGAGGCGCCTCAGGCCGCGCGGCCGAGTGGCACGACGAACTGCTCGACGACGAGGCCTGCTTTGGTGATCTCGAGGAAGGTGGCGTCGGCGTGGCGCGGGCCGCCTGCGGTCGCGGCGTCGCCCACCGAGCCGACGTTGATGATGCGCACGCCGCCCACCGTGCGGTCGAAGGGCACGTGGGAGCCGCCACAGACGATGATGTCGGCAGGATCGTCGCCGACGAGGGCGAGCACCTCCTCGTCGGTCATGTCCTGCGTGAAGGGTTCGGTGGGGTCGACGGGCGAGCCGTGCACGAGCAAGAGCTCGCTGCCGTCCGGGAGCGGGAAGCGCTGGCTCGACTCGAGGCGGGCGAGCCGCGTGAGGATGAGCTCACCGAGCTCGGCGCGCACCTCGGCGAGGCGCTCGAGCCGCAGCCGCTCGTGCTCGCTCCGACCTTCGAGCTTCGTCGGATCGAGCGTCGCGATGGCGCGGTCGCCCACGCCCTGCACGCAGATGGCGTTGGCCTGGGTGAGGCGGCGCCACACCTCGAGCGGCTGCGGACCCGGGAAGCAGAGGTCGCCGGCGACGAGCACACGGGCGTAGCCGCTGCGCTCGGCCGTCGCGAGCACGGCGGCGAGCGCGTCGGCGTCACCTTGGATATCGGACAGACACAGCCAGCGCACGCGCGGAGCATAGCGCACCGCGCGAGGTGCTCGAGCGCCCAATCTCCGCGTCGCCCTCGGGGCTCGCCGACGTGCTCGTCGCGGGCGACCCCTGGCCGTGGCATAGGGGCCCCGTGCGCAGCTCCGCGGAAGCCCACACGGCACTCGCTCGGGAGATCGACGCTGCCCGTGCCACCGAGCAGCTCGAAGCCTTCGCGCCGCTGCTCGACGGCGATCCACCCGCGTTGGCGCTGGCCGTGCTGCTCTCGACCGCGTACCCCGCGCTGGGTCAGCAGCTGCTCGCGCACCCGGGAGACGCGCGCACGCTCGCCGCCGAGAGCCTCCAACCGTCGCGCTCGCGCGAGGCCTACCTCGCGCTGCTCAGGAGTTCGGGAGGCGGGGCGTCGGGCGGGGAGGTCGCGAGCAGACTGCGGGTCGTCGCTCGGCGTGAGCGCGCGCGCATCGCGCTGCGCGAGCTCTTGCGGAGAGAACGAGGTGGCGCAGACGTCGACACCACCGCGGAGGAGCTCGCGTGGCTCGCCGACGCGACGATCGAGGTCGCGCTCGAAGAGGCGCTCGGCTGGGCGACCTCGCGCTTCGGTCGCCCGGTCGACGAGCTCGGACGCCGCTCGGGCTTCGTGGTGCTCGGCATGGGCAAGCTCGGAGGGCTCGAGCTGAACCCCGGGAGCGACGTCGATCTCGTCTACTTCTACGACACCGACGAGGGAGGCATCGTGCCGCCTGGCGCCGAGGAGCCGAGCCCCGACGCGGTGTCGCCGCACGAGTACTGGACGCGTGTGGCGCGCAGGCTCACGGCGACGCTCGAGGAGCCGACCAGCGATGGCTTCGTGTGGCGCGTGGACCTGCGCCTCCGACCCGAGGGAGGGCGCGGCCCGCTGGTCAACTCGATCGCGGCCGCGCTCCGCTACTACGAATCCTTCGGGCGACTCTGGGAGCGCGCGGCCCTCCTGCGAGCGCGTCCGGTGGCGGGGGATCTGGCGCTCGGCGAGCGCATCCTGCACGAGCTGTCTCCTTTCGTCTGGCGCAAGGCGATCGATCCGTCGATCGCCCACGAGATGGCCTCGCTCGTCCAGCGCTCGCGCGTCGAGCTCTCGTCGGACGCTCCGCGCGATCTCAAGCTCGGCGTCGGCGGGATCCGCGAGGCGGAGTTCTTCGCGCAGACGCTCCAGCTCGTCTGGGGAGGCCGCGAGCCCGCCCTCAGGTCGCGCCGCACCCTCGACGCGCTCGCCCGACTCCAGTCCAAGGGTTTCTGCACGACCAAGGAGTCCGAGGAGATCAGTGACGCGTACCTCTTCCTGCGTCGCGCCGAGCACGCGGTGCAGGTGGCGTCTGGCCAGCAGACGCACCTCTTGCCCGAAGGCGTGGAGCTCGCTCGCCTCGCGCGCAGCCTCGGCTTCGCCGACGAGCGGCGCTTCAGCACGGAGCTCGACCGTCAACGCCGCCGAGTCTCCAAGCGCTTCGCGTCCCTGCGCGTCGGCGCGGTGAGCGGTGGCTCACCCTGGGAGACCTTGCTCGCCGCGCTCGAGCGTCAAGACGAGCTCGCGGTCCGTGACTCGCTCAGGCGCGCCGTCACGGAGCGGGCCCTGTTCCCGTCGGGTGACGAAGACAGCCAGGACGCGGCCGTCGGCTCGCTCGCGAGGCAGCTCGCGGCGCTCGCGCGGCCACCGGACGGCGTGCTCGGCGGCGGCATGCGCGAGCGCTATCCGGGGCTGGCGGAGCTGCTCCTCGACGCGCTCTTCGAGGCCGCCGACCCCTTCCAAGCGGCGCTCTACCTCAGGACCTTCTTGGAGCGAGTGCGCATGCCCGCGGTCTACGTGCGACTGGTCTTCTCGGACCCGACCGCGCTGCGCAGGCTGGTCTCGGTGCTCGGTGCGAGCGCCTTCGTCGGCGACGCGCTCTGCAACAACCCCGAGCTCGGCGACATGATCCTCTTCTCGCGCGAGGTGCCGACGCCCGAGTCCGCGAAGCAGGAGGTCATGGCCGCCGCCGCCGCACCCGCGGATCCCGCCGTCGATCCGGACGAGGCCTTCGTGGAGCAGCTGCGCGTCGCGAAGACACGCATCACCCTGCTCGTCGCGCTCGCCGATCTCGCGGGGGAGCTCGACATCCGCGGCGTCAACACCGTGCTGTCTGCGGCGGCCGAGGCCTCGCTCGAGGCCGCGACGCGCCGAGCGCTCGGCGACGTCGACTCACCCGTCGAGGGGCTCAGCATCGTCGCGATGGGCAAGCTCGGTGGTCGCGAGCTGAGCTACGGCTCCGACCTCGACGTGCTCTTCCTCTACGATCCCGAGGCGGCGCCGGATCCGCTCGAGGCCCCGGGCTACTTCACGCGCATCGCGCGCCGCATCATCCGCTACGTCTCGACCTTCCACGCGGCGGGCCCCGGCTACGAGCTCGACGCACGGCTCCGGCCCTCGGGCAACCAGGGCTTGCTCGTGACGAGCCTCGAGTCCTTCGCGCGGCACCACGGCCTGTCGGTGGATGGCTCGGAGCTGGGCTCGGGGCTCCGACCCGCCGTGTGGGAGCGCATGGCGCTGGTGCGCGCGCGCGCCGTCGCGGGCGACCCGCAGATCGGCGTGCTCGGCGAGATGATCGCGCGGCGCGCCGCCTTCGGACCCGGGGCCGTACGCCCCGGCGAGGCACGCGAGGTGGCGCACATCCGCTCGCGGGTCGAGCGCGAGTCGTCTCTCGAGCGCGCCGGGGTCGTCGACGTGAAGCTCGGGCGCGGGGGCCTGCTCGACGTGGAGTTCGCGGTGCAGCTGCTCCAGATCCACCGGGGCGCCGAGCTCGGCGAGGACGCGCGCTCGCCGGAGCTGCCGCGCGCGCTCGACGCCCTCGAGCGCGTCGGTGTGCTCGACGCTCTGCACGCGCGCGTATTCCGCGATGCGTGGCGCTTCTTCCGAAAGGTCGAGCTCCGCCTCCGTGTGGCGCGCGCCGACGCCTCGGCGGCGCTCGACGAGCGCGGCCCGCTGCTCGCACCTCTGGCCCGTCGCCTCGGTCTCAGGGACTACCCGTCACACTCCGCAGCGGAGGAGCTCCTGCTCCGCCACCACGAGGTGGCCGACGCCGTGCGCGGCAGCTTCGAGGAGATCGTCGAGTCGCTCACGAAGGCGGGGGCGCCGGGCTGAGCTCCGCCGGCGCCAGGCGCGAGCCCGGGAGCGAGGCTCTCAGAGGCACGCCCCGGCGCAGTTGATGCCGATGCACGTGAGCGCCTGGAAAGCCTGAGGACTGTCGACGCACTGGAACAGGCAGGTGGCGGGGCTGCCTCCGGACGCGCAGCCGATGAAGCACTGGATGTCGTCGATGCAGCCCGGCGAGGTGAGGCAGGAGAGCAGCTGACCACAGCACGAGCCCGCGATGCAGTTGCCGCAGGCGCTGCCGTCGGAGGGGCAGGCGACCGGCGCGCAGGTACCGCTCACGCAGGTGCCGCTGCAGCACGGAGTGCCGAAGCCGCAGGCGCCGCCCACCGGCGCGCAGGCCGCGCCGCAGACGCCGCCGTTGCAGCTCTGGCTGCAGCAGTCGCTGCCCACGGAGCAGTCCGACCCGTCCGGTGCGCAGGCGTCGGCGCAGACCCCGCCGGTGCAGGTTCCGCTGCAGCAGTCGGCGCCCACGTTGCAGGCCGTGCCGAGCTCGTTGCAGCCGCCGCAGTCGAGTCCGCAGCTCTGCTCGGCTTGGGCGACGCAGGCTGAGGTCCAGCCCGTCTGGCAGCACGAGGGCAAGACGCCGCAGACCGCCGCGGTGCAGCTGGAGCAGCCGGGCAGGAGCGGAGGCCCGAGCTCGCAGGGGCCGTGAGGGCAGCCCATCGGCGCGGCGCAGAGGCCGCCGTCGCAGTTCGCGCTGCAGCAGTCGGTGTTGGTGTTGCAGGCCAGACCGTTGGGGGTGCAGCTGCCGCAGCTGCCGCAGATCTGCGCCGCGCCGTCGACGCAGAGATCGTCCCAGGCGACCTGGCAGCAGAAGGGATCGGCGGCGCACACGTTCGCCACGCAAGGGCTGCAGGCCGGGCTCAGGCGATCACCCGTCTCGCACTCGCCGTGGCTGCACGTGGCGGCGCCACAGAAGCCGCTTTCACACACGCCCGCGCAGCAGGGCGTCTGTGGGTCGCAGGCGACGCCGTCGGGCACGCAGGCCGGCCCGCACACGCCCCCGTTGCAGCCGCCCGAGCAGCAGTCCGCGGGCGCCTGACAGGCCGCCCCGTTGGGCTGACAAGGGCCGGCGCACACGCCCTGCGCGCAGATGCCCGAGCAGCAGCTGTCGCCGTCGGTGCAGAGCGCGCCGTTCTGGATGCAGCCACCACAGACGCCTGCGTTGCAGACGAGCGAGCAACACTCTCCGGGTGTGTCGCAGCCCAGACCGTTGGGCACGCAGGGCTCGACACAGCGGCCGCCGGAGCAGTTGCCGGAGCAGCAGTCGTTCGGGTTCTGGCAGGCGTCGCCGACCGTGGCGCAGCCGTCCACACACGCGCCCCCGGCGCACTGGAGCGAGCAACAGTCGCTCGGCACCGTGCAGCTCTGCCCGCTCGCGCGGCAAGCGCTCTCGCAGCGACCGTCGTCGCCGCAGCGCAGGCTGCAGCAGGCCTCGTCGCTCGCGCAGCTCGCGCCGTCTTCGGCGCAGCTCGACCGGCCGCAGACCCCTCGCTCACAGCTGCCGCTGCAGCAGTCGGCGGCGAGCTCGCAGGCGCGCCCGTCGAGCGCGCAGCGGTCGTCGTCTGCGGAGCTGGTGACTCCGTCGAGCGAGTCTCGCGCACCGCAGGCGGCGCCGAGCAGCGTCAGCGAGAAGAGGGTGAAGAGGACGGCGAGGGCGCGGCGGTCGAGCACGAGGGACAACATAGCGCAGCCGCGCTCTCGGCTGTGCGGGCTCGCGCGCCCCTCGTCAGCCGCAGGCCTTGCCGCAGCTCGTCCCCACCAGGGCGACGCACGCGTCCGTCCACCCCGAGCTGCAGCACCCCGGCGAGGCCGCGCAGACCTGTGCGACGCAGGGGCTGCAGCCGGCGTCGAGCGCCGCGCCCTGCACACAGGCGTCGTGGGCGCAGCTGCTCGCGCCGCAGAGGCCGTGGTCGCAGGCGCCGATGCAGCACTGCTGCGCCACGAGGCAGGGCTGCGAGGTCGTGAGACAGCCGGTGGCGCAGACGCCTCCGCTGCAGCCGCCGCTGCAGCACTCGAGGCCGCCGCCGCAGCTCTGACCTTGGGGCTTGCACGTCGTCGCCGCGCAACTGCCACCCGCGCAGCTGCCGCTGCAGCACTCCGCGCCGCCGCCGCAGCTCAGCCCGTCGGCTTTGCAGCCCGAGCTCGCGCCGCAGCTGCCACCGGCGCAGCTGCCGCTGCAGCACTCCGCGCCGCCACCGCAGCTCAGCCCGTCGGCCTTGCAGCTCGGCTCCGCGCACCTGCCGTCGTCGCAGCTGCCGCTGCAGCACGAGGAGCCGTAGTCGCAGAGCATGCCGACCTCGAGGCAGCTCGTCACGCAGCGCCCGGCGTCGCCGCAGTTGCCGCTGCAGCACTGCGCGTCCTCGGTGCATTCGCCGTCCGCTCGGCAGCTCGAGGCGCCGTTCGACTGCGTCCCCGAGGCTCCGCCTCCGCCCTCGGAGAACAACGGTTCGGAGCTGCTCCCACACGCGACGAGCGAGAGCAGGAGCGGCAGGCCGGCGACGGCTCGGAGAGACATGGAGCGAGGCTAGCACCCGCGCCGGAGCGCGTGGCTCCACTCCGTGACGCCCTGTCGCCCTGTCGCCCTGTCGCCCTGTCGCCTGCCGGGCCTCGCCTCGGGCTCAGGCCGCCGACCAGCCCGCGTCGATGGTCGTGTGGGGCGCCAAGGGCGGCAGCGCCGTCAGCGCCGTGAAGGCCTGCGCGTCGTAGGTCTTCTCCATGAGCAGCCTGGGGACGTCGAGCGGGTCGCCCCCGCGCGTCGGGTGCACCCCGGCCCGGCAGGAGAAGCCGAGCTCGTAGCCGCCGTCGCGCACCGCGCGCCTCAGGTGCTGCTCGCCCGCGATGGAGTAGCCCACGGGGTAGGCGATCGAGCGCACGGGGCGACCGAGCTGCCGCTCCAGCTCGTGCCTCGACCCGGCGAGCTCGAGCTCGAGCTCGCGTTCGTCGAGCGTCTGGAGCACGCGGTGGCTGTGGGTGTGGGACCCGATGCCCATGCCCGCCCGCTCGAGCGCGCGCACGCCGTCCCAGTCGAGCAGGTCGCGATCGACCAGGCGCCGCTCCTCCTCGCGCTCGAGCGACACGCCCGCGGCGCGCTCCAGGGCCTCGAGGAAGCGCGGGAGATCGAGGCCCCGGGTGCGCTTGACGAGCAGCGTGAGCTCGCGATGCGCCTCGTCGGTCCCGCCCGCGAGCGAGAGACGCAGCGGCCGAGGGAAGTCGAGCTCGACGAGCTCTCGGCTGCTGTGGCGCAAGATCCAGGCGATGTGGTCCCACCAGAACAAGCGCCGCTCGCCGACGTGCAAGGTCGGGATGAAGAAGGCCGCCGGCACGCCGTGGCGCGCGAGGATCGGCAGGGAGGTCTCGAGGCAGTTGCGGTAGCCGTCGTCGAAGGAGATCAAGAGCGGGTTCGGTGGCAGCGGCCTGCCTCGCGTCGCGCCGAGGACCTCGTCGAGCGAGACGAAGCGGAAGTGCTGCCCCAGGCTCCGCAGCTGCGCGTCGAACTGGGCCGGCGTGGCGTCGACCACCTCGCCGTCGATGTCCTCGGCCACGATGGGCTCGGCCGTCCTGTGGTAGCAGAGCACCGTGAGCCAGGGCAGGCTCAGCACCGAACGCAGGCGGAGCGAGGCCCCGACGACGCCGGCTCCGTCGAGCAAACGCAGCGCGTGGTCTCTCAAGCTACGCACGAACCCCGGGGCCTCCTGTGCCGCCCGCGAGAGCATCACACCGCCCCACCTGCGGACGAGCGAAATCTCGGGCACGCTTCGCGGCACCTCCACGCTCAGGGTGGGCTCCTTACCGGACGGGCGCCGAAGCTGGGCTATGCTGCACCCCACGACGCTCGGCAGGACCCAAGACCCGGGAGCGAGAGCCACGTGAAGATCGATCAGGACCACGGACGTTTTCGGCAGATCGTCAAGGGCAAGGTCCGCGAGAACCTGCGCAAGTACATCTCCACCGGCGAGCTCATGGGGCGCAAGGGCAAGGACGTCGTGTCCATCCCGCTCCCCCAGATCGACATCCCGCGCTTCAAGTTCGGCGACAAACAGAAGGGCGGCGTGGGGCAGGGCGACGGCGAAGCCGGGGACCCACTCTCGGGCAGCGAGGGAGAGGCCGACGGTCAGGGCAAGGCGGGCAAGGACGCCGGGCAGCACGCGGTCGAGGTCGACATCACGCTCGACGAGCTCGCCGACATCCTCGGCGAGGAGCTCGAGCTGCCCGACATCCTCGACAAGGGCAAAGCCAAGATCTCCGACGCCCACGATCGCTACTCGGGCATCCGGCGCGTCGGCCCGGAGTCGCTCCGCCACTTCAAGCGCACCTACAAGGAGGCGCTGCGCCGCATGATCGCGAGCGGGACCTTCCGGCCCGACGTGCCGCTCGTCGTGCCCGTCGCCGAGGACCGCCGCTACCGCTCCTGGAAGACGGTGAACGAGCCGGTCGCCAACGCGGTCATCATCTACATGATGGACGTGTCGGGCTCGATGGGCGACGAGCAGAAGGAGATCGTGCGCATGGAGTCCTTCTGGATCGATACGTGGCTCTCCAAGCAGTACAAGGGCCTCGAGTCGCGCTTCATCATCCACGACGCCGTGGCGCGCGAGGTCGATCGTGACACCTTCTTCCACACGCGTGAGTCGGGCGGCACGATGATCTCGAGCGCCTACAAGCTCTGCAACCAGATCATCGAGGCCGACTACCCGGCCTCGGAGTGGAACATCTACCCCTTCCACTTCTCCGACGGCGACAACTGGTCGATGGACGACACGATCGGCTGCGTCGAGCTCATGAAGCGCGAGCTGCTCCCGAAGGTGAACATGTTCGCCTACGGTCAGGTCGAGAGCCCCTACGGCTCGGGGCAGTTCCTCAAGGACCTCAGAGAGCACTTCAAGGG
>CALKVW010000121.1 GCA_938004785.1 uncultured Polyangiaceae bacterium
GAAGAAGGCCGTGTGGCGCGACGATCCCCCTGCCCCCGCAGCGCCGCCGCCGCCGACCAAGCCTCCGCCGGCGCCACGCGCCGATCTGCGCCAAGACCTCTACAAGCGCTTCAAGCGCTGACGCAGCCAGAGCTCGCCTCGGCCGGCGCGCGCGCCCCGTTCCTCCGTCGGCGCGCGCCGCTCAACCCGCCGAGGATGTGCGCGCGAACCGCTTCCAGGCCTCGGGCAGCGGCCTGCCCAGGAGGCGCTCGGCGCCCTTCTCGTCGAGCACGACGAAGCTGAAGCTCCCGGCGAAGACCTCCGCGTCGCCTTGGGCGATGCGCACCTCGACCTTCGCGACGCGCCCTCGGTCCTCGACGATGCGCGCCGTACCGATCGCCTCGACGCCGACGCGCACCGGCTTGAGCAAGCGCCCCTCGAAGGAGGCCGTGAAGCCGAAGCGCCCGCGCAAGCCGATGATCGCCCAGGCCGCGAGCTCGTCGGCGAGCGTCATCACCAGGCCGCCGTGGAGGATCCCCGGCGGGCCCTGGAACCGCTCCTCGGGCAAGTAGCGGGTGCGCACGACGTCTCCGTCGCGCTCGAAGCGCAGGCGCAAGCCGACCGGGTGGCTCGGGTTGCAGCCGAAGCAGGGGGAGTCGTCTCCGAAGATCGCGGGATCGAGCAGCTCGGCCATGCCCCGCGCGATACCACGAGACGGCGGAGGTGGGCCTCGGGCCCGCGCCCGGTCGGGTCTTCAGCCGAGCGCCGAGCCGCAGGCCGCGCGCAGCGCCTCGAGCATCGCGGGCGTCGCCTGGAAGCTCACCGCCTCCTTCTTGCCGTGCTCTTCGAAGTGCAGCGTCACCCAGGCCACCGCCGTCGAGAGCGAGCGCGCCTCGCTCGAGCCGATCACGCGGTCGACCCGCCAGTCGACCCCGAGCAGGACCTTGCCGTGCCCCGCGATGCTGCGCGACGCGGCCTCACGAAGCACCAGGGCCTTGGCCGGCTCGAACTGGGGCGACAAGCTCGCCACCAAGAGCTCCTCCGCCTCGCGCTCCGCTTCGGCTGCGCGCGCGAGCAGGCGCAGATCCTCGACGAAGGCCGCCGCGGCGAGATCGATGCGTGCCGCCGCGCGCACCAGGAAGCGCGCCGCGCGCAGAGCCTGCCCGAGCTCTCTCGGGTCGACGCCGTGCCGCTCCGCGTAGCCACGCAGCTGCTCCTCGGCGCCGGCTCCCACGGGGTCGGGCAGCACGTGGCCGAGCACCTCGCCGAGCCGGGCGCGCGCGTGGTCGGAGAGGGCGCCGAGCCGGAGCAGGTCGGCTGCGAGCTGGGGCGGCGCGGGTGCGCCTTCGAGGCAGGCGAGCCGGGGCGGGTGGTCCACGATCGAGATTCTGCCCGAAGCTCAGGGAACCTGGCCCATTCTTTTGCTCCTGCTACCGTCCATCCTTGCGAGGTCGTCGCATGAGCAAGGTCTCCCGGTCGATTGGGTCCCGACGCGCGCTCCTGGGCCTGGGCGCCTTCGCAGCCATCTCGCTCGCTGGAGCCCTCGTCACCGGTTTCGACGTCCTGCCCGAGGCGGCGCCGCCTCCGCCCGAGCCGGAGCCGCGCTTCGAGCGCAGCTTCGACGTGTCGACCTTCCAGAAGGGCAACCTCCACGCCCACTCCAACTGGAGCGACGGCGACTCCTCGCCCGCCGACGTCTATCGTTGGTACCGCAACAACGGCTACCAGTTCGCCGTCCTGAGCGATCACCACCAGCGCGTCGACCCTCGCGTCTTCGCCTGGGTCAACCGGCCCGACTTCGTGGCGGTGCCCGGCGAGGAGATCACGCTCACCATCAAGAACAAGCCGGTGCACGTGAACGCGCTCTGCACGAGCCGGACGATCGGCGGCAAGAGCTTCGACGACCGCCGCGCCGGGCTCGCTTGGGCGGTCGAGCAGGTGAACGAGCAAGGCGGCGTCGCGCTCGTCAACCACCCCAACTTCGCTTGGGCGGTCGACGTCGAGGATCTCGCGGCGACGCCCGGCGCGCGCCTGCTCGAGATCATGAACGGCCACGCGCACGTGCCCTGGCGCGGCAACGCGACGCACGACTCTCAAGAGGTGATGTGGACCAAGCTGCTCGATCGCGGCTACGACTTCGCGGCCGTCGCGGTCGACGACGCGCACCGCTTCCGCGACAGCGGCGCGCCCGACGCGAAGCCCGGCACGGGCTGGGTCCAGGTCTTCGCCTCCGAGGCGAGCGTGCCCGCGGTCTGTCACGCGCTCGCGCGAGGCGACCTCTACGCCTCGAACGGCCCTGCGATCGCGCGCATCGTGGTCGACGACCAGCGCATCGAGATCTGGCCGGAAGCGAAGGACGCACGCGTCGAGTTCGTCGGCGAAGGCGGCGCGCTGCTCGCGGCCATCGAGCCCGACGAGAGCGGTCGCGCGGTCTACGTGCTGCGCGGCGACGAACCCTACGTGCGCGCGCGCGTGCTCGACGGCGAGGGACACACCGCCTGGACGCAGGCCTACCGCGTCGTGAAGCGCGGCGGCTGAGCGAGGGCTCGGGCGCCCTCCGCCGCTCCGGGCGAGGTGGGCCGTCGTCACCGGTTCGTCATGCGCGGAGGATCCGCATGGATCATCAACGATCCATGCGAAACGAGCGCCGGCTCGGGGTGAGGCTCCAGATCGCGGAGGATCCGCGGTGCACCTCGCCTGACGGACTTGGCCCACCCCGTGCTACGTCGGCGCACATGTCCTCGAGCTCGTCTCTCCGTCGCACCCTGCTCCGCTCCTTCGCCGGGGCGCTCGCCGCGCTGCCGCTCTTCGCCTTCGGCTGCGACTCGGGCTCGCTGGGCTCCGACGAGCTCGACTCGACGGCGGCGTCCTGCAAGGGCGCGAAGCTCGACAAGAACAACCGCTGTCGCCTGCCCAACGGCCGCTTCGCCAAGGCGAGCTGCTGCGCCGCGGCGCCTTCCTGCGACGCTGCGTTCCTCACGGCGATCGACGCCTGCGTCGACGACTGGCGCAACGACGGCGACTACGACCCCTACGCCGAGATGGACTGGGAGCTCTACGCGCAGTGCGCCGACGCGGAGCCCATGGCGCCGGTGCGCGACCAGCTCTGCGCCTCGGGCACGCAGGCCTTCTGCGCGCTCGACCCCGAGGCCTTCGCGACGCAGTACCTGCCCGTCTGCGAGCAGCAGGCGACCCAGGCCTGGCTCGATCGGACCTGCGTGTTCGGCGACTACTACCGCGATCTCTTCAGCCGCTCCGAGGCCATCGTCGTGCTCGGTCGCGCCACGCTCACCGCGTCGAGCCAGCTCACGCCGCTGCAGGAGGCGCAGATCCTCTCCGCCGTGCAGGCCACCGCGCACGAGCCGACGACGATCGCCGAGGCCTTCGACGTGGTCGACGACGACGAGGTCAACTACGCCGAGATCTGGGACGCGAGCGGACGTCGCGCCTTCACGGTCTACGAGGTCGGCGCGGGAGACAACTCCTTCGGCAAGATCTTCGTGCACGGTACGACCGACGTCGCCGCGACGATCAACGATGGCGACATCTACGGTTGCACCACCTACTGGGGGCCGGAGCGTCGCCGCTGCGAGGCCGACGCGGAGTGCACCGGCGGCGCGCGCTGCGTGGGCCAGTCGGAGGCGTCGAAGCTCGGCCGCTGCGTGAACGGCGCGCTCGACGTGCACCCTGCCGAGACGACGAGCTGCTCGCCGTCGGACCCCGAGTTCGGCTGTCCCGGCGGCTCGGGCCTCGCCTGCGCCGGCGCCGCGATCTCGGGTGAGGGCCTCTGCCTCCCGGCGTGGATGCGAGGCCGCTTCTCGACGAAACCCTCGCAGGCGATCCCCGACAATGCCCCCGCCGGCACCGAGCTGAGCGTGCTCGCCTACGGGCTCGCGACGGTCGACATGGACGTGCGCATCGATCTCTACGTGTCGCACCCGCGCCCGGCCGATCTGCGCATCACGCTCACCAACCCCGCCGACAACGAGGTCCTCGTGTACGACGGCGCGACCGCCGGCGGCTCGGAGATCTACCTACGCGGACAGGCGCTCATGGGTTTCAGCGGCGACGAGAGCGTCAACGGCGTGTGGCGTCTGCGTGTGGTCGATCGCGTGAGCGGGCAGGCCGGCACCATCGAGGACTTCGGGCTCGAGATCGGCTCGCGCTGGGACTGATCGACGAGCGAAGCTCTGGAAGAACGTGAAACGCGCCGGCGCCGATCCTCGGCCCGGCGCGCTTCTGCGTGTTGCACGCACACGACGAAGCCGATCGTTCGCTCAGGGAGCGACGGGCTCGACCTTCACGCCGATCTCGAAGCCCTGGCGCACGCTCGCGGTCACGGTGCAGAAGTCCTCGAACATGCCCATGCACTTCTTCAGCGCTTCGTCGTCGAGCGCCGTGGTCGGGTAGATCGTCACGTCGATGCGGCCGACGCGCAGCTTGCGCTGCTCGTTGCGCACGATCTGGACCTTGGCCTCGCTGCGCATGCCCTTCGGCGCAGATCCTGCGCGCGTCATGCAGAACTGCAGGCTCGCCGTCAGGCAGTTGGCCACGGCGGCGGCGAGCAGGCGGGCGGCGTTCGGCGCGGCGTCTTTGCCGAGCGGCTCCGGCTCGTCGACGCGGATCTCCGGGTACTGCGGCTTGTCGAAGCGGATCCGGTACTCGTAGCCGTCGACCTGATCGACCGTGATGCCGAACTCGTGGATGAGGGTGCTCATGCCGCGCCCGACTGCAACGAGAGTGCCAGAGCCGCGTCGCACGTGGCCTCGAACGTGCTTTCGTAGGCTTGCCTGAGGAAGCCACCCCCGGGCCCCCGACCGCACAGGAAGCGAGACGATCATGGAACAAGGCATGTGGAAGGAGCTCGGCTCCGATTTCGAGACCGCCTACGCGAAGATCCCGGAAGCGCTCGCCGCCGAGGGCTTCGGCATCATCACGCAGATCGACATGCAGGCGACGGTGCGCGCCAAGATCGGCGAAGAGATGCTTCCGTACCGCATCATCGGCGCCTGCAACCCCAAGCTCGCGCACCAGGCCGTGCAGCACGACCCTCGCATCGGCGTGCTGCTCCCGTGCAACGTGGTGCTCTATCAGCGCGAAGACGGCAAGGCGGTGCTCGGCGCGATCGACCCGATGCAGAGCCTCGGCGCGCAGGGCGGCGCGCTCGGTGAGGTCGCCCAGATGGTGAAGGGCAAGCTCGAGCGCTTCATGGCGTCGATGAGCTGAGCGCGCCGGCCGAGCGCGCGCGCTAGCTATCTCAGAAGGCGTCGTAGCCGAGCGAGAGGGCCGGCGCGACGCCGAGCGCGCCGTCGTAGAAGTCGAGGCTGCCGTCGAAGCCGAGCGTGAAGGCGTGCCGACGGCCGGGGCGCACCGAGCCGAAGGCGAGGCCGGTGCGCATGCGCAGCGCGAACACCCGCTGATCCTCGACGACGGGGCCCAGGCTGCCCGAGCGAAAGGTGCCGAAGATCTCCGGGCCGCCGCCGATGTAGAAGCGATGATCGATCGTCGCGTCGAAGACCACGCCGAGGCTCGCGCGCGTGAGCCCGCGATCGGCGTAACCCGGCATGGTCAGCACCGCGGGCGTCGCGTAGACGCCGAAGACATCGGTCACCTGCGCGCCCAGGCGCCCCATGACCCCGAAGGCGCCCGCGCCGCGCCCGTCGAGCCAGTAGCTGCCGAGCAGGCCGCTCACGCCGCCGCGGAAGCGCGAGCGGCTCGCGTGCACCTTGCGAGGGCGCGCGTCGGTCGGCGCCGGCGGAGGAGGAGGCTCCGGGAAACCGGAGGAGGTCCTCGTCGTCTGCGGGGCAGGCTGCGCCTCGGCGGGCTCGCTCTCTTCGGCGGTCTCGTCGATCCAGCTCTCCTGCGCGAGCGCGCTCCCGGGCGCGGCGAGCGAGGCGCACAGCACGAGCAGCGCGGCGGGCTTGTTCATACGGCTCCGAGTCTAGCCGAGCGCCCGCCCGCATGACACGTGGCAGCCGTGCTGCGGCCGGAAGCGAGCGCTCGGCTCGGCTCGGCCCTGCTCCGCTATCATCGCCGGCGTGACCGCCCTCGTCGCCGTGCTCGCGCTGCTCGCCGGAGTAGGCCTCGTCTTCTACCTCGCGCGCCGTGAGCTCACGGTCTTTCACCTCGTCGTGGAGCACGGCGCGGTCCGACGCGCGCGTGGGCGCATGCCGCCCGAGATGATGCACGACCTGCGCGACGTGCTCGCGCGCGCGAAGGCGAGCGGCACCGTGAGCGGTCGCGTCGAAGATCGACGCGTCGTGCTGCACTTCGGCGGCGGCATCGACGAAGCGACGGCGCAGCGCCTGCGGAATGTTGCGGGAAGGTTTCCGACCGCGAGGATCCGTCAGAGCAAGCGGCTCGGTTGAGCGAGGCGGGGCCGAGCTGCTTGGCCGTGCGCGAGCGCGCAGCTAGGGTCCCAGCATGCGCGGAACCGCCCTGCTCTACAGCTCCCACAACCGCTCCGAGTTCATCCACAACCACTTCATCGTGCAGCGCGCGCTGCGCGGTCGAGACAACAAGCGCATCCTCTTCCTGCCGATGAGCGCGATGCCGCGCGGCGGCGACGAGTACGAACGCCAGGACTACGAGTGGGGCACCTTCCGCTGGTACTTCGACTTCTACGAGCGCTACGGCCTCGAGACCGTGCCGTTCTTCTGGAGCAGCCACTTCCGCGGGGAAGACGTCGACGCGCTCTGGCACTACCTCTGGACGAGCGAGGTCGTCATCCTCGGCGGTGGCCACAGCCGCACCGGCATGTGGCGCTACAAGAACATCGGCGAGCGCTTCGCGGGTGAGTGGGGCAAGTTCGGCAGGCTGCTGCACGAGCGCCAGGAGCGTGGCTTGCTCACCGTGGGCTTCAGCGCGGGCGCCGACCAGCTCGCCGAGCATTGCTTCGCGCACACGCACTCGCCCGGCATGGACACCGACGGCTTCGGTCTCGTGCGCAACGCCGTCGTGCGCCTCCACCACGAGCCGGGCGACAACGGCGATCTCGCCGAGGCCACGTGGCGCCACCCGCACCTCGTCGCCTTCGGCCTGCCGAACGACTCGGGCATCTACGTCGACCAGGGCGTCTTGCCCTCGGGCAATCGCTGGCAGGTGATCGAGCCGGTCGTCGACGCCTCGTGGGATCTGCCGCGCGACCAGTACCACATCAAGACGCGCCAAGGCGCCGGGGTGGAGATGCTCGCCGCGGGTGGGCGTCACTGGTCCTTCCACGGTGGCGAGCGCATCGTGCGCATCCAGTCGCCCGACGGGCGCTTCCACGAGCTGTGGATCGACGGCGGGCGCGGGCTGCGACACTTCTGGAGTGGTCGCCCGTCCAGCTACCACTCGATCGAGCAGGTGCTCGCCTCGCACTGAGCGGCGCGACGGTCGGCGTATTCCGTGGTGAACCGCGCTCGATCGTTGGCAGCGCAACCAGCGAGCGCGACTCACTGCTTGCGCATGCAACTCCGCCCCCCTAAGCTTGGCGTCGCAACGGCGTCGGGGGCGCGCACGCTGCGGGGGAGCTGCGGCGGT
>CALKVW010000122.1 GCA_938004785.1 uncultured Polyangiaceae bacterium
ACCCGCTACAGGACGAGACGCGCCACCTCCTGCACATCGGCGCCACGCGCGCCGCGCACCAGCTCTGGATCGTGACGACCAGCGATCCCAGCCCGCTGCTGCCCGAGTGGCTGCGCGCCTGAGCGACGGAGCCCGGAGATGGAAGCGAGGAGGCCACCCGCGAGGGTGGCCTTCTTCGTTGGTGCTGCAGTGATGCGAGACGCGCGCGCTCAGGGGGTGATGGGCTGCCTCGCCCAGTAGGATCCATAGCCGGAACCCGGAGCCGGGACGGTCTCGGCACCGATCGACAGCTCCCCCAGGTGCCAACCACCCACGTAGACCGTCTCGCCGGGTCCGAAGTCGGCGCCGAAGACGTAGTTCGACTGCGGGCTCGTGTAGGTGGCCCCAGCGAGCGCGCCGTCGTTCGGACCGAGCAAGAGCCAGAAGGAATTGTTGTCGAAGCCTGGCGAGCTGAGGTCGATCGTGTCGATGGTGAAGCTCGAGGTCGTGTCCCCGCCGATGAGCAGCGTGCCGTCTGCGCGCATGGAGGCCGACGACGTCTGCTGCTGGTACATGTTGCCGAAGCCTCGGCTCGCGACGTGGTTGCCCTGCTCGTCGAAGCGCGCAACGGCTAGGTTCTGCGCCGTAGCGAGCGCGCTCGTCAGCGTGCCGCCGCCGAAGTCGACCGTGCCGATGAAGCTCGCGACGAGCGTGGGTTTGCCCGTGGTGTCGAGCAGCACGTGGTTCCCGTGCTGGTCGCTCGTGTCGCCGAAGCGCTTCCCCCAGAGGATGTTGCCGCTGCTCGCGAGCTTGACGAGGTACGCGTCGGTGCCACCCGCCGACGTGAGCCCGCCGAGCGTGAGCGTGCCGCGCAGCGCGCCCGTCAGGTAGATGTTCCTCGAGGCGTCGATGGCGCAGCCGAACACGTCGGCGCTGCTGTTGGCCAAGGCCCCGGAGTCGTCGAAGAGCAGGCTGCTCTGGTGGGCGCCCGTCGCGTCGAAGAGGACGAAGAAGGCGTCCGTGCCCGACGCGTTGAGCGCGCCGCCGCCGAGGTTCACTGCGCCGTTCACGATCCCGGTGAGCAGCACGTCGCCCGCGGCGTTCGTCGCGAGGCGCGTGCCTTCGTCGTAGCCGCTGCCTCCGAGCAACTTTGACCAGCGGTGGTCGCCGCTCGCGTCGTAGGACGCGATGAACGCGTCGGTGCTCGAAGCCGCGAGCGCGCCGCCTCCGAAGTCGACCGAGCCCTGCGTGCGGCCGGTGAGGTAGACGACGTCGTTCGGCCCGAGCGCGGTGTGGTTGATGAAGGCGCCCGCCGACGGGTCGATCTGCTTCGACCACACGTGGCTCCCGTCGGACGCGTACTTCGCCACGAGGAACGACCCGGACGCCACTGCCGTGACCGCCCCACCGCCGAAGTTCTTGGTCCCGAAGAACCGGAAGACCACGACGACACCACCGTCGCTGGTCGTGTGCAGGCCAGCGAGGTTCGCGGGGGACTCGACGTACTTGACCCACGCGCTCGCCGCGCTGCCTCCGCCCTCGCCGCCACCGCCGCCCACGCCGCCGCCGCCTTCGCTCGTCGAGCCGCCTCCGCCGTCGCTGGTGGAGCCGCCACCGCCGCCGTCGCTCGAGCTCGTGCTCGTCGTCGTCGTCGCGCCGCCTCCCGCGCCGCCTTGTCCGCTGCCCCCCGAGCCCTCGGTGTCGTCGCCGCAGGCGGCGAGCGCCATCAGCCCCAAGAGCCCCACCGTCGTACAAGCAAGCTTCTGCATCCTGATCTCCTCCCGACCGCGCCGCGGTCACACACGATCGTGCAGGTTAGGCGAAAGTCCGCGCTCGTTTCAAAGGCCCCATCGACGCCTTGCGCGATCCCCCACGCTTCGCGATCCTGCCCCGCGTGAAAGAGCTCCACGACGCCTCCGCCCTCACAGCGTGGCTCGCCTCCGGCGCGCCACTCGCCGACGTCGTACTGCGCGGGATGGACCTGCGCGATCACGCGGCCGAGCTCACGTCGCGCGACCTGCGCGGCGCCGTCTTGCTCGGCTGCGAGCTCGAGCCTCCCGACCTCGCGCGCGCGGTGCTCGCGGGCGCGCTCGTGTTCCCGACGCTCACGGGCCTGCCTTACGAGCCCTGGCGCACGACGCTCTACACCCCCGACGAGCTCTTCGGTGGCTTCGACCCGAGCGATCCCTGCACCTACTGCGACACGCTCGACGCCCGTGTGTACCGGCACTTCCGTGCGATGGGTGGCTCCGGCGAGGCGCCGATGCTCGAGGCCTTCGCGCAGCGCCTGCACGACCACGGCATCACCGAGGCGCTCGAGGATCTGCTGCGCGAACACGCGCGCGTCGTGGCCTTCATGGGAGGCCACGGCATGAGCCGCGACGACGAGGTGTACCTCGAGGTCGCGCGCATGGCGGGCGAGCTCGCGAGGCGAGGCTTCGTCGTCGCGACCGGCGGCGGCCCGGGCGCGATGGAAGCGGCGAACCTCGGCGCACGCTTCGCCGCCCGCGACGACGCCGCGCTCGCCTCCGCCGTGCGCACGCTCGCCGAGGCGCCGACCTACAAGGACGAGGGCTGGCTCGCGCAGGCCTTCCGCGTGCGCGCCGAGTTCGCGGAGCTGCTCGCGTCTTCGCCCGTGCCGACGCTCGGTGTGCCGACCTTCTTTTACGGCCACGAGCCGCCCAACGCCTTCGCCTCGCTGCACGCGAAGTATTTCGCCAATTGCGTGCGCGAGGAGGGCCTCGTCAGCCTCGCGACGCACGGCATCGTCTTCGCGCCGGGCAGCGCGGGCACGGTGCAGGAGATCTTCCAGGACGCGTGCCAGAACCACTACGGCACCGTGAAGGGGCTCGTCTCGCCGATGGCGCTCTACGGCTCGCGGTACTGGACCGAGAAGCTGCCGGTGCTGCCGCTCCTGCGTGCGCTCTCCGGCGAACAGTGGGGCGACCGCGTGATGCTGAGCGACTCGCCGAGCGAGATCGTCGAGTTCCTCGCCGAGCACGGCCCGCGCGAGCTCGACCGCGCCGCGTGGTCGTTCTGCGGAGAGTTCTGCGCCGAGTGAAGCCGCGCGGCGCCGAGCGACACCGCGCGCCTCAGCGGCGGCCCAGGCCCTCGCGCAGGCCGAGCAGGAGCGAGACGGCGTTGTCGCCGAGCGCGTCGGTGCAATAGCCACCCTCCTGGACGACGACGATCGGCTTGCCGAGCTGGCCGAGGCGCTCGCCGACCGCGTGGAAGTCCGGGGTGTCGAGCGTGAAGGCGCCGATCGGGTCTCGCCGGTAGGTGTCGAGCCCGGCCGAGAGCACGACGGCCTCGGGCGCGAAGGCCTCGAGCTCGGGCAGCACGTCGTCGTCGAGCACACGCAGGTACTCCTGGACGTCGCAGCCGCGGGGCAGGGGCAGGTTGATCGTCTTGCCTTCGCCTTCTCCCTGGCCACGCTCGCTCGCGAAGCCCGAGAAGTACGGGTAGAACTCGCGAGGGTCGCCGTGGATGCTCACGAAGAGCACGCGCCCGTCGCGCCAGTAGAGCTCCTGGGTGCCGTTGCCGTGGTGGAAGTCGACGTCGACGATCGCCACGCGCCCCGGGATCTGCTCGGCGGCGAGCGCGGCATTGTTGAAATAGCAATAACCTCCGAAGAGATCGCGTGAGGCGTGGTGGCCGGGTGGCCGGCAGAGCGCGTAGCTGAGCTTCGAGCCCGCGCGGATCTCGCGCGCGGCGGCGACCGCGCAGGCGGCGCTCCAGGCGGCGGCCTCCCAGGTCACGTTGGTGAGCGGCGTGCCGGAGTCGAAGCAGAAGTAGCCCGCCTGCTTGATGTCGCTCGGATCGGGCTCGGTCTCGCGACGCTTCGGGAACACCGAGGGGTAGTAGGTGCGCCCTTCTTCGATGTGCGTGGCCGCCCGGTAGAGGTCGACGAGGCGCGGGTCGTGGATCGCGCGCAGCAGGCTCGGAGGGATGCGCTCGGGCACCCGCACGCCGAAGATCGTGGGCTCACGCGCCAGCGCGGCGAGGATGTTCTCGGCGCGGGTCGTCGTCTCCGGGTGATCGAGCTTGTCGCCGAAGGCCCACTCGTAGAGCGGCTTGTGGTCGAGCTGACGGGCGTGGAAGTAGACCGAGAGCAGGTCGGGGTCGTGGTTCATGCGCTCCTCGTGACGTCGGCCACCGTGCCACTCGCGGCGATGCGGCCGCCCTCGAGGCGCAGGCCGCGGGTGCAGCAGCGCTCGAGGAAGGGCAGGTCGTGGCTCACGACGATCACCTGGGTCTCGTGGGAGAGGCCGCGCAAGCGCGTCGCGAGCTCGTCGGTCGTCTGCGGGTCCAGCGCGGCGCTCGGCTCGTCGAAGAGCACGACCTCGGGGCGCAGGGCGAGCGTGCGCGCGATCGCCACGCGCTGCTTCTGCCCACCGCTCAGCTCGTGAGGCGCGCGGTGGGCGAGCTCGCTCAGGCCGAGCGCCTCGAAGAGCTCGAGCACGCGGGCCTCGTACCCCTCGAGGCCGTGCAGCCGCGGCGCGAGGCAGGCGTTCTCCAGGGCGGTGAGGTGGGGGAAGAGCTGGTAGTCCTGGAAGACGATACCGACGCGCTCGGCGCGCTCTCGCGGCGCGAGGCCCTCGAGCGACACGCCGCCGACCTCGATGGTGCCGCCGTCGGGGCGCGAGAGCCCCGCGACCGCGAAGAGCAGGGTCGTCTTGCCGGAGCCGCTCGGGCCCGCGATGGCGAAGGGCTCGCCTCGCTGCACGCCGAGGTCCAAGCCGTCGAGGATCGCGCGCCCGCCACGCATCACGCGCAGCGCGCGCACCTCGAGCACGAGCTCACCCGCGCGCCGGCTGCGCCGAGGCTCAGCCATGGAGCAGCCCTCGCGCGCGCCAGCGCTGCTCGAGCCTCCGTCCGGCCACGAGCAGCGGGAAGGTGAGCAGGAAGTAGAGGCCGGCTGCGACGGCGTAGAGCTCGATGGGGCGGAAGCTCGCGCTGATGATGCGCTGGGTCTGCAGCGTGAGCTCGTAGATCCCGATGACGCTCACGACGGCGCTGTCCTTGATCATCGCGACCACGGTGTTGAGGCAGGGCACCGTGGCGATCGGCAGCATCTGCGGGCCGACGACGTGCCGCAGGCTCTGCCAGGCCGAGAGGCCGAGCGCGCGCGCGGCGAGGCGCTGGCCGTCGGGCACGGCGCGGTAGGCCGTCTTCACGACCTCGGCCAGGTAGGCTGCGCTGTGCACTGCGATGGCCGTGATGCCCGCGGCCTCGGCGCTCAGGCTGAGCCCCAGCGAGGGTGGCCCGAAGTAGAGCGCGAAGAGCTGGATCATGAACGGCGTCGAGCGCACGAAGTCGACGAGCAGCGCCGTCGGTCGCGCGACGAAGCCCTTCGAGAGCGCGCCCCAGGCGAGCAGCAGCGACAGGGCGATCCCGAGCCCGATGCCCGTCACGCAGATGAACAGCGTCGCGCCGAGCCCACGCAGGAGCAGCGGCGCGGCCGAGCGCCAGAGGCCGGGCCGCTCGCCCGCTCCGGCCGAGGCGCCGCCCACGTGGAGGTGCTTCTCGAGCAGAGCGCGCTGCACGCCGGAGCTGCGCAGCGCACCCACGGCGCGATCGATCTCCGCGAGCAGCTCGTCGCGGCCGGGCTTCACCGGGATGCCCATGCGCTCCTCGAGCAGGCGCGCGCCCACCGGCTCCACGACGGCGCCGCGCTCGTGGGCCATGTAGGCGCCGACCAGCTCGTCGGTGATCATGCCGTCGAGCCGCCCCGTCGCGAGGTCCTGCAAGACGTCGGTGTCGCCCTTGTAGATGCGCACCTCCGCCTCCGGGAAGCGCTCCCTCGCGACGCGCTCGAAGGTGGTGCCCAGCGTGACCCCGACGGTGAAGCCCCGCGTGCCCGAATCGCGTGCGCCCGGCCGCACGTAGAGGCGCGCGCCCGACTCGTAGTAGGGCACGCTGAAGCGCACCGCGCGGCTGCGCTCCTCGGTGATCGCCATGCTGCCGACGACGGCGTCGATCTTGTCGGTGAGCAGCGCCGCGACCAGGCTGTCCCACTCGGTGGCGACCAGCTCGCAGCGCAGGCGCATCTCGGTGCAGAGCGCTCGCGCGAAGTCGACGTCGAAGCCCGCGAGCTCGCCGCGCTCGTCGAAGTAGCTGAAGGGCGGGTACTTGCCCGTGAGCCCCACCACGAGCACGCCCTCGCGCCCAGGCTCGGCGAGCGCTTCACGCGGGGCGAGGGCGGAGCCGATGAAGACGATCCACAGCCACGTGAGCGCGACGAGCGCGCGCCTCACGAGGCCACTTCGTCGTCTTCTTCTTCGCTGCGCGTGAAGCCGGCGGGGACCTTCGGCCGCTCGAGGCGGCGGACCCAGATGTTCATGTCCTCGTAGGCGCCGTAGATGTCGCAGTTGTTCACGAGGCGCCCCATGAAGGTGTAGCCGAGCCCGTGGAACACCGCGTTCATGCCGTAGCTGCGCGCGCGCGCCATCGTGTATGCGCAGATGTAGCCGCGCGTCGTGAGCTCGCGCTCGAGCCTGCGCAAGAGCTGCGACATGAGCCCGCGCCCGCGCGCCTCGGGGCGCGTCGCGCAGTCGGTGAGCTCGGCAGCGAGATCCCCGGGGTGCAGCTCCGCGCTCGCCGCCGCCACGATGCGGCCCTTCACCGTGCACACGGCGAAGAGGCTGTCCTTCTGGAGGATGGCCTCGAGGTAGCTCGCGTGCAGCAAGGGCGAGGGGTAGGTCTCGAAGATCTCGGCGTAGAGCTCCACGAGCTCGGCCAGGTCGCTCGAGCGCGCCAAACGCAGCTCGACGTCGGCGGGCAACGGGCTCGGGTCGGCGGGCGGTTCAGGCGCGGCGAGGATGCGCTCGATGAGCAGGATCTCCTCCATGAGCACGCCGGAGCTGAGCCGCTCCTGTGAGCGGAACTTGCTCACGACGTAGGCGTCTTCGCCGCGGTGGTAGTGCGCGATGACGGCCTCGAGCACGTAGCCGAAGCGCAGGAACTCCTGCCAGTCGTCGCGCGTGGCGAAGGCGATGATCTTGTCGAAGCCGTTGGCCTCGGCGAGGTAGCGCACCGCCAGCACGAGCGCCTGGTGGTCCGGCGCCTCGTAGCTCAGGATGCGGATGCGCTGGTTGTACTGATCGAGGAAAAGCGTCGCGCGGTAGCCCTCGCCCTCGATCGTGTGCTCCACGCCGTAGACGACGCCGACCGCCTTGAGGTGCTGCCCCGGGCCGAGCGTGAGGTCGACCACGCCGAGCGGGGAGCGCTCCTTGATCGGGGTCGGCTTGATGTCCTGGACGAGCGCGCGGCGAGGGCCCGCGCCGTGGGCGTCAGGGGCGCTCGCGTCGCCCTTCGAGGCCGCGCTCGACGCGCTCGAGGGCTCCGGGGCCTCGCGCGACCTCGGCTCGCTCGTACTGCTGGGTAGAGCCGTCATGGCCAGGCACCCTAACATCCGAGCGCGCGAAGTTTGCGCTACAAATGATCAGGTGCGGCGTAGGTGCGCGAGATCCCACGCGCATCGCGGGGCGCTCCCGGTCGATTTCGTCGCTGCTCCGACGGTATCGAGCGCGCCTCGCGCGGGTTCAGAAGCTGCCGCCGAGCACGAGGCCCGTGGGCGCGACGCGCAGCTCGATCGAGGCCGCGTTCGGCTCGACCGCTTCGTCGCTCGAGCCCGTCACCGCGAAGAGTACGACGGTCGTGATCGCCCCCGCGATCGTGACCCCCGCGAGCACGTCGGTCGCGAGCGCGAAGGTCTGCGTGCGATCGCTCGCGTCGGTGATCGCCGCCGCGTTGCCGGGGAAACGCGCGAGCTCGTCGTCGCGCTCGCCGCTCGCCGAGAGCGCGAGGCCGCCGAACACGCCGGTGGCGATCGCGGTCGCGGCCGTGATCGAGAGCGCGACCCACGGCGCAGGCGAGCCCGAGCGCTCCACGATGCGCGTCTCGGTGCGCCCGGGCCGCTCCACCGGAACCTCGATCGTCTTGGTCGCCTCGATCGGCACCAGCTCGAGCGCGACGGTCGTCTCGTCGCTGCCCGCGATCTCGACGACGCGCGAGACGGGCGTGTGCCCGGCGAGCGTCGCGCCGAACTTGCGACGCCCCGCGTTCACCAGCACCGGCTCCGAGAGCGGAGAGCTGCCCACGGGCACGTCGTCGACCGAGAGCTCCGCGCCCTCGGCGCTGGCCTCGATCTGCACCCGGGCGACCTTCTTCTTGAGGGTCGCGATCCAGCCCTCGACCTCCTTCTTGCGCTTCGCGTCGACCTCCTTGCCACCCTGGGCGAGGTACTGCTCGAAGGCGCTCAGGGCGCTCGCGTAGTCGTTGAGCTCCTGCGAGGTCTGGCCGAGGTTGAAGAGCACGCGGTAGTTGGGCGCGAGCTCGTAGGCGCGCTTGAACTCCACGAGCGCGGCGGTGAAGTCGCCGTCCTTGTAGAAGCCGACGCCCGCTCGGAAGCGCTCGCTCGCTTCGCTGGAGGCCTCGCCGGAGGTGGGTGCCTTGGCGTCTTGTGCGACGGCCGGTGAGGCCGCAGCCGACATCGACGCGAGCAGCGCGATGGTCACGAGCTTGGATCGCCGGTGGAGCGCGTTCATTTCTTGTACGGGTCCTGCTCGTCGATCTCGCGGGTCGTCTTCGGGGTCTTCGTCGAGCCCGTGTCGGGAGGCGGCTTGGGCCCGGTGCGGACCTGACCGAAGCCGGTCGTGGGCTTCGCGGTCGTGTCGGGTGCGGCGCTCGCGCTCGCGACCTGCTCGGCGGCGAGCGTGACGATGAGCGACACGTCCTTGTCGTAGGTGACGGCCTTCTTCTGGGGCGCGAGCCCGGGGCCCTCGACCTCGATCTGGTGCATCGTACCGTCGCGCGGAACCTTCGCGGTGAAGGGGCTCGCGGTGATCGGCACGCCGTCGAGCTTCGCCACCGCGCCGGCCGGGCCGTACTCGATGGTGAGCGTGATGTGCTCGGCGCTCGGCGCGCCGGTGGGCTCGGTGCTCAAGGCGCTCGTGGTCGCGGCCGCCGGGCTGGGCTTCTGCAGGAAGGCCACGAAGACCACCCCGAGCACCGAGACGAAGGCGAGCAGCGCGAGCGCGAGCAGGATCGTCTTGTTGGTGCCCGAGGCCGCCGGCGGCGCCTGGCTGATGTGCGCGGTCGCGAGCGTGCCGTGGTTGCCGCTGACGCCGCTCGGCTGGCTGTCGTGGCCGATCGGCAGCGGGCCGTGACCACGCGCCATGCGCTCCCGCATCGTCTGCTCGATGAGGTTCTTCGAGGTGAGCGGCGTCGGGTCGCCGCTGGAAGTGTGCAGGTCGAGCATCGGCAGCGGCAAGGCCTGCGAGGTCTCGCGCATCACGCGCTTCATCTGCTCGTCGATGATCTGGCGGATCTGCGCGCGCTCCTCGGCGAAGAGCTGCGTCACGAACTCGCCGACCTCGCGGCTGCCGATGCGGCGACTGAAGCGCTCGAGGAAGTTCTCGAGCGCGTCGCGGAACTCGAGCGCGTCGGCGTAGCGATCTTCCTTCTTGTGGGCCATCGCGCGATCGCAGATGTCGGCGAGCTCCGGGTCGGCGTCGGGTACGACCTCGCGGATGCGCGGCTCGGCGCCGGCGAGCCTACGCGCGAGCACCGCGCCCTGGCCGTCGCCCTGGGCGAACTTGCGCCCGGCCATCGCCTCCCAGAGCATCACACCCACGCTGAACACGTCGGCGCGTGCGTCGATCGTGTCGCCGCCGGCCTGCTCGGGCGCGACGTAGCTCATCTTGCCCTTGAAGACGCCGCTCTGCGTGGTGCTCGTCGCGCCGGCGGCCTTCGCGATGCCGAAGTCGACGACCTTCACCTGGCCGTCGTAGGTCACGAAGACGTTCTGCGGGCTCACGTCGCGGTGCACGACGTGGAGCGGCGTGCCGTCGAAGTCGGTGAGCGTGTGCGCGTAGTGCAGGCCCGCGAGCATGTCGGCGAGGATGCGCACGTGCACGTCGAGCGGCATCTTCTCGCGGCGTACGCGGCGCAGGATCGCGTGCAGCGGTTGTCCGTCGAGGTAGTCCATGACGAGGAACTGCTGGTCCCCGTCGGTGCCGACCTCGTAGGTGTGCACGACGTTCGCGTGGTTGAGGCGCGCCGCGAGGCGGGCCTCGTTGAGGAACATCGAGAGGAAGTCCGGGTCGTGGACGAGCTCCTCCTTGAGGAGCTTCACGACGAGCAGCTTGTTGAAGCCGGCCGGGCCCGGAACGATCGACAAGTACACCGTCGCCATGCCCCCTTGGCCGAGCTTGGCGATGATGCGGTACTTGCCGACGCGGTCGTTCTGCATGGCTACTGCGGCGTGGGCGCGACGAGCACGAAGGAGATGGTGTACGGCAGGATCTGCACGTTCGACTCGCCGATGTAGGTGTCGTCGGCCGCACGCACGGCGCGCAGCACCACGGCGCCCTCTTCGACGTTGAAGAAGCCGCCGAAGCCATCCTTGTCGGTGGCCTCTGCTGCGGGCGGCTTCACCGGCCCTTGGCCGATCAGATAGAAGGGCTCGCTGTCTTCATCGACGTTCGGGCTCGAGCTCTCGAAGCGCACGCCCGCGGCAGCGTCGCCCTGACAGTCGACCGCGAGGCCGATCATCGTGCCCCGCAGAGGATCCGCGGCCTTCTGCGCGACGGCTGCGGAGAGCGCCTCGTACTCGTTGGGCTTGAGCAGGCGCACCTCCTCGACCTTCGGTGGCACGATGAGCGGCCTGCCCACGTACACACGCGTGTCCATCACGTCGTCGGCCGGCACGCCCTTGGTGCCCGTGACGCGCATGTAGCCGTCGAAGCCCTGTCGCACCGTCGCGGAGAAGACACCGGTGGCGTCGGGTGCGATGCCTTTCGGGAACTCGGCGGTCGACGCGCCGGTGCATGCCACGTCGAGCCTCGCGCAGACGTCGACCACCGCGTCGGTCACGGGTCCGCCGCCGGCGGCGTAGGCGAGGCGCAGCGTCATGGTGATGCTCTGGCTCGTGTCGGGCGGGGGCTCGACCACGTTGCCGAGGCAACCCCACGTGGGATCGACCACCTCGGTTTCGACGCAGGCGCTGTCCTCGCAGATCGCGTCGGTGAAGCCGCGCGCCTCGCAGTCCGACGCGGACTCGCACTGCACCTCGTCGCCCGAGAGCGCGACGCTGCAGCTCGTCAGGGCGACGACCCACAGCCCAGCCAGACACGCTCGCGATCTCACTTCGTCACGGTAGCGTCGCTCGGAGGTGGGATCAAAGAGAAGGGCCGAGGATCGAGCGCCACGACCCTGCCGGGCGAGGCCGCTCGGCGCAGCCCGGGAGGTGGCCGGTCCCGCCCCGAGGCGCGACGGCGCGGAGCGTCATGGCCAGCCGAATTGGAAGCGCGACCAGAAGCCGAGGCTCACGCTGGCGCCGTTGGCGAGCAGCGCCAGCGCGAAGGCCGGGCCGGGCTTCATCCGCGCCCCGGCCAGGTAGACCGCCTCGGCGATCACCGCGAAGGCCTCTGCTGCCGCGACCATGCCCCAGTAGCCCCCGGGTTGCGCCAGCGCACGCCAGAGCCGCGGGAACACGAACCATACGATGGGGTGGGTGAAGGCCGAGGCGCCGAAGGCCAGGGCGACGCGCGCGGGCCAGGCGAGCTCGAGGCGTGCCCGGTGCAGGCCGTAGAGGTAGATCGGGATCTCGACGACCTGCGTGAAGAGGAAGGCACCGAGCCAGCTCATGCGAGGGCCACCCGCGGGCTCGAGGCGCCACGCCCGAGGCGCCCCTCCAGCAAGAGCCAGGCGCCGGCGCAGAGCTCGAGCTGCCCGTGGAACACCGCGAAGCGCAGGTAGCCCGCGCGCGCAGCCACGAGGTCGAGCACGGCCCAGCCGGCGATGAAGAGGGTGCCGAGCAGGGTCGCGATCACGAGCGGTTGGCCGATGTCGGCCGCGAGCGCGCGGTAGCTGCTCGCGAAGCCGCGCGGGCCCTCGCGATCGCGGTCTTCTTCCGGCACGAGGCGCAACCAGATCGTGTAGTGGACCGACTGCGCGAAGGCGAAGGCGAGCACCCAGCGCAGGCCGACCTCGGGCCCGGCGAAGGGCGCGAGCTGCCTCGCGTGCCCGCCGAGCGACAGCCCGAGCTCCGGCGCGAGCTTGCCCCAGGCGGCGAACAGCGGGTCGAGCGCGCCGCTCAGGAGCGCGACGCTGCCGAGGGCGAAGAGCCCGAGCGGCAAGAGGTGCCCCCGCCCGGAGCGAGGCCGCCACGCCCACCACAGCAGCACCGCGACGAGGTTGTGCGCGTGCGCGAAGACCAGCTCCGACCAGCCCTGGTAGCGCCACGTGAGCGCGGCGAGGCCGAGCGAGAGCGCGACCCCCGCGAGCTTGTGCAACCACGTGGCCCGCGACACGAGCACCGCCAGCGTGGTCGCGAGCAGGCCGTAGTAGAGGCGACCGGTCAGCGCGCCTGCGGCGAGTGGCCCGAGCACGGCGAGGCTCGACCAGCCGCGCAGGTGCAGCCCCGGGCGCGCGACGAGGTAGCGCAGGTCGGAGGCGATGTGCGGCACGCCGAGCACGATCGGCCCGAGCGCGAGCATCCACGTCGGCAAGACGAGCGCGCCGACCAGCGACAGGGCGACGAGCCACGTGCCGAGCCAGGCGACGCGCAGCTCACGGCTGCGCATCCAGGGCCCGAGCAGCGGACCGAACGCGCGCAGCACCGAGCTGCGCGCGCGATCGAGCGGCCAGAGGAGCTGCTCGACGACCGCCATGCGAAGAGCCTCAGCCCTGCTTGCGGCGCCGCCCACCGAGGCGCAGCCCCGCGACGAGCGCGAGCGCGAGCAGGCTCATCGAGCCCGCTGCGACCGGCGCGCCGACGGCCGCCACGCTGCAGCCGCCGTCGTCTTCCGACTGCGTCGTCGCCCCGCCGCCGCTGCCGTCGCCGCCGCCGCCATCACCGCCGCCGCCGGCGCCGCTGGTCGTGCTGCTCGTCGTGGCGCTGTTCTCCACGCAGTCGAGGAAGCCGCTCACCTGCTGGCAGGTGCCGGCCTTCTGGTCGTAGGTCTCGCAGACGTCGCCGACGGCCTTGCCCTCGCAAGGATCGGGCGCGACGTCGGCCGAAGCGGCCGCCGAGATCGAGAGCGAGAACGACAGCGCAAGCAATCCAAGGAGCTTCTTCATCGACGGGGCCTCGTGGGAGAGGGGGGACACGCAGCGCGCTCGGGCGCCGCTCCTCCAAGAGAGCACGACCGCGCGCGCCGAGCCAAGCGCGAGCAGCGCTCCGACGAGAGGAGGCGCCTGGCTCAGGCCTTCCGGTCTCTGCGCGCCTCAGCCCCCTGATCGCGACGCGCGCGCCGCGGCGAAGCTCCTCCGCAGGCCCTCGTCGGTGGAGACGAGCTGCTCCACGCCGAGCTCGCGCAGCCTCGCGTTCGAGTAGCGCTGCGGCTTCCAGGAGGACTTCGTCTTGTAGGGCGTGAAGATGGCCGGCACGCGCCCGCCGCTCAGGCGGCTCGCGCGCTCGAGCCCGCTCGAGAGCGCCTCGAGCGCGGCGTAGGGCAGGGGCAGCACGCGCAGCGCGTGGGCCTCGCGGCGGTAGCGGCGCAGGTAGTCGTCGCAGCTCAGGAGCTCCGAGTCGACGACGTCGTAGGTGTCGCCGTCGAAGCGCGCGCGCTCGGCGGCGACGCGGATGGCCTCGGCGCAGTTGTCGACGTAGGTGACCGGCAGGAGGTTCTTGCCGCCGAGGAAGAGGAAGAAGCCCGGCATCGAGAGGCCGACGCGCGCGCTCAGCAGGCCGGCCCCCGGGCCGTAGATCATGCCCGGGCGCAGCACGACGAGCGGTAGGCCCTGCTCGCGATGGAAGCGCCGAGCGAGCTCTTCCTGGGCGAGCTTCGCCTGGGAGTAGAGGTCGCGCCTCTCCGGGTGCGCCTCGAGCGGCGTGTCCTCGTCGATCGTCGCCCCGGGCGGCAGCTCGGCCACGCCGTACACACCGAAGGAGCTCACGAGCAGGAGCTTCGCGAGCGGCGCGCCGCGCCTCAGGATCGCCTCGCAGAGGTGCCGCGTCGACTCCACGGTGCCCGCGAAGACCTCGGCCTTCGTGCCCTTCAGCGTGGCCGCGAGGTGGTAGACGAGCCCCACGTCGTCGAGCAGCGCCGACGCGGCCTCCACCGACTCGAGGCTGCCCTCGCGGAGCTCGACGTCGGCGCCGGGGTGTTTCGCGAGCACCTCCTCGAGGCGCCGGCGATCGCCGCCGCGCCGCACGAGCAGGCACAGGCCGCCCACGCCCTCGCAGAGCAGACGCTCGACGAGCGCCGCGCCGAGGAAGCCCGTCGCGCCGGTGACGAGCCGCTTCACGAGCGCTGCTCCTTCGACTCGGCGTGGTGCGAGTCAGCGTGGGTCTGCGAGCTCGGCCCCGGCCGTGTGTGACGCATGGTGGCGTTGGTAGAGCAGAAACGCCACGGCCGCCAAGCCCGAGCGGTGCTCGAGCCGGCGGCCTCTGCGGCGCCCTGCTTCTCAGGGCCGATCGAAGACGCCGCGCTTCGCCTGATCGCGCTCGATCGAGCGGAACAGCGCGCCGAAGTTCCCTTCACCGAAGGAGAGGTGGTTCTTGCGCTGGATGAGCTCGATGAAGATCGGGCCGATGAGGTTCTTGGTGAAGATCTGCAGCAGGTAGCCGTCGTCGTCGCCGTCGACGAGCACGTTGCGCTTCTGGATCGCGGCGCGGTCCTCCGTCACGCCGGGCACGCGCTCGAAGACGCTCGCGTAGTAGTCGTCGTCGATGTCGAGGAACTCGATCGGGCTGCCCTCGAGCCCCGCGAGGCTCGCGAGGATGTCGCTCGTGAGGAAGGCGATGTGCTGCACGCCCGGCCCCCGGTACTCGTCGAGGTACTCGTTGATCTGGCTCTTCTTCTCGTCGGCCTCGTTGATCGGGATGCAGAAGCTCCCGCAAGGCGAGCGCATCGCGAAGGAGGTGAGGCCCGTCTTCACGCCGCGGATGTCGAAGTAGCGCACCTGCGTGAAGCCGAAGACCTTCTCGTAGAAGCCGGCCCACTTCTGCATCGTGCCCTTGTGCACGTTGTTCGTGAGGTGGTCGATGAGCAAGAAGCCCTTCGGAGCGACCAGGTCGGGCTGGTCGAGCTTCACGAAGCCCATCTTCTCGTAGAGCGCCGGGCCCCTTCGATCGACGAGGTAGATGAGGCTCTCACCGACGCCGTAGATCGCCGGCATCGCCTCGCCGCGGGCGAGCTCGAAGTCGCCCTCGGCCGACTGCGCGCCGCGCGAGGTCACAGCCTCGAGCGCCGCCTTCGCGTCGCGCACGCGCCAGCCCATCGCCGGCACGCTCGGCCCGTGGGCCTTGGCGAAGGCGCCGGCGAAGCCGCTCGGGCTCTTGTGCAGCAGGAAGCGGATGTCGTTCTGCTCGTAGAGGTCGATGTCGCGCTCGGCGTGGCGCATCGTGCGCGAGAAGCCGAAGGCGAGGAACAGCGCGTGGAGCCGCTCGGGCTCGTGGGATGCGAACTCCACGAACTCGATGCCGTCGAGGCCGGCGGGGTTGGTCGTCATCGCGTTCATCTTGGGGTCGTGCTCGGGCTTCATGCTCAGGCCTTCTCCTGCCAGCTCTTCCAGTAGTCGGCGCGCTCGACGCGGCCGATCTCGTCGGTCGCGCGGAGCGGCCTGCGCGTATCGATCATCACGGCCACCTCCTCGGTGCGCTTCGCGGTCGCCGCGCGCTCCTGCGCCTTGCCCTGCGGCCCGTGGTGGATGCCGCTCGGGTGGAGCGTGAGCATGCCGGGCGCGATGCCCTCGCGGCTGAAGAAGTCGCCCGAGTGGTAGAAGAGCACCTCGTCGAAATCGATGTTCGAATGGTAGAAGGGCACCTTGAGCGCGCTCGGGTCACCGTTCTCGAGCGGCCTCGGCAAGAAGGTGCACACGATCACACCCTCGGCGACGAAGCTCGCGTGCGCGCTCGGCGGCAGGTGGTAGCGGTCGCTGAGCACCGGGCGGATGTCGCGCACCGAGAGCGCCATCGGCGTGAGCGTGCCCTTGTAGCCGACGACGTTGAGCGGGTTCTTCGGGTAGTAGACGCGCGTGAGCTCGCCGCCTCGTCGGATGCGCAGCTCGTATTCGCCCGTCGGCCCGGGCTCGAGGCTCGAGCTCTCCGGCGTGGGCACACGCAGCACCGCCGGATCGAAGAGCGCGTGCTGACCGAGCAGGCCGCGCTGCGGCACGCTGAGCTCCCCGGTCGTCTCCGCCACGAAGAGCGAGGTCGCGCTCGTAGGCGAGAAGCGGAAGCTCGTGCCGCGCGGCACGAGCAGGTAGTCGCCGGCCTCGTAGGCGAGCGGGCCGAAGTCGGTCTCGAGGCGGCCCGCGCCGGCGTGCACGAAGAAGAGCTCGTCGGCGTCGGCGTCGCGCAAGAGGTAGGGCATCGGGCGCGAGAGGCGCTGCATCGACACGCGCACGTCGGCGTTCTCGAGCAAGACCTTGCGATCGAGCGGGTCGTCCACCGTGGCCGAGGAGCCGAGCTCGCGCAGGTCGTAGGCGCGTGGCTTGAGCGGGCCCTCGATGCGCGACCACGCGACCGGCGCCTCGCTGCGATAGAGGTGGGCGTAGCGACCCGAGAAGCCCTCGCGCGCGTACTCCTCCTCGACCGTGCCCTCGGGCAGCCCCACGTGCGCCTGGCGGGCGACACGACCTCGGACGATGGGATGATCCATGAGGCCGAGCTTGGGGGCGTGGCCTCGCCGAACAAATGACAAAGTAGTGCAATGGATTGTCTATGAGATGGACAATCCTGGCTCGGCCTGCGGCCGGGGCGCGCCGTGCCCGCCCGCCCGCCTGAGCACGCCGTCCTCCATCTCGTGCACGCTGTCGAAGGCGTCGAGCACGCGGTGGTCGTGCGTCACGACGACGACCGCCGTCTGCTTCTCGTGGGCCACCTTGCGGAAGAGCATCATCACGTCGTGGCTGCGTGCGCCGTCGAGCGCAGCTGTGGGCTCGTCGGCGAGGATGAGCGGCGGATCCATCGCGAGCGCGCGCGCGATCGCGACACGCTGCTGCTGGCCACCGGAGAGCTGCTCCGGCCGCGCGTGAGCGCGCTCGGCGAGGCCCAGGTAGTCGAGCAGCTCGAGGGCGCGCTTCTTCGCCGTCGCGCCGCCGAGGCCGTTGATCTGGAAGGCGACGAGCACGTTCTCGAGCGCGTCGAGGAAGGGGATGAGGTTCGCCTTCTGGAAGACGAAGCCGATCTGCCTGCGCCGCCAGGCCGCGAGGTCGCCGTGCACCTCGCCGTCGCGCAGGATCGGCGTGCCGGCGAGCTCGAGGTAGCCGCGGTCGGGGGGGTTCAGGAGGCCGATCGTGGTGAGCAGCGTGGACTTGCCGGAGCCGCTCGGGCCGAGCAGGGCCGCGACCTCGCCGCGCTCCACCTCGAGCGAGACGTCGCGCAGCGCGTGCACGGCGCTCTCGCCGGAGCCGTAGGTCTTGTCGAGGTGCAGCGCGCGTACGGCCTTCATCTTCAGCCTGCGAGGATCGTGGTGGGCGGGATCGACAGCGCGCGCCTCACGGCGGCGAAGCTCGCGGCGAGCGCGATCAGCATCGAGAGCGCCAGCACGGCGGCGAAGTCGCTCGGGCCGACGGCCACGCGCCGGGGGAAGGCGTCGAAGGCGAGCTGGGAGACGGCGACCGCGACGCCGAAGGCGAGCAGGTTCAAGAGCACCGACTGCTGCACGATCATGCTGGCGATGAGCCTGCGCCTGGCGCCCATCAGCTTGAGCAGCGCGATCTCGCGCGTCTTCGCGGCCGTCATGTTGAAGACGACGAGCGACACCACGATGCCCGAGACGACCGCGAGCAGCCCTCGGAAGAGGCCGATCTGGCGGCGCGCCTTGTCGATCACACCGCGCAGCAAGAGGTCGCGCTGCGCCTCGGCGCTGAACACCGTGACGTCGCCCCAGCCCTGGATGCGCGCGCCGAGCTCCAGGGCCGAGGCGCCGCGCTCGGCGCCGACGAGGATCGCGTGCGCGCCCTGCGCCACGAGCGGCGGGGTCGCGCCTCGACTGCGAACCGCCTCGGGGGAGGCGTAGCTCGAGATGCGCAAGAGATCGCCGTGCGTCACGAAGGCGAGCGCGTCGCCGCCGGAGGCGACCATGCCCTTCGTGGTACCGACGACCGTGTAGCGTTCGTCGCCGAGCACGAGCACCTCGCCGATGGCGATGCCGAGCGCCTCGTCGGCGAGCAGCTCGCCGCGCGCAGCTTCGATCGTGCGGCCGCGCACGAGGCGCAGGCCTGCGCCTCTGTCCTCGGGCCAGCCGAGGCCGACGAGCGTGAGCCTCTGAGCTCCGCCCGGCCCGTCGATCTCGGTGGTGTAGGTGGAGAAGGGGCGCGCCCAGGCCACGCCCGGTGTGGTGCGTGCGCGATCCTCGAGCGAGAGCGGCACGCTCGATCGCTCGGCGAAGGGGCCCTTGGTGCTCTCCTGGACGATCCAGAGATCGGCGCCGGTGCGATCGATGAGCAGCACGGCCTCCTCGACCATGCCCTGGTAGATCCCGCCCATGGCGAGCACGATCGTGAGCAAGAGGCCGAGCCCTCCCGCGGTCGCGAGGAAGCGAGGCAGCTGGTGCTGGATGTCGCGCAGCGCGAGGTTCACGGCGCCCTCTCGGTGATGCGCTTGCCGGCGGGGTCGATCAGCACGGCCTCGAAGCGGGCGGGTGGCTCGGCGACGAAACCCGCGCGATCGACCAGGCGCGCGCCCGGCGAGAGCCCCTCGAGGATCTCGACGTGCTCACGGCCCGCGAGCCCGAAGGCGACGCGCGCCTCGGCGATGCGTCCACCTTCGGCGAGCCAGCACTTGCCGGCCGCTGCGTCGCAAGCGGTGCGCGGCGCGCGTATCGCCGCGCTGCGTCGCTCGAGCAGGATGAGGGCCTCCGCGCGCTGGCCGAAGACGAGGCGCTCGGGCCGGTCGACGAGCTCGAGGTCGACGAGCACCTCGTGGGTCTGCCGATCGGCCTCGGGCGAGACGCGGTCGAGCTTCGCGCGCAGCGGGCGCTGCTCGTCGCCGCGCAAGCGCACGGTCGCCTCGGCGCCCTCGCGCAGGCGGGGCAGGGCCGTCTCGTCGACCCAGACGCGCGCCCAGATCTTGCGCGTCGAGGCCACGGTGTAGACCGGCGTGCCGAGGCCGACGACGTCGCCCACCTCGTGGTGCCGCTTGACGACGATGCCGTCGACCGGGCTGCGCAAGACGCCGTCGCTCACCTGCTGCGCCTGCACGGCGACGCTCTCCTTCGCGACCACGTAGGCGCCGCGGCTCTGGGCGATCGCCGCGCGCGCGGCGGCGGCCTCGGCCTCGGTGCGCAGGGCGCGCTCCTTCGCCGCGTCGAGCGCGGCCTGGCTCGTGACCCCCGAGGCGTGCAGGCTCTCGGTGCGCGCGAGCTCGAGCTTGGCGACCTCGCGCGAGGCCTCGGCGCGCGCGAGATCCGCCTGCGCCTTCTGCAGCCCTGCGTTCGCGAGCCCGATGCCTGCTTCGGCGACGGCCTTCTGCTTCTCGAGCGTGGCGACGTCGAGCGTGCCGATCGCGTCGCCGACCTTCACCGCCTGCCCTTCGCTGAGCGCGAGCGCCGTGATGCGACCGGTGGCGGTGAAGGAGAGCGCCACGACGACCTCGCTCTCCACGGTGCCGATGCCGACCGCTTCGAGGCGCACCTCGCCGGCGTCGACCTCGACGATGCGCGCCTCGACCGGGCGCGACCTCTGGTAGGCGAGGCCGCCGGCGATCGCTGCGGGCAAGAGCAGCCAACGCGAGGCCCTGGCGAACCTGCGCACGAGCTCCGAGGCGCTCATCGTTTCGCTCCTTTCGTCGGGCTGAGCAGGGTGTGCAGCGTCGACCAGATCTTCGGCGCGCTCGTCATGCGCGGCATGATCGTGCCCGCCTGGCTCATCACGAGCATCTGCACC
Source organism: uncultured Polyangiaceae bacterium (assembly GCA_938004785.1). Taxonomy (GTDB): domain Bacteria; phylum Myxococcota_A; class Polyangia; order Polyangiales; family Polyangiaceae; genus CALKVW01. The sequence goes on from CALKVW010000122.1 coordinate 19,822, forward strand.
GAGCCCATGACGATCGGGACGAGCTCCATCGGCTCGAGGTCACGCCGGATCTCTCCGCGCGCCTGGCCCTCGGCGATCGCCCTCAGCATCGCTGCGCTCGTCGACTTGTAGACCGTGCGCAGGTGCTCGAGCGCGGGTGCCGGCAGCGCGAGCGCCAGCTGGTCCGAGAAGAGCAGCCGCGCGAGACCCGCGTGCCCGGCGACGGTGCTCGCGCGCGACTCGATGAAACGCTCGAGCCACGTGAGCGGCGGAAGCGAGGGGTCGGGCAGCGTCGCGACGAGCAACGACACCACCCGCGCCGCGACGGCCTCGAGGATCGCGTCGGTCGACTCGAAGTGCCGGTAGAGCGCGCCGCCGGTGAGGCCGAGCTCCTTCGCGAGCGCGGCGACCGTGAGCGCGCCGATGCCGCGCGTCGCGATGATGCGCAGCGCGGCGTCGGCGATCTCGGCTTGTCGGACCTCGGTGCTGCGCCGCTGGGCCATGAGCAAGTATGTAAGTAAATGTTCACTTACAGTCAAGGGGGCAGGCGACTCGGGGCCTGACGCTGCCGCGTCATGCGCACGGCGTGTAGGCTCCCGCGCCGTGACCGATCTCGGGCCCTCCCGCGGCGCTGCCCGTCGCCCTCCACGCCGGCGCTCGTTCGTGTCCGCCGCCGCGCTGAGCGTCATCGCTGCGTTCGTCGCGCTCTCGGCCTGTGGCGCGCCCGAGCGGCCAGCTCCTCCTTCGCCCGCAGAGACTGCGTCGCTCGCCCTGCCCGAGCCCATCGCTCCGTCGAGCGCCTCGAGCCTCGCGCGCCCGGCCTCGAGCGCGCCCGCGCGCGGGGTCGCGCCCGAGGCGGACCCCGAGCCGCCGCGCCAGGTGTCGGATCCCGACAGCTTCGAGTGCGGCGACGTCCGCTGTCGCTCGGGCATCGAGACCTGCTGCGCGAACGGGCGGGAAGGGCGCTGCTTGCCGTCGGTCGACGACGGACCGGTCGGCGAGATCGGCTACCTGAAGACGCAGTGGGAGCAGTGCGACGAGCTCAGGTTCTCGCTCAACGCGTCCTTCGATCGCATGGCGCGCTGCGACGAGAGCCTCGACTGCGAGCCGAAGCACGTGTGCTGCGAGCAGTGGCTCTTCTCGGGCAGCAGCGGCCTCGCCGACTGCCTGCCGATGCCGCGCGACGGGTCGACGCCCTGCGACTTCGGTGAGACCTGCATCGAGGGTTCGTCCTGCCGCACGCCGGGCACCGAGTGCGTCTCGGGCATGTGCCGCAAGAAGCTCGCCGAACGCGCCTGTGGTCCGGACACGTGCAAAGGCGCGACGCCGGTGTGCTGCTCCGATCCGCTCGGCTGCGTCGCCGAGGGAGGCTGCTCGAGAGACGACCGCCTGCGCTGCACGAGCGACGCCGACTGCGTGAAGGGCGAGAAGTGCGTCGCATCGGGCGTGGGCGCGACGACCTGCCTCAAGTCGCCCATCCACCCCGACTACACGCCCTACGTCTGCAAGCGCGACCGCGACTGCCCCAACCCCTGCACCTCGCTGCCGGGCACGAAGGCCAAGTGCATGCCCACCTCCGTGCCCTGGATCAGCACCTGCAGCTGCGAAGAGGTCGCGCCCTGAGCGAAGAGCTCACGCCATGAGCGCCGAGCTCGCGGGGCGTGTGCGTGATCACTTCTTCGGGACGGCGGCGAACTTGCCCAGCAGCACGTCTTCATGGTCGCTGCTACGACGGCCGCCCGTGCATGTCCGCCCGGGTCGGAAGAACCCGAGGAGGGCGCGCGAGGAGCTCAGCAATGCCCTCGGATCGCCTGGAAGCGAACCCGAGGCTCAGCTCCGTCGGAGCGACGAGAGCACCACCGCGATGAGCTCGGCGCGCAGCTCGTCGGAGGAGACGGGGGGAGACTCCTCCCACAGTCTGGAGTGCACGATGCCCATCGCTGCATGGGTGAGCGCGTAGGCGGTCACGCGGTAGTCGCGGGGAGGGCCGAGGTCAGTGCGCGCTGCGAGCGCCTGGGCGAGCGAGGCCGCGAAGATCGTCTGCGTCGATGCGAGCGTGGGGACGAGGCCGAGCTGGTACGACATGCGAAGCGCGAGCCGGGCGATCTTCGGATCGGCCAGGTACACGCGGAGGATGTGATCGACGATCGACGCGACGGCCTCTTCGAGCGGAAGCGCGCGCGAGTCGCGCAGGCACTGCTCGAAGGCCTCGAGGTTGTCCTCGGTGAGCTTCGCGACGGCGCCTGCCAGCACGCCCTGCCGATCGCGGAAGTAGTCGTAGAGCGAGCCGATGCCCACGCCGGCGCGCGCCGCGATGCTCTCGAGCGCGGGCGCCTCGTCGTCGCGCTGCAGCCGCTCGAAGGCCGCGACCAGGATGGCCTCGACGACGCTGCGCGAGCGCGACTGCCTCGGGACCTTGCGCAGGAAGGCGTCGTACAGGTGGACCGGGCGCTCTGCGGCAGGCATCGGCGAAGCAGACCGCACGCGTGAACACCGCGCAAGCCGAGCCGAAGGCGCGACGCCGCTCGCCCTGCGCGCGCGCCCGCCACGCATCCTGCGATGGGCGCGGCCTACTCCTCGGCCCGACGGCGTTGTAGGTAGCTCGGCTTCGATGAGCATCACCCTCGAGCAGGCCCGCGCCTTCGACGCGCTCGCGAGGCACAAGACCTACCAGGCAGCCGCCGGCGCCTTGCACAAGGCGCACACTGCGGTGCTCGCCGCGGTGCGCTCGCTCGAGGAGCAGACGGGCCTCGTCTTGCTCGATCGGCGCGGCTACCGCACCAAGCTCACGCCCGCCGGGGAGCGTGTGCTCGAGGCCTGCCGGGCGATGCTCGCCGCCGAGCGCGCGCTCGAGAGCGTGTGCCACGAGATCAAGAGCGGCTGGGAGCCCCGCCTCTCGATCGTCTTCGACGGCGTGCAGCCGGCGGCGCCGATCCTCGACGTCGTCGCCGAGCTCGTGCGCGAGCAGGTGCCGACGCGCATCGACGTGCGCGCCGACTTCCTCGACGGCGTCGAGGCGAGCTTCGAGCGCGAGGAGGCCGACCTGATGATCGCCGTCTTGCCTCCGCGCAGCGCGCAGCTGCGCTCGATCGCCCTACCCACGATCCCGGCCTCGCTCGTGACGCACCGCGACCACGCGCTCGCGGCACCACGCAGGCTCTTCGAGGCGGCCGAGCTCGAGCAGCACGTGCTCTGCACCGTGCGCGGCTCGGATCCGCGCCTCGTGCTCGGCACCTCGTCGCTCGCGCCGCGCACGACGATCCACCTCAACGACTTCGCCGCGAAACACGCGGCCATCCTCGCGGGGATCGGCTTCGGCTGGCTGCCGGACGCGATGGTCCGAGCCCAGCTGCGGAGCGGCGAGCTGCGGCGCATCCGCTGGACGGGCGCGAGCACGCACCTCTTCGAGCCACGCCTCTACCACCGCAACGACGGGGTGCTCGGGCGCGCGGCCTCGAGGGTGCTCGAGCGGCTCGGCGGGGTGGCGCCTCCGAAGCGAGCAGGCTGAACGGGCGCGGCGGCGAGGCCGCGCCCCGGAGCCCTCGCGCTCAGCCGCCCGGCGGCGGGGGCGGCGGCATCGGTCCGCAGTCCGTCGGGCAGCTCATGCCGTTCTCGCCGCACTGGGGTTGGCACTGACCATTGCCGCAGAAGCACTGGTTCTGGCAGTCGATGGGGCAGCTGAAGCCCGTCTCGCCGCACTGCGGCTGGCAGAGGCCGTTGCCGCAGACGCACTGGTTCTGGCAGTCGTTCGGGCAGGAGGCGGCCGTCTCGCCGCACTGGGGCTGGCACTGACCGTTGCCGCAGACGCAGGTGCCGGGGCAGACCTGCCCGCAGACCGTGCCGACCTCCTGCACGCAGAGCGAGTCCCAGGCCTGCTGGCAGCAGAAGGGGTCGACCTGGCAGATGAGCGCGATGCAGCCGTCGCACTGCGGACCGAGCGGCGCGCCCTCGACGCACTTGTCGTGGCTGCAGGTCGGCGCCTGGCAGTCGTTCGGGCAGTTCTGGCTGGTCTCGCCGCAGTTGGGGTCGCAGACCGCGTCGCCGCAGATGCACTGAGCGCCGCAGTCGAGCGGGCAGCTGAAGCTCGTCTCGCCGCAGGCCGGGTTGCACAGCCCGTCGCCGCAGACGCACTGGTTGCCGCAGTCGAAGGGGCAGCTCGCGCTCGACTCTCCGCAGGCCGGGTTGCACAGCCCGTCGCCGCAGACGCACTGGTTGCCGCAGTCGAAGGGGCAGTTGAACGTGGACTCGCCGCAGTTCGGGTTGCAGAGCCCGTCGCCGCAGATGCACTGACCGCCGCAGTCGAAGGGGCAGCTCTGGCTCGACTCGCCGCAGCCGAAGTCGCAGAAGCCGTCGCCACAGACGCACTGACCGCCGCAGTCGAAGGGGCAGTTGAACGAGGACTCACCGCAGAAGGGATCGCAGACGAAGTCGCCGCAGACGCACTGACCGCTGCAGTCGTTCGGGCAGTTGAACGAGGACTCACCGCACTCGAAGTCGCAGAAGAGGTCGCCGCAGATGCAGTCCTTGCCGCAGTCCTGGGGGCAGTTGCCCGAGAACTCGCCGCAGCTCGGATCGCAGACGAAGTCGCCGCAGACGCACTGAGCGCCGCAGTCGGGGCTGCAACTGAACGAGTCCTCGCCGCAGGCCGGGTTGCAGAAGCCGTCGCCGCAGAGGCACTCGCCGCCGCAGTCGGGGCTGCAATTGAAGGAGTCCTCGCCGCAGCCGAAGTCGCAGAAGCCGTCGCCGCAGAGGCAGTCGCCGCCGGTGCAAGAGCGCGAGACGGCGTCGCAGGCGAGCCCCTGCGAGCCGCAGTCGACGCAGGCGTTGCCGCGCGCGCCGCAGGCGAAGGGGTCGTCGCCTGGCAGGCACTCGCCTTCGGAGCAGCAGCCGTCGACGCAGGTGGCCTCGCAGTCGCTCGTGCCACCGCCGCTGCCGCCCGTGCCGTCGTCGATGAGCACCGTGCGCGCACAGCCGGCGAGCGCCAGCAGGCCGACGGCGCCGAGCGTGGCGGCGAGCTTGGAGACGAGCGCGGCGGCGGTGACTTGGGTGGAGCTCATCGTTCTCGGGAGGCTAGAGGGCCCCGGGCCGGGCGAGAAGTTTGCGGCACGGTTCGCTCGCTCGAGCGGCGTGGTCCGACCCGGCATGGGCGCAGCTCCTGCGGGGGGCGTTCGCAGAGCTTGCGCGCCTGTCGGGGCGACCCTGACGTGGCGGAACGGCGCAGGGCTACGCCACGGCCGGCGCTCCCGAGTCGAATTCCAGGCATTCGTGCGGGGGGGCGGCCCTCGAGCGGAGCCCGGCACCGATCTTGGATCAGCCGGGCTTCGACCGATGCCGAAGCAACACCGGGACCAGGCCGCCGCTCTCGCCACACCCTCGGACGAGGCCCCCCACGAGGGGCAGACTGCGTCGGAGGGCACCTGGCGCAAGCTCCTCGAGCGCTCCTACATGAGCTTCGACCGGCGCACGCTCGGGCTCACGCGCTTCTTGCTCGGCTTCTACCTGATCATGGACCTCTTCCGTCGCACCGGCGACTGGGAGGCCATGTTCAGCGACCGCGGCGTCTTGCCGAACTGGGTCGTGCTCTTCCGGCCGCAGGCGCAGAACTTCTCCTTCTTGCACGGCTTCACCACGGCGCCCGAGCTCTGGGTGCTCTGGGCCGCGATCCTCGCCGTCTACGTGGGGCTGCTCGTCGGCTGGCGCACGAAGCTCTGGCAGGTGCTCGCGGTGCTCGCCGTCACGAGCATGAACGGCCGCGTGCTGCTCATCGAGAACGGCGGCTACGTCGTGCAGAACCTGCTCGTCTTGTGGACGGCCTTCCTCCCGCTGGGCGACCGCTTCAGCCTCGACGCGCTGCTCCGCTCGCTGCGCCAGCGTCGTGAGCGGAGCGTCGGCGAGCTCGCCGACCGCGCCGCGATGGACGACCCCCGCGTGAAGCTGCCCTTCGTGAGCTTCGTGGGCATCGCGATCGCGTTCCAGTTCTCGGCCATCTACTACTTCAACGTCGTCCACAAGACGGGGCCCAACTGGCACAACGGCACGGCGGTCCATTACGTCCTGTACGTCGACCGCATGATCACGCCGCTCTTCGCGAACATCCGCGAGCACATCCCCTTCTGGCTCATCAAGTTCATGACGCCGGCGGTGCTCGTGGCCGAGGCGATGATCCCCTTCTGCATGCTGCTGCCGGCGCTGCGCATCGGGGATCTCGAGGTGAAGCTCTGGCTGCGGCGCATCGCGATCTTCCTCATCTGCCTCCTGCACATCGGCTTCGGCTCCTCCTTCGTGCTCGGGCCCTTCGCGTGGGCGCTCTGCGTCTTCAGCACGGTGCTCTTCTCCACCGAGGACTGGGAGGCCACGATCCGCGCGATGCGCCGCACGCACCGCGAGCGCACCGTGATCGTCGACCCGAAGAGCGGCGCGCTCCTGCTCGCCTCGCGTGTGCTCGCGCGCCTGGATCGCTTCGGCCTGCTCGGCTTCGACGAGGCCCGCTCCGCCGAGGAGAGGCGCGCGGGCTTCAGCGTGCTGCGCCCGAGCGGCGAGCTGGTGACGGGCTCGGCCGCGCTCGCCGACGCGATCGCGGCGCTGCCCATCGGCTCGGTCTTCGCGTGGATCCCGCGCCTGCCGGGCGTGGCTTCGCTCCTGACGGCGCTCATGGGCGCGCTGCGTGGGCGCACGTCGCGCTTCTTCGGCCTCGACCCCGAGCGCGCCTCGCGCGCTGGCGACCCGGCGCCCGCGCCTCTGCCCGGGGCCTACGTCGCGAAGCTGCGCCGCTACGCGCGCGGCGGTCTGCGCGAGGCCTTCGTGGTGGTGATGTTCCTCGCGGCCTTCAACCAGGCGCTCACCGAGCTGTGGACCACCAAGAAGCCCTGGCAGAACCTCGTCGAGTCGCTGAACCAGACGGGCCCGGTGCAGAACCTCGGTGTGTCGCTCTCGCCGCACCCCGAGCCGATGAAGGTGCTCTCGCTGCGCCTGCGCTTCCTCCAGGGCTGGTTCATGTTCTCGCCCAACCCCGTGATGGACGACGGCACCATCGTGGCCGACTGCGTCACGGTCGACGGGCGGCACATCGACCCCTTCTACGTGCGCGCGCCGAACTACGATCTGAAGAACGCGAAGAGCTTCCTCTACAACCAGATCTGGAGCGATTACTTCAACCGCATGCACCTCGGCCACAACCGCGCCTACCGCGACGCGATGGTCGACTACATGCGCAGGCTGCCGGAGCGCACCGGGAACCCGAACGACCGGATCGTCTCGGGTGAGGTCTACTGGATCAAGGACATGAACCCGAAGTGGGGCACCCGCGAGTCCTACGACCAGCGGAAGGAGCTGCTCTTCACCTTCGACGAGACGGGCGGCGCGAAGGAGCCTCGCAAGGAAGTGGCCTCGCGCTGAGCGAGGAACTTCGGTGGGCGCAGCCAACCGTGGCAGTTTCGATCACGGACGGAGCCGGGGTCGGACACCCACCGAGCAGGACCCCTTCCTTCCACGGAGCCAGCCATGAACCGAACCACCACCTCCGCACCCGTCGCGCTCTTCGCCACCGCCCTCCTGCTCGCCGCCGCGGGCTGTTCCAGCTCGACCGGCGGAGGCGGCGGCGAAGGTGGTGAAGGCGGCGGCGGCACCGGCTGCGACTTCAACGGCCAGACCTACGCGGTCGGCGACACCTTCCCCGACGCCGACGGCTGCAACACTTGCTACTGCGACGAGAGCGGCCAGGTCGGCTGCACCGCGATGGCCTGCCTCGAGTGCGACCCCTCGCTCGTCTGCGACCAGGCGATCACCTGCGTCGACGGCCTGCTCTACCCGACGGGTTGCGGGCCCACGAACTGCGACGCCCCGCTCGGCCCCTGCGAGGGCAGCTGCGACCCGACGCTGATCTGCGGCGAGGCGCTGAGCTGCATCGACGGTCAGATGTACCCCACGACCTGTGGCCCGGCGAACTGCGACGAGCCGCTCGGCCCCTGCGCGGAGAACTGCGACCCCGAGCTCATCTGCACCCAGGTGCTCACCTGCGTCGAGGGGCTGCTCTATCCGACCGGCTGCGGCCCCGCGAACTGCGACGAGCCGCTCGGCGACTGCGTCAGCTCGAGCTGCGACCCCAGCCTCGCCTGCGGCGAAGCCGAGACCTGCTTCGGCGACCAGCTCTACCCGACGACCTGCGGCCCGGCGAACTGCGACGCGCCCATCGGGCCCTGCAACGAGGGCGGCTGAGCACACACCGCGTGGCGCCCGGTGGCTGCTTCGTGCTTGCCCCGCCGGGCGCTCGCGTCTCATGATCCGCGCCATGCTGCGCTCCGTCTTGCTGCTCGCCACCGGCCTCGCCCTCTGCTCGACCTCCGCGCTCGTCGCCTGTGGCGACGACACCGAGACGAGCGCGGCCGGCGCGGGCGGCCAAGACGCGGAGATCTCCACGAGCAGCGGGCTGCTCGCCTGCGACGACGAGCCTTGCTCGCCGAACCAGACCTGCCTCGACTGCGGCGGGGGCGAAGGCAGCTTCCAATGCGTGCTCAACGAGGCCGAGCCAGGCTTCTTCCTCTGCGGCCCGGCCTCCTGCCTCGACGACCTCGACGTCTGCATCGCCTCGGCGAGCAATACGAGCTGCCTCAGCTACTTCTGCGACGTGCGCTCCGACTGCGCCGGCGGCGACCCTTGCGATTGTCTGCCCGAGGATTGCACCGGCTGCGAGGTCGACGCGAACGGGCAGGTCACCTACACCTGCGGCTGAGAGCTCGGCGCGGTTCGGCCGAACGCTCAGGCTGAAGCATGCCCCGATCACGCGTCGCCGTCGTCCGCACGCAGCCCTCGTCCGTCTTCGCCGACGTCGCGCGCCTCGTCGAGCTCGCGGGCCTGCGCGAGGTGCTCGACCCTGCCCTCGACACCGCGCTCAAGGCGAACCTCTCCTGGCACTTCTTCTATCCGGGCGCCTCGACCACGCCCTGGCAGCTCGAGGGCACTGTCCGCGCGCTGCTCGGCCTCGGCTACGCGCGCGAGCGCCTGCACGTCTGCCACAACCGCACGGTCGTCATCGACGCGAAGCTCGGTGAGCGCGAGAACAAGCTCCTCGGCGTGACCGAGCGCTTCGGGCTGCGCAACGTGCACCTCTACGAGGGCGAAGACTGGGTCGACGTGCGCGAGGCCGTGGGCGATCTCACGAAGCAGTTCCTCGCGTTGAACGAGGTCTACCCGAAGGGCTTCTCGATCCCGAGGCGCTTCATCGGCGAGAACATCCTGCACCTGCCCACGGTGAAGACCCACGTCTTCACCACGACCACCGGCGCGATGAAGAACGCCTTCGGCGGTCTGCTGAACGAGCAGCGTCACCGCACGCATTCGCGCATCCACGAGACGCTCGTCGATCTCTTGCGCATCCAGAAGGCGATCCACCCGGGCGTCTTCGCCGTCATGGACGGCAGCTTCGCAGGCGACGGGCCTGGCCCACGCTGCATGATCCCGCACGTGAAGAACGTCATGCTCGCCTCGGCCGATCAGGTGGCCATCGACGCCGTCGCCGCGACGATGATGGGCTTCGATGCGCTGCGAGACCTGCGCTACGTGCGCCTCGCCCACGAGGCGGGCCTCGGCTGCGGCGACCTGCGCGAGATCGAGATCGTCGGCGACGTCGACGCCGCACGCGAGCGCTGGAGCTTCGAGGGCCCCTTCCGCGACATGACCTTCGCCGCGAAGAACCAGCACCGCATCTACTGGGGCCCCTTGAAGAAGCCGCTCGGCTGGACGCTCGACACCCTGCTCGCGCCCTGGGCCTACGTGGCCTCGGTCGCCTACCACGACCTCTATTGGTACCCGCGGCACGCGCGAGAGCGCATCGGCTCGGTGCTCTCGAGCCCCTGGGGCAGGCTCTTCGCGAACTACGAATCACTCCAGACCGACGCCGAGGGGCGCGGTTTTCCCGAGGTGGGTGGGCCCTCCGAGGCGCTCATCCGCCACGGAGCGCACCATTACCTCGAGGGCTTGCGTCTGCTCGGCGAGGCGGTGGCCTTGGCGCCGGAGCTCGACGCGCGTTTGCGTTCGCGCGGGTCGACGCGCGCGTAGGCCGCGAGGAAGTCGTCGACGCTCACGCGGCGGATCGCCTCGGCGACGACGTCGAGCGCGAGATCGTCGACCTGCTTGAATCGGATGCAGCTCTTGCCCATGTCGAGCTTCTTCGCCGTCTTCGGCCAGGCTGCGCGGATCCAGGCCTCGCCCTCGCTGCCCTCGGCGTATGCCGTCATCAGGTAGAGCGACATGTGGTTCTTCTGCGAGGCGAGCGCCGCATAGGGCAGAGGCTGCTTCGGATCGGTGTGGTACCCGGGCGGGAACACCGAGTGCGGCACGTACCAGGCGATCATGCCGTACTGGATGCCCTCCTCGAGCTTGGGGTCGGCGTTCTTCCGCACGAGCTCACGCACGCATTCGATCGCCGCGCGGCGATCGGGCGGCAGAGCGTCGAGGTATTCGGCGACGGTGCTGGGTTTCGCTGCCATTCGGAGCCTCCTCGGCGCGTGCGCGCCGCGCGTTTCAGGGCAGCGTGCGCCCCTTGCGCTCGCGCTCGGCCTCGACCTCGTCTTCCGCGAGCGCCTCGAGCTCGGCGTCGCCGGAGTCGCGCGCGCTCCTCGGCGGCTCGAACTCCTCGATGCGCACGCGCGGCTTGTGGCGCTCTCGCTCGATCGCAGCGACGAGCGCCGTCGGGTTCTCGGGCCCGACGACGACCTTCTTCGCTTTGCCGCGCGCGTCCTCGTACTCGATCTCGACGACGTCGCCGGGGTTCGGGCTCACGTAGGCCCAGCTACCGTCGAGACCGCGCCGGATGCCCCAGCCGCCGTACTTGATGAGCGGGTAGGGGATCACACGCGCCGCGCGGATCTTCGAGAGCTCGATCGTCGGTCCCCAGAGGCCGTACTTCACGTGCAGCGCGCGCGTCGTGAGCACGCTGCGCAGCACACCGAAGGCGATCGCGAGCACACCGAAGAGCAGGCTCATGAGCGCGAGCCCGCCGACGACGAAGGGCAGCGCCTCGGGCGGCAGCGGCTTCGAGGCCGTCGCGTTCTGCAGCGGGATCACCACGGCGAGCACGGCTGTGAGCAGCGCGGGCAGCGTCATGATGCCGGCCATCGCGCGCGAGACGAGCTTGTCGCGGTGCACGACGGGTGAGCCGTCGTGCATCTCGCGAGCCTCGAAGGCGTCGTGACCGTCGGACTGGGGCGCGCGTTCCTCGCTCACGCGAGCGTTCTATCTGGTCGAGGCGCGCGGCGTCGAGACGCGGCGGCGCGCCTCGGCATCGAGCCGAAGCGCGCCGGAGCCCGGAGCGTGGTTCACTTGCAGGTCGGCGCGACCTGACCGTCGGAGCCCGTGTAGACGTAGGCGTCGGAGATGTAGCCGTTGCCGATGTAGCTCCAGAGCTTGGTCGTGCCGTAGGTGCCGGTGACCGAGCTGCCGAGCTTCTGGCAGCTGATGGTGACCTTCTGGCCGTCTGCGACGGTGCCCACGATCGACGCGCTCGTGCTCGGCGAGGAGCGCACGTTGAGCGAGATGCCGTTGGTGTTCACCGTGCCGGTGGCGCCGCTCGTGCTGCCGCCGCCGCCGCCGCCCGTGCCGCACTTGTTCTTGCTCTTGTAGGTCTTCGTGCCGAAGAAATACGAGGTGGTGCCGTCGAACACGGGGCGCTGCGCGTAGCCGTCCTTGCGCTGTTCGTAGTGCAGGTGCGGGCCCGAGGAGCCGCCGGTGTTGCCGAGCTCGCCGATCTTCTGGCCCTGGGCGACGTTCTGCCCGACCGACACCGACTGCTTGCTGAGGTGCGCGTAGCGCGTGCGGTAGCCGCCGCCGTGGTCGATCTCGACCCAGCGGCCGTAGCTCGTATTGCCCTCGTTGGCCACGCGCGTGACCTTGCCTGCGGCGGCGGCGACCACGGTGTCGCCGAGGTCGTCGGGGCGGTTGAAGTCGAGCGAGTTCTGCGGGCTGTGGTTGGTGCGCGACTGGCCGGACCAGCTCTGGCCGCAAGGGAAGGGCAGCTGGAACTTGGGCGCGCCGCTCAGGCCGTCGGAGGAGGTCTCGGTCTCTTCGTCGCCGCTCGCGTCGGGCGGGCCCTCGTCCCAGAGCTCCTCGTCCTCGTCGTCGAGGGCGAGCTCGGGATCGGTGTTCGGCGCGAGGCAGCCGCTGAGCAGCAGCGCCGTGAGGCTCGCGAAAGAGAGCAGTCGGGGCAGGGTGCGGAGCTTTCTGGTCGGGTGCACGGGCGGCGGCATCGCAACGAACGTGCCGCATGCGCTGCGTACTTCGGCGTACATCGGCGCGGAGCTCTGGCGCGCAGTGAGAGCGGAGCATTCCTTGCTGGTCGTACGGATTGCCAGATTCGAGGGCGCGATCCGCGACGAGGCTTCGCGCATCGGCTGGTCTGGTCGCTGCCCAGCGTGGTCCTGCCCGCGCTCCACGGCGATCTTCCCACCAGGGAGCTTCCCACGCTGTGCGCACGCTGGGGTCATGTGCGCCGTGGTGCTCCATGCTGCTCCGTTCGACGCCGCTGCCTCAGCGCACGCCCGAGGCGGCGCCGAAGTCGGCGAAACGAGCAGCTTTCCAGCCGCGACCCGGCACCCGAAAGAAGTGTTTGACAAGCAGGTCGACCTGACTAGAGTGCTCCTCGCGCGGTGGAGCAGCCTGGTAGCTCGTCGGGCTCATAACCCGAAGGTCGTAGGTTCAAATCCTGCCCGCGCAACCATGTTCACAGGCGAAGCCTGTTCCGAAAGGGGCAGGCTTCGGTCGTTCCATGGACTCCGTCCGCTGCGCTCGGCCTGTCGGCCGGCTCCGCGGACTCCGTCCAGGAACGAGCAAATCCTGCCCGCGCAACCAGGTCGAGGCGCCCTAGCGGCGCCTCGCGGCGTTTGTGGCCACCGAGACGTAGCCACGCACGCACGCGGGCAGGCCCTCTCGAAGAAAGCAGCGTGCGAGCGGGGCCCCGGGGCCCCGCGAGCCAGCAGCAGAGCCTGCCCGCGCAACCAAGTCGAGGCGCCCTGGCGTAGCCTCGGTGTGTTCGCCTCCGGAGCCGAAGCCGCCATGGATGACGCCGACGACGTCGAGTTCAGCTACTGGGTCGAGGATGAGGTGCTCGCCCGCTTCGCGCAGAGCACCCCGGCGCAGCGCCTGAGGTGGCTCGAGGAGATGCGTACCTTCAGCTGGAACGCGGCCTCTCCCGAGGTGCGCGCGCGTTGGCGAGCGGCGAGAGAGCGCGCGCGCGGCTGGGTCTAGGCGGAGGCAGGAGCGCGGTCCCGCGTCGCACCGCGACGAAACCGGCCCACCTGGCGGCCAGGTCCATCGATCGTGTCGCAGCTCGAGCCGCGCGGCGCGGGCTGCGGCCTCCGCGAGAGCGCCAAGCTCGCGAACTCACGTCGGGCACGGCGCCGTTCGGCCACGCGCCCGCGTCGCACCGCGACGAAACCGGCCCACCTGGCGGCCAGGTCCATCGATCGTGTCGCAGCTCGGCCCAACGACCCGCTCGTCCCAGGCGGGGTACCCGCCCTCCGAAGGCCACCGGGGCCTGGAGCGGGCGGGTGACCCGCCCATCCAAGCCCCGCGCAGCCGCAAACTGGCGGGGTACCCGCCCCCCGGAGGCCACCGCAGCTTCGAACGGGCGGGTGACCCGCCCGTCGAGGCGACCGTTGGTGCCCTCCCGGGCGGGTGACCCGCCCATCCAGGCCCTGCGCGGCCGGAACGGTGCGGGTGACCCGCCCCGGCGCCGCGAACACGGCTCACGAAGAGCGGATCATCCGCCCTCGCGAGGCGCTCGAGGGCTCGCAGGGGCGGTTGATCCGCCCGCCGAGGCGCTGACAGCCGGTGTCGGGGGCGGATGATCCGCCCCGCGGCGCTGCGCCAGCCCGGAGCGGGCGGTTGATCCGCCCCGAGAGGGCTCCGCGCGGGCGATCCGAGGCGGATCAACCGCCTTTGGAGGCCTCGCGGGCTCGCCAGGGGCGGATGATCCGCCCTGCGACGGCTCGGCGACCCACGGCGTCTTCACCGCGGCTACGCAGACGGAGACCGAGACGATAAGTTGCTGCTCGTACGACGCCTGCAAGGGGGGCTCGATGGTGGGTGCTGCATGTTGACTCGAGGGGCGGGTGGTCGTCGTGCGCGCAGCGGGCTCGTGCGACCTCGCCGCGTGGAGAGCGCGCTCGGCGCGATCGCGGTGGTCGTCTTCGCGGGGCTGGTCGCCGTGCAGCCTTTGGCGTGCACGGGCCCGCTCTGCCCCGAGGGCTGGGAGGAAGCGAACACCGAGGGCGATTGCCGACCCCCGCCGGGCTACGAGCAGGCCGTGGCCCAGCGCATCGGCACGGGCATCTACGGCTACGCGCTCGGCTGCAACCGCGTGCCCGACGGTGACGACGCCTGCACCTGCGAGGTCGACTCGCTCGCGGTGGGCGCGAGCTTCACGCTGTTCGAGCTCGACGAGTCACCGGAGGTGGTGCGCGAGCTCCAGGTCGACGTGAGATCGGACGGCACCTTCGAGGCGGAGCTGCGCCCTGGGTTGCGGTACCTGCTCAATACGCACCAGGGCCCAGGCGCCCAGCCTCCGGTGGTCAGCGAGCTGAGCCTCGAAGAGGGCGAGCTGCTCTTCCTGGTGGTGACGATCGCGATCAGTTGCTGAGCGTTCGGGCGACGCACTGCCGACACCTCCGCTCCCAGCACGAGCTCGCGCACCCGCTCAGCAGACGGCGCATCGCCCGCCCTCGTGTACGCTCGGCCGATGCTCCAGCGCAGCCTCGTCGCATCGCTCCTGCTCGTCGCGGCCTGCGGCGACGACGGCTCCTCGTCTTCGTCGTCTTCGTCCGGCACGGGCGGTGCTGCGTCGTCGTCGAGCAGCGGCGCCGGGGGCGACGCGGCGAGCACGTCGAGCGCGGGCGGTGGAAACGCGGGCGGCTTCGGTGCGGGCGGCTCGGTCGAGCTCGTCTTCGAGTCCGACTGGGGCACGGCGCTGGGATCGTCCGACGAGGCGATGCGCGACGGAGGTGCGTGGGACACGGTGTATTGCCAATCGGCGCCCCAGACGCTCACCGTGGTCGAGGGCGCGCCGCTCGGCTGGACCAAGACTCCCCACGTGCTGCGATTGCAGCAGCTCGGTCCGACGATCTGCGGCACCCTCGAGAAAGAAGGCGCGGTGCCCCCGAGCACCACGCATTGGGGGCGCCTCTACTTCCGCAACGACGAGACCACGACGACGCACAACCACGTCGTCACCTACAACCCCATCGGCGCCATCCAGGTCGCGCTGTGGAATCGTTCGGGCGCGCCCGACGGGTTCCGACCCTTCATCCGTACCTACTACGACGAGGCTGGCGCGACGACGAGCTACCCGACCAACCTGTGGAACCCGTCGATCCAAGGGGTCGGCCTGGCCTCGCTCTCGAATGGCACCTGGTACCGTTACGAGTGGATGATGGAGTACGTCACGCCGACGACCTATCGCATTCACCCGCGCATCTACGACATGAGCGGGCAGCTCTTGCACGACGAAGCGACGTACTTCCAGAACGACTACCCACAGTCGGGCACGGCCTCGCTCGCCTCGTGGTACACCTCGGGCGACGCCTTCGGCTTCAGCGACGTGTCGCTCGCGACGCGCTTCGGCCTCGGCAACGAAGGCCCCGCGACGAGCCCCTCGTCGGGCGAATACTGGTACCACGCCGACGTGGCGCTGAGCCTCGAGGGGTGGATCGGTCCGTAGCGGCGCCCTGCGCGCTCGGCCCTGCCACAGCGCGCCGCGCTCGAGCTCGATCGCGTCGAAGGGCTCGGCGCGGACCGGGTCGTCGCCGGCGAAGCTCTGCGCGACCACGTAGGCCTGACCCTCGCGACGAAGCAGCTCGACCGTGCGCCCCTCGGGGTCGACGAAGCACACGTGCCTTACGCCCTCGCGCAGGTACACGCCCAGCTTCTTCACGCGGTCGAGCCCCGCGGTGCTCGGCGAGAGGATCTCGCACACCCAGTCGGGTGCGAGCTCGAAGTGGGGCGCGCGGGGCATCTCGGGCATGCGCTCGCGCCGCCAGCCAGCGAGGTAGGGCACGAGCACGTTGCGCCCGAAGTGGAGCTCGAGCTCGCGGAGGAGGACCCAGCCGCCCGGGCCGCCTCGACCTCGGTGGAAGGGCCCGCCGAGACCGGCGCCGAGCACGCTCGAGGCGAGCGCGTGGGGCGACGCCGGGCGAGGGTGCACGTCGAGCACGCCGTCGACGATCTGCCCGACGAGCTCGGGGGGCCACGCTTCGATGTCGGCGTAGGTCGCTTGGCGTGGACCGCGCTCGGGCATGACGGAACAGCGAGGATGGCACCGCTCCACCGCGCTCCTCGACCCCACGTGGCCTGATCTCCGCTGGTGAGCATCGCGGCGCTTCGCGAGTGGCCGCGCGGTGGTGGCGCCCGCGACCCGCGGCGCCCGGCTCGAGACCGCGGGTGCAGCGCCTCTCCGGACGCTCCCGGCGTCGCGGGTCGAATGAAAGGTGCGCTCGTCGCGCCCAAATGCGAAGGTCCGCGCGCCGTGTTCGATGGGCTGCCTTGGTTCGTGTGGATCGTCCTCGGGCCCCTCGTGCTCGTCGTCGCACTTGGAGCCGTCGCGGCCGCGATCGTCGTCCTGCTCGCCTTCGTCGGCATCGGGTCCGACGTCACCCTCGGCTGGCTGTCGAGAAGCCCACGCTATCGCGCGTGGGTGCGCAAGCGAGCGCTCCGCGCAGACCGCGCCGCTCTCGCGCGTGGTGAGTGGACGCTCGCGAAGGTCGCACACGACGGCGAGCCCTCGCTCGCCCAGGCATGGGCGCCCGTCGTGGCGTGGAGACGACCCGAAGCGATCGGCTCCGAGCACGGTCGCTTCGCAATCGCCGACGAACCGAGCGGAGAGACCGTGTGGCTCGTGGGCGTCGAGGACGGATACCGCGTCGAGTGTGGCTCACGGCGATGGAGCTCGCTCGAGGCCTGGCTCTCGGAGGTGCATCTGAGCGCCGTCGAGCACTGGCTCGGTAGCGGCACGTCGAGCTCCACGGAGGCCAGTCGCCATCGCGCCGACGCCGGCACCGATGCGCTCGCGCGGCTGCTCGGCGTCTCGCCTCCGAGTCCGAGCGACGGTTGGCGCTCAGCGCTCGACGAGCTCGACGCTCGCGGCGCCGAGCTCCCCTACCGGCTCCTGTCGTCCGACGAAGCGAGGGTCAGCTACGAGGAGGTGCTCGCTTCGTACCTCGATGCCTGCGACTTCGACCCACCGCTCAGCGAAGCGGACATCGTCTCATGCTTCCCCGACCACCCACGCGCGCGCTCCTGGCGGTTGATCGGGGAGCCCTTCGTCGTCGACCACGCGCAAGGGCACGAGCCCGAAGGGCGGGATGGAGAGAGCGAAGCTCATCTCTTCGTCGACGAAGAGACCCTCCGCTTCGTCGAGCTGCGCTTCGCCGAGACCGAGGCGTGGTGCGTCGGCGACTTTCCCGATCTCGAGTCGTTCGTGCACGAGCGCCTCCTCCGCCCCGCCGCCGAGGCGGCCCTCGCGCGAGTCGAGCTGCGTTGGCGAAGCGTCCTCGGGGCCCTCGAAGGCTGAAGCTCCGAGCACCGCTCCACCACGCGGCGCGCGCGCCACCCCGCCCCTGCTCGAGCCTCCCTCAGCGCCCGTCGACGCAGCGCAGGCGCGTGACGTGCACGCGGTCGCCGAAATGCGTCCAGCCGACGAGCAGGGCGTCGGCGTCGTCGGAGGCGAGCAGACTGAGACGGTCACCCGAGTCGATGGGCTCGGCGTTGAAGCCGCCGGCGGCGAGGGGCTGCCCGTCGGCGCCGAAGATCCGCACGGCGACCGAGGAGGTCTCGCCCATTTCGATCCACGCGGCGGCGAAGCCCGCACCGAAGGGCGCGACGGCCACGGGCGGCGCGGAGAAGGAGCTCTCGAAGAGTGCGACTTGCTCGCCCACGATGCGGCCTCCCGAGTCGAGCGGCACGGCGACGAGCGGCGGCGGCGCGAAGGAGGTGGAGCCATCGGTACGGTAGACGAGCCACGCGCCGTCCGCACCGCGTGGCAGGAGCGCGACGAAGGCGATGGGCTCCTCGAGAATGCGCTCGTCGCCCTGCACGACGAAATCGTCGGGGCCGACGATGTCGGTCTGCAAGCGCAGGCCCGGGCCGGGGATGCCGTCGTCATTCGAACAGGTGCCGAAGTCGCGTCCGCTCGAGTAGGCGCGCAGCACCTGATCGCCTATCTGGAGCGCGTCGGCGCGCACGCGCGTGGAAGCGCAGCCGGACTCGTAATCGACGCCGGCCGGGTTCCCGGCGGCGTCGGTGCGCAGCTGGCCGAGGTAGCTGAATCCACCGAAGGCGCTCACCCAGCCGATGGAGTAGCCCGCGCTGGTGCGCCGCAGGTAGGCCGGCCGGCCTGCGCCCGCGATCTCGAAGAGGAACTCGCCTGGCGGATCCGTGTAGGCGGTGCTCGGCTCGATACGAGGCGCGAGGAAGGCCGTCGTGGCGCCTTCGCGGCCGAGCGAATAGAGCGGCAAGAGCAGCGACGCGGTGCCGTCGCCATTGGAGGCCTCGATCGATCCGTCGCGCAGCGCCCAGGCGATCGGGTCGGAGGCGCCGAGCTCTTCCGGCCACGCGCCCCAGGGCTCGAAGGTGGTGGCCACGAGCGTCTCGGCGGCGGCGAGCGAGTCGACCACGCCCGCGAAGAGCATCACGCGCCCAGCGTCGATGCGTACGAGGCCGGGCTCGTGCTCGGACTGGGCGTCGGTACCGGTGGGGGGCGGCGAGATCGAGGCGTCGGCTACGAGCGCGTCGCAGCGCGGCACCGGAACGCCGCCGCCCACGCCGGTGGTGCTGCTCGTGGTGGCCGACGAGGTGCTACCCGCGCCTGCGCCGCCGCTGCCGTCGGTGGGCAGGAGCTCGCTGCGCGCGCCGCAGGCGATGAGCGTGAGGCTGCACGCGAGCGAGAGAGCAGGGCGCGACGCGAGCTGCGGCATGCGGAGGATGCTAGCGCGGTGGGAGGGTGGCGGGAGACGGCCTCGCTTGATCGGTGGTCCCGGCGTCGTCAGCGTCCGGGCATGTCGATCGACGAGCGTCTCGCAGCCATCACCGCGTTCGAGGATCAGATCGCCGACGCCGAGGCCCTGAGCGAGGAGCTCGAGGGCATCGACGATCCGCGGCACGTGCCTGGGGTGCTCTCGATGTTCGAACGCAACGCCGAGCAGGACGACTTCGGCGTGTTCCACGCGTACGCCAATTACCTCGAGCAGTTCGACGGCGCGCGAGTCGCCGAGCGCGGGGCACCCACCTGCAGGACCGACGACGCATCGCGCACGAGTCGCGCTTCAGGGGAGCAGCTCGGCCCGGGCGACGTCGAACATCGGCAGCGAGCCCTCGACGAGGCATTGCTCGTTCGGACCGCAGACGTAGGTGCGAGGCTGCCCCCAGAGCCGAACGCGGCGTCCGACGAGCTCCTTCTTGCTGGCGAGCATCCTGTCGAGCTCGTGCGTGTCGACGAGGCGTCCCTCCACGGCGTAGAGGCCCTTGGAGCGCGACAGCTCACCTTCGACCGTCTGGGGTGGGGCGACGAGCTCGGCGTGGTGCATCTTCGCCACGCGGAACCACGTGCCCGAACGTCGCTGGACGCGCTCGTGGCTCTCGACGCCGTTGCCGCTCTCCTCGCGCACGAGCTCCGCGTCGATGCGCAGCTTCGCACCGAGCAGGGCATCGCCGGAGGCGTTCCTGGCGCCGCCCCTCGCGCATGCGGCCTCGAGCTCGCCGACGTCGATCGTCACGCCGCGCACGTCGAAGCCACCTTTGGTCGGCCGCACCATGCCGACGAAACGCACGCGGCCCTCCTCGAGCGGTACGCCCTCGGCCAGCTCCTTCGCCGGGGGCGCGGGCGCGGACGCCGAGGCGACCGGCGCGGCCGAGGCGCTGGGCGTGTGCGGGAGATCGACGATGACGCTCGAGGCTGGATCCTGAGGGCTCGCGCAGGCGAGCAGCGCGGTGATCGACGAAGCCGCGCCGACCATGCAAGCGACCAGGCTCGATCGCCGTCGAGCGCGAGCTCGGTGTGGGGCGTGGACGTCGCTGGGCATGCGGCTTCGCAGCGTACACCTCGGTGCAGTGGCGTGGATGGTGCTCGCCATCGCCGGCTTCCGGGCGCGGGTCGGAGGCGTGGGCTTCGGGAGCGAGCTCCCAGCCCCCCGGTCGCACGTCACCGAGCTGCTGCGCTTCGACGGGCGGCGCACGCAGCCGTTCGACTCAGCCCTCCGGCGGCGGATCGACCCCTCGCACGTCGATGCGGCCGTCGCGTGGGTCGATGACGTAGATGCGGTCGCCCCGAGGGTTGCTCTCGACCAAGCCAGCGAAGGGCGCGTCGAAGCGATCGCGTAGCTCGAGCTCCGGTCCGCGTAGCTC
Organism: uncultured Polyangiaceae bacterium; assembly: GCA_938004785.1. Lineage (GTDB taxonomy): Bacteria > Myxococcota_A > Polyangia > Polyangiales > Polyangiaceae > CALKVW01. Next base: position 40,183 of record CALKVW010000122.1, read on the forward strand.
GATCCGCCCCGCCTCGTCGTACAGGATCAACCCGGTGCGACCCCAGGCCTCGGTGCGCGAGACCGGGTCGCCGCCCCAGCTCGGGATCTCCAGCTCCGCCGAGAGCTTGGTCCTGCCCGAAGGATCGACGCGCCATGCTTCGCCCGCTCGGGAGACGCTCCAGCAGCGCGGACCATTGAAGAGCACGTGCTCGTCGATCACTCGAGGCGCCGCGGGCGAGTCTCGCGCCCAGAGGAGCTGCCCACCCATGCGGTCGACCGACATCGCGAGCCAGGGCGCGTGCAGCGCGGCGACGTACGCTCGGGGCGACGGGGCAGGGTGGCCCGGCGGAGCTCGCAGCTCGAGGCGCGTCGTCTGCCGAGCTCGGTCGATGCGCAGGAGCGTTCCGTGGGGCTCCACCGACAGCATGACCGTGCCGTCGTCGTCGACCAGCACCGTACGGAGCACGTGCGCCGCCGTGCTCAGCTTCCAGCGGGTCTCCTCGGTGAAGGAGAACACCGTCAGCTCGTCACCGCACAGCACTGCCCCGAAGCGTCGCTCCGGCGAGTGCACGAAGCTCTGGCCAGGTGAGCACGGAAGCTCGACGGTTCGAAGCTGCTCCCCGGCGCCGTCGAGCACCTCGCAGCGCCCGCTCGTGCAGCGCCACCCGCCTCGCTCGAGCGCGGTGAAGCTCGTCCACCTGAGGGCGTCGCTGGCCGCGGCCTCCTTCGCGCCTGGCATGGGCGCCGCGAAGGGACTCCACCCGCCGCGTGGCGGCGTGGTCTCGGTCGGGGCGGGCGCGCCGCCCTGGGTGCTCTGCGCAGCCGGAGCGAGTGGGCTCGCAGCTGCCGCAGCGTCGCGGCCACCATGCGGCGCCTGGGAAGACGAGGGTGCAGGGTCAGCGGAGGAGACGCAGTGCGCCGACCCCGCGAGCAGCGTGAGGAGCGCGAGACTGCGCAGTCCCGCCTGGCCGAGCGACCCGAGGCTTCGACCCTTGCCCTCGCGCATGCACGGCGGATCGTACACCACGCACCCGCGGCGGCCGCGGCGCCCCGCGCCTCGCCCCCCTCGCTGCGTCGGAATCCTGCTCTCGCTCCGGCCGCCTCGGAAAGCGACGCGGCCTCGCCCAAGAGCCGCACACCATGACCACGATGCGCTCCTCGATCGCCGCCGCTTCGCTCCTCCGCCCCGCCACCTTCGCCGCCTTGCTCGCGCTGCCCGCCTGTGGTGGCGGTGGGCCCGTCGACTTCGGTGAAGGAGGCGGCGACGGCGAGGGCGGCGGCACGAGCGACGGCGCGGGAGGCGGCGCGACCGGGCCGGCGATCGAGATCCGCATGCGCTCGAGCACGGCGCCCTTTCCGCACGGCGACGGCCTCTCCGGGCAGACGCCCAGCGCGCATACGAGCGGCCTGCGCTCGCTCACGCTCTACCGCTCGAAGAACGATCCCGAGCCCTTCGTGGTCTTCGACCTGGGCCAGAGCCCGGTCGAGGTCGACTACGCCGACGGCGCCGACACGCTCGTGTACACGGCGCGCGCCTCCGACATGCCCGAGGCCACGTTCACGCGCGCGCGCGTGGTGCACACGCACGTGCGCTACCGCGTCGCGGCGATGGTGCACACGATGGGGCTCAGCGTGCCGGGCAGCTTCGACAACGTGCAGGTGATGTCCGACGGCACGCTGATCGACGGCCAGCTGCGCGACGCCGGCTACTTCGAATACACCTTCGAAGGGGGCGGGCAGACCTTCCCCATGACGGGCAACGACGCGCCGGTGCCCGAGTACACCTCGAGCGGCGGCTTCGAGGTGGTGCGCGAGAACGGCGAGTGGGCCTACTACTTCCCCGTGAGCCTCGTCGTCTCGCCGAACCTCACGGAAGACCTGAGCGTCGTGCTCTCGGTGAACATGCACGAGAGCTACCGCTGGCAAGACCAGAGCTCGCCCGGCTACCAGGCCGGCGTCTTCGACGTCACGCCCACGAGCTTCGAGCCCGTGCTGCGCTTCGGCGCCAACTCCTTCGCGCTCGGCGCCGAGTGAGCGACGGCGCGCGAGGCGAGCGGCGCGCCACCCGCACGATGCGCGCCCCCGCCC
>CALKVW010000123.1 GCA_938004785.1 uncultured Polyangiaceae bacterium
TCTCTGTTGTCGGCTTCCGCGCGCTGCGCTCGGGGCCCCAGCCCCAAGCGCTGTTCGGCAATTCTGGTCACGTCTTCACTTCGCGGGAGCCGGCTTCTTGTCGGTGACCACGAACTGCACGCGGCGGTTCTTGGCGCGACCGTCCTCGGTCTTGTTGTCGGCGATGGGCTTGTCCATGCCGTAGCCCTGCGAGGTGAGGCGCGAGCCCTCGACGCCGCGCTGCTCGAGCGCCTTCTTCACCGAGGCCGCGCGGTCCTTGCTCAGCTTGTCGTTGAGCTGCTTGGAGCCGCGGTCGTCGGTGTGACCCTGGACCTCGATCTTGAGGATCTCGGGGTGCTCCTTGAGGACCTGGGCGACCGAGTCGAGCAGCGGATCGCTGACCTTCTTGATCGTGGCCTTGCCGGTGTCGAACTGCACCTGCTCGAGGATGATGATCTCCTGCTCGGTGACGCGCACGAGCTTGGGGCAGCCGCGCTTGGTCGGATCCGGATCGTCGACGCCCTTCTCACGGGGGCAGGCGTCCTGATCGTCGCGGAAGCCGTCGCCGTCGGTGTCCGGCGGGCAGCCGTTCTGCTTCGGATCGTCGCTCTTCACGCCCGGGATCTCGGGGCAGGCGTCGACCTCGTCGAGGATGCCGTCGCCGTCCTTGTCGTTGAGCGGGCAGCCGTGCTTCGCCGGATCGTCGCTCGGCACGCCGGGCTCGTTCGGGCAGGCGTCGACGTCGTCGAGGATGCCGTCCTTGTCGCTGTCGCGAACCGGGCAGCCGTTCTTCGCCGGGTCGTCGCTCTTCACGCCGGGCTCGTCGGGGCAGGCGTCGACGTCGTCGAGGATGCCGTCCTTGTCGCGATCGCTCTCGGGGCAGCCGTGCTTGGCGGGATCCTCGCTCGCGATGCCGGGCACGTCCGGGCAGGCGTCGACGTCGTCGTAGATGCCGTCGCCGTCGCGGTCGCTCTTCTCGCGCTCCATCTCGGGCGTGTAGGCGATCTGGAAGACACCGCGGAAGGCCGGCGTGCCGATGCCGCTCGTGAAGCCCGGGCCGACGCCGAGGCCGATCTCGAGGGGCGAGATCACGCGCAGCTTCGCGCCGACGAGGGCCTCGGCGTTCGTATTGCGGGGGCCGGGGTTCTCCACGTCGACACCGCCGGTGGTCTCGAGGCCGAGCTGGAAGGCTCGCGCGTCGCCGAGCAGCACGCCGGCGCCGGCACCCCAGTTCATCTGGTAGCCGGTCTGCACGTTGCCGATGTCGGTCGCGGCGCGGAAGCTCGGGCCGGCCATGAGCGACCAGATGAAACGATCCTCGCGGCCGCCGAGCAGCAGCATGGGCTGGCCGCGCACGCTGCCGTTCGAGACGTAGGAGTCGGAACCGCCGGTGGGCAGCCACATGTAGCCGCCGACGGCGAGCTGGAAACCGTCGAAGTACTCGCCGATGAGGCGCGCGCGCAGGCCGAGGCGCAGATCGCCGAGCGTGGCGCCGGCGGGCTCGATGGTGTTCACGCCGCCCACGTTGAGCGCGTCTCCGCTCGACACGACCGCGAAGGGCATGTTCAAGCTGAGCGCGAAGCGGTTCATCAGCGCGAAGTTCACGCCGAGGTGCACGAACATCTGGTCGCTGACGACGCTGCCGACGCTCTCGTCGTTGTCGCGCACGAGCTTCAGCGGCTCACGCGCGTAGTCGAGCAGGGCCATCGCGTGCAGCGTCGCCTCACCGGCTGCGTAGGGCGAAGGCACGCCGAAGAAACGATCACCCGCTTCGGAGGGGTTGAACTTCGGCAGATCGACGTTCGTAGGAACAGCTTGAGCGGACGCAGCCCCGGTCAGCGACGCGAGACATCCCGCCACTGCCGTGGAGACGGCGAAACGGCGAACCCATCGACCTGCCATGATTCCAGTCCTCCTGAGAGCGCCCACCGACTCGGGCCAGCGCCAATGTGTACGGGACCAACAGCTCCCCGAGAGTGGCCGCATCCTTATTTTCATCGCCGCGCCCTGTCAAACCTCGCGGGCCGATTCCTCCACGAGAATTCCGCCCGACTGGACGTAAGCCGGTCACGTCTCCTGCGTTGCAGCCCACGTGGAGCACGCCGTTCCATCACCCCAGCACACGCTCGCGTGTCTCCCAGGAACCCACCATGCGCAAGGCCCTGCTCCTCCTCTCGCTCGTCAGCGTCTCCGCCTTCGGCTGCGCGAGCGCCACGACCACGCACGTCGCGAGCGACGCCACGCTCGGTCGCGTGGTCATCTACCGCAACGGAATCGCGTACTTCGAGCGCACGGCCGAGGTCGAGGGCCAGGAGCTCGCGCTGCGCGTGCCGGCCGACAAGGTCGACGACTTCTTGAAGTCGCTCACCGTGGTCGACGCCGAGACGGGCAAAGCCGCGCCGATCGCCTACCCCACCACGCCGCCCGGCGACGAGACGGGCACGGTGACGATGAAGATCCAGCTCGGCCAAGCGGCGCCGGGCCCCAAGCCTCGCAAGCTCAAGCTGAGCTACGTCACCGAGGCGCCGAGCTGGAAGCCGAGCTACCGCATCGTGCTCGACGAGGGAGGCAAGGTCCGGCTCGAGGGCTGGGCGATCGTCGACAATACGAGCGGCGAGGACTGGGAGAGCGTGAAGCTCGGCGTGGGCTCGAGCTCGGCGCTCTCGTTCCGCTTCGATCTGCACTCGGTGCGCCTCGTGCACCGCGAGACGCTCGCGGCGACCGATCTCTTCGCGCAGGCGCCTCCCACCGGCCTCACGCGCTCCCCGGCCGACGACGCGCGTGGCCTCGCCGTGCTCGATCAGGTCGACGAAGAGACGCTCAACGAAGCGCAGCGCAGCCGCCGGACGGCGAGCGCGGCGGAGGGCAAGAAGGTCAAGGCCGAGCCGATGGCCGACCGCAGCGCCGCAAGACCGAAACCCGTCACCGCGGCCACCGGCGGCCTACGCGGCGGTCGCGACGGCGGGGGCGCGGGCTACGGCCGCGCCGCGGAAGCACCGATGGGCGTGGGTCAGGTCGGCGTCTCCGCAGGTGAGCAACGCATCGTCTCGCTCGCGCAGCGTGTGCAGTCGCAGAAGAAAACCATCGTGGTCGAGGGCATCGCCGCGAAGGGCGACGCCGACAAGAACGGCGCGGCGCTGGAGCGCGCCAACAAGCTGCGCGAGGAGCTCATCGCCAACGGCGTCGCGCCGGAGCAGGTCGTGGCGATGGCGAACCCGACGATCGTGAGCGAAGGCGGCGGCGCGCGCGTGCTCGAGGCCCCGCCGCCGCCGCCGAAGGACCAAGCGGTGAGCGGGGGCGAGGCGGCGGAGCCCTCGGGCGCGATGCTCGATCCCATCGGCACGAGCCACTTCGAGTCGACCTCGCCGATGACCGTGAAGCGAGGTTCGAGCGCGATGGTGTCGATCCTGGCGAGCGACACCGCGGGAGAGGTCGTCTACCTCTACGACGCCGAGAGCCAGCGCGGCAACTCGACCTACCCCTTCCGCGCCGTGCGCCTCGTGAACCCCACCGACTCGACGCTCGAGACCGGCCCGGTCACCGTCTTCGGCCAGGGGCGCTTCATCGGCGAGGGTCTCACCGAGCCCATCCCCGGCAGGAGCACGAGCTTCATCCCCTACGCGCTCGATCGTCAGATCATGGTCGAGAGCGAAGACGGCGAACGTGAGGCCATCGCGCGCATCCTCACCGTGCAGCGCGGCGTGCTCTCGAGCGAGGTGAAGCACGTGCGCAAGAAGAAGCTCGTCTTGCGCAACCGCCTCGCGGAGCCGGCCACCGTCTACCTGCGCCACACCGTGAAGAAGGGCTACAAACTGCTCCCGAGCAGCGCGGAGGGCCCGAAGCCTGCGGGCGACCCCTCCGCGCCGCAGAGGCTCGGGCTCGAGCCAGCCGGAAAGCTCGGCGAAGCCACGCTCTTCCGCGTGACCATCCCCGCCGGCAGCGCCGGCGAGGTGCTCATCGAAGAGGAGACGCCCGTGTACAAGACGGTCGATCTGCGATCGCCGAGCGGCATGGGGCTCGTGAAGCTCTACCTCGACGGCGCCTCGCTCGAGGGCCCGCTCGTCGACAAGCTGCGCGCGATGGTGGAGCTCCACCGCGAGCTCGGCAACCTGGAGGAGCGCATCGCGACGCAGCGTGAGCAGCTCGGGGAGTACCGCACGCGCATGGACGAGCTGCACGCGCAGATCGTGACGCTCAAGCTCGTGAAGACGGCCGGTCCGCTGCTCAAGAACCTCGAGAAGAAGATGATCGAGATCAGCGACCGCGTCTCCAAGGCCACGGTCGATCTCGTCGCGCTCGAGGAGCAACGCATGATCACCCGCATCAAGCTGCAGGACGGCCTCGCCGAGCTGAGCCTCGAGAAGCCCGCGGCGGCGGCGGGCACCAAGCCCTGACGAGCGACGCGCGGGCCGGCCGATGCTCCGTCGGCTCGCGCCGCGTCTCGGCTAGACTCGCGGCGCGAGGCCGTGCGCGCTGCGCGCGAGGGCCACCCACAGCGAGACCGCTCCAGACCATGCCGCGCATCGTCGCCTTCCACTGCCCGCACTGCGGCGCTGCGCTCTCGGTCGACGCCGACGATCGCGACGTGGCCTGCAAGTTCTGCCAGGTCAAATCGGTGATCCACCGCACGGTGGAGCGGCCGATGCCCCAGCCGCCCTGGCAGGGCGCGCCGCCAGCGCCGATGCCGCCGCCCTGGCCGGGGCCACCGCCGGGCATGATGCCCGTGCCCGAGCGCACGGGAGGCGGAGTCGCCGTATTCGTCGTCGCCGCGATGGGCGTGCTCGTGCTGCTCGGCACGATGGTGGCCGTCTTTCTCCTCAGCAGCAGCGCGCCGAGCAGCGGACCTCGCTCGAGCCCACCCACGCCGGGGCCCGACGCCTCCGAGCCCTCGCCAACGAAGACGCCGAGCTACGCCTTCGCCGAAGGGCACTTCGGCGCCTTCCCCTCCTTCGTCGACGGCAACGGTGACGGCACGCTCGACGTGCTCTTGCTCGCCGGCTTCCCGGCGAAGCTGCATCTCTTCGATGGCAGGAGCGGCGAGCTCTCGTGGACCGCGTCACTCGACGGGGCGACCTGGGCTCGCCACGTCGCGGTCGCCGAGTCACGCGTGCTCGTCTCCGGCGACGTGACGCTGAGCTTGCTCGACGCCGCGACGGGCAAGCAGCTGGTGAGGGCCACGCTGAGCGACAAGGTTCGCCGGCTCTGCGCGCCGAGCGGCGGCAAGCTGCGCGTGCTCGTCGAAGACGACTCGGTCGATACCGTCGACCCGTCGACCGGCGCGGTGAAGTCGGAGGCGAAGGGCGCACGCTGCGACGATCTGTTCACCGCGCGAGGCCTCGTGGACGACACCCAGCGACGCCACTACCCGGTGAGCTACCTCGACCCGGCGTTCGGTGCGCTGCGCTGCGGGAACATCCAGGTGAGCGGCACGTGGAACTACCTCAGGCGCGACCCCTGCGGTGCGGCGCTGCGCATGGATGAAGCGAAGCTCGGCGAGCTCGCGCCAAGCGCGATCGTTCCCCTCGGTGGTGGACACCTCTTGCTCGGTCGCAAGGCACGCGGCCGCCGCACGCCGATGATCGGCTACGCGAAGGGCAGCAAGCTCGAGTGGAGCGAGACGCTCTCGAGCGCGGAGCCCGGCGAGCTGCCCGAGGCCGAGGCGAACCGCGTCGCGCTGCACGGCTCTCTGCTGGGCGCGGTCTATCCGGGCCCGAAGGGCGAGCGCCTCGCGCTGTTCGACACGAGCAGCGGCAAGCGCATCCACGACCTCGAGCTGCCCGCGCCGATCCACACGATCCGCAGCCGAGGCGACGGCAAGCTCGTGCTCGTCGCCAAGGACCGGGTCCTGCTCGTCGATCGCTCGGGCAAGCTCGCCTCGCTGCTGGGCCCCTGAGCGGCCTCGAGCGCAGCGCGGGGCGTCAGCCGGCTGACGTCCGCGCGCGCTCAGTATCGAAATCACTACACAATTCTCCGCATGCCCCCCGGCACGCGGGTTGCTTTGCGCGGGAGCCATGCGAGCTTCGTTCTCCCTCTCGGTCTTCGGTGTCGCAGCGGCGCTCCTTCTCCACCTCGGCTGCGGCGACGACGCGGGCTCGAGCGGAGGCGCGGGCGGCGACGCCGCGGGTGGAGGCGGAGCCGGTGGCGAGGCCGGTGATCCGCTCGGGCCCTGGTCGGCCAGACCGATCGAGCTCGCCGAGCTCACCGCGGTGTGGGGAGGCCTCACGGCGCAGGAGTCGCCGACGCGCGCCTACCTCGCGGGAGGCCTCACACGCACCGGGGGCACCGCATCGACCAAGGTCTTGCGCGTCGAGCAGGTCGGCTCGAACGTCACGGTGACGACCCTCAGCGAGGGCCTCGCCGACCGCTACTGCGGCTGCGCCATGGTCGACCCCACGCGTGGGGAGCTCATCGTGCTCGGCGGGCGTGACGGCTCCTTCCAAGAGACGCCGACCGCCGAGCTGGTGGCGCTCGGAAGCGGTGCCGTCAGCGCGATCGACCCTGCCGGCGCCGCCGATCATCCGGTCGGCTGTCACGCGGTCTTCCTCCCCGAGCGCGACGAGGGCTACGTCTTCGGCGGTTATGCGCAGTCAGGCGGGTTCAGCAACAAGGTCCACCGCTACTCGCCGAGCGACCGCAGCTTCACCGAGCTCAGCATCGCGGGCGCGCTCCCACCCGCGCGCTACGACGGCGCCTTCCGCCACCCGAAGCCGGGGGGCCCCGTCTACCTCGTGGGCGGCATGGGCCTGGCCGGGGGGGTGAAGTTCTACCCCGACGTGTGGACCTTCGATCCCGCCTCCGAGAGCTGGGCCGAGATCGCCGTTGCCGGCGAGCTTCCTCCCGGGCGCCGCCTGCCCTGGGTGGCCTTCGCCGGTGACGACAGCGCGCTCGTCATGGGCTTCGGCTCGGACTCGCCGCAGGGTCAGACCCTGCTGGGTGACCTCTGGCGCCTGGACCTCGCGAGCAAGACCTGGTCGCGGCCGGGCTACACCGGCGCTGCGCCGGGCCTGCGAGGCTTCGCGCAGTGGCTGCCGGGGCCCGAGGGCACGGCCGGCCTCCTGAGCGGCGGCCTCGGCGAGACGGGCATGGTGAACGAGCAGCTCGTGCTCGAGCCGCCCACCGCGAGCGGCGGCTGGCGTTGATCCGCAGGCGGGAGCGGCCTCGGGCCGGCGGGGCTGGACTTCCGTTCACGGGCCCTGCTATCGACACCGGCCACCCATGAGCGAAGCCGCCACCCCCACCCTCCC
>CALKVW010000124.1 GCA_938004785.1 uncultured Polyangiaceae bacterium
CTTGCGCGAGCGCCGGTAGATGCAGTGCACGGACTCGGCGCCGAGCCGCAGCGAAGCACCTTGCCCGAGAAGGTCGAGGCGGTGCGCGCCGCCGCCAGGATCGGGCGCGCGGGCGTCCTGGTCGTCGACCGGCTGCTCGAGCGCCTCACCACGAAGCCCGAGGCCCTGCTCGACGGAGGGGACGACGCGCAGCTCACGCTCGCCGCGCTCGCGGCGCTCGGCACGAGCGCGAGCCGCGGCGCGCTCGAGCGGCTCGCGGGGCTCGCGCTCGCCCAGGGCGACGACGCGAGGCGCCGGAGGATCGGCGTGCTCTTGCGCTGTCGCGCCGCCCGGGAGCTCGCAGGCGAGAACGCCAGCGACCCGAGGCTCTCGGCGTGTGAGCCGGGTGGTGGCGTCGAAGGCAAGCGCGCCGAGCTCGCCGTGCTGGGTCGGGCGCCGATCGTCGGGGCGAGGGCCAGACGCTTCGGGGAGCTCGTCGCCGACGCCAATCCACGCGTGCAGCAGGACGCGCTCGCCTTGCTCGCGTCGCACCCCGAGCTCGACGCCGCTTCGTCTCGGTTGCTCGTGGCGCTGCGCGCGCCGAAGCTCGGTGTGGTGATCACCGCGGCCGAACAGATCGCCAAGAACCCCGGGCTCGCGAGTGGGCCCCGCAAGAAGAGACGAGCTCAGGCCAAGGACGACGCGGACGACGCACCCGCGCCGCCCGATCCCGCGGTCGTGGCCGCGCTCGTGGAGACGCTCGAGCGCGCCTCACGCGGCCCCGAGCTCGAGCTGGCCCACGCGGCGATCGACGCGATCGGGGCGCTCGGCCAGAAGGAACTCGCGCCCAAGCTCGAGCCGTGGTGTGGCTCGTCGTGGCCCACGGCGCGCGAGCACGCCGCCAAGGCGCTGGGGCTGCTCGAGGGCAAGAAGCGCTCGTGCCCGGCGCCGGAGCGGAGCGAGTCGCTCGCGGAGGAGCTCGTGCGTCGCGAGGTCGCGCCCGGGACGAAGCTCGTCTTCGAGACCGACGCAGGCGAGCTCAGGATCGAGCTCGACACCGAACGCGCGCCCGTGACCTCGGCCCGCCTCGAGAAGCTTGCTGCTCTCGGCTTCTACGACGGGCTGCTCGTGCACCGGGTCGATCCGTCCTTCGTGGTGCAGCTCGGTGCACCCGACGGCGACGGCTTCGGTGGAGCGTCGGGCGACCCGCCGCTGCGCTGCGAGACCTCCCCGGCTCCCTTCGAGGAGCTGTCGGTCGGGCTCGCGCTCGCCGGGCGCGACACGGGCTCTTCGCAGATCTTCGTCATGCGCGCGCGCCACCCGCACCTCGACGGGCAGTACCCGATCGTCGGTCGCGCGAGCGGCGCCTGGAGCGCGCTCGTCGAAGGCGATCGCATCTCGCGCGTGCGCGTCGAGCGCTGACCGGGCTCAGGCCCGGCAGGGCGACGCGGCCGCGCGAGGCGGCCGCCCGAGGTGCGCTGCCGGCGCGGCGTGTTTCAGCGGCGGGTGGGTTTGTCGGTGCGACCCTGCTTGTCGAGCAGGCGGCGCACGGCGCGCTCGTGCGCGTCGGCGGCTTCGTCGAAGGCCGCGCGTTTGTCGGCGTCGTGTGCCTCCACGACGACGCTGCCGAGGTGAGGGACCACCGTCTTGATCTTGCAGATCACCGTGGGCGCGCCCTTGAGGCTGCTCGCCTTCTCGAAGCGGACCGAGACGCGGCCGAGGTGCTGCGCGAACTTGCCGAGCTTCGAGCCGATGCGCTGCTGCACGTAGGCCTCGAGCGCGGGCTCGATGGTGATGTCGGGCGAGCGCAGTGCGACGGGGAAGGCCGTGCGCACGACACGCCCGAGCGCGGGCATCGCGCTCTTGGGGGCGGGCGGGATCGTCGCCTTCGAGGTGGCTTGGGTCTTCGTGGACTTCTTCGGGGCCGTCTTCTTCGTCGCCATCGCTAGCTCCTGATGGAAAGGGCGGCGACCCTACGCGCGGAAGCTCGAGCTGTCCACGACGCTCGCCCACGCGCGGCGTGCAATCGTTGCGCTCGCACCGCGCGCGCCAGCTCCGCTCGTGCCGCCCCGACCGCGTGCGTCTCGCCGTCGACAAGCGTGGCGAGCTGACTACGCTCGGCTCCGTGCAGACCCAACCGCGCGTCGTCCGGAGCTCGCGCAGCCTTCGCTTCCTGCTCGCGTGCTCGTCGTGGGTGGCGCTCTCGACGGCGGTGTCGTCGAGCGGTTGCGCCGACGACGACACGAGCGCGGGTGGCGGCGGAGCTGCGAGCTCGTCGTCGGGGGGCGTCACGTCGAGCACGTCGAGCTCCTCGGCGAACACGAGCGCGGGAGTCGGCGGCGCTGGCGGTGGCGTGGCGACCGGCCAAGGAGGAGGCGGCGGGGCGAGCGTCGGGCCGGTGGGCTGCGTGAGCACGGTCGCCCCCGGGCATCACGAGCTCCCCTGCGATGGAGGCATCAGCTACGAGCTCGAGATCCCGGCGGCATGCGCGCTCGGCGGCTGCGGTCTCGTGCTCGATCTGCACGGCTACACGATGAACGCCGACGCGCAGGACGAGAACACCGGCATGCGCGCCCTCGGCGCGCAGCACGGCTACGTCGTCGTGCAGCCGACGGCGCCCGTCGACGCGCTGCTGCAGCCGAGCTGGTCGCAGCCCGCGCATGCGCCGCGCGTGCACGCCTTCGTGCTCGACACGATCGCCGCGCTCGCCATCGATCCAGCGCGCGTGCACGCGATGGGCTTCTCGCAGGGAGGCGGCATGGCCCAGCGCCTCGTGTGCGACCACGCCGAGGTCTACGCCTCGGCGTCTCCCATCGCTTCGATCGCGGGCTGCGCCTACGAGGGCGCCGACGAGCCCAGCGTCGAGGTCGACCTGCTCTTCGTGCACGGGCGAAAGGACGGCATCGTTCCCTTCCTCGGCCAGGCCGTGCCACAGCGCGACGCGGTGCTCGCGGCCTGGCCCTTCGGTGCGCCCACCACGCTCGAGGAGAGCACCACGCACCGTGCGCGCCGCTGGATCACGAGCACGGGCACGGTGCTCGAGCACTGGGAGCACGACTACGAGGCGAGTGGGCTCGCCTTCGGCATCCCCGTCGCGGGTCACTGCGTGCCTGGCGGCGACGATATCGGCGGCTTCCCCGCCGGCTACTCCTGCGAAGGTACCCAGGCATTCACCTACGGTGAGCTCGCGATGGCCTTCTTCCTCGCCCACCCTCGTCGCTGAGCGAGCGCCGGCCGCGTCTCGCGGCCCGGGTCCCCGAGGCTACGCGCAGCCTGGCGCGGGCCGTGCAAAGCCAGGTGCACCATGCTCGCTCGAAAGCACGCCACCACCATGAGCCCGCAGCTCAGGCCATTCGCCCCGCGATTTCGTGCGGTCTCCAGCGGCGCACTCCCGCACGTGTCGATGGCGCCGCGGGTCCGTGCATCGCCACGAAACGCATCGGCGAAACGCCGTCACGATGGGGAGAGTCCGGACGCCGGGGAGAAGCGCCCCACGCGCCGCACACCCCTGCTCGTCGCGCTCGCCTTCGGCATCGGCTCGATCGCGGCGCCCGCCGCCGCCGAGGCCCAGACCACGAACGAGTCGCAGATGTGGGCCTCGACGACCCTCACCGCGAAGCTCGGTGGTGCGGAGGCGAGAGATCACGGTCCGGTCGCGTGGCTCGATCTGCACGCGCGCCGAGGCCCCGACGGCTTCACCGGCATCCTCAGGCCTGCTCTCGGCTGGAAGTTCTCGCCGAGCCTCGCGCTCTACGGCGGCTACGCCTGGGTGCCCTTCTACGCCGACGACGACGAGAGCAAGGACGTACAGGAGCACCGCGCCTGGCAGCAGCTCGTCTACCAGGGCAAGGAGGGCCCGCTCTTGCTCCAGCTCCGGCCACGCTTCGAGCAGCGCTTCCGCCCCGACGAAGACGTGGCCTTCCGTCTCAGGCTCTTCGGTCGCCTCAACGCGGAGCTGTGGAAGGGCGCCCCGCTCGCGGTCGCCACCTGGGACGAGACCTTCGTGCAGCTCGGCGAGACCTCCTGGGGCGCACCCGGAGGCTTCGATCAGAACCGGCTCTTTCTCGGGCTGGCCTACACGGTCGGCGAGCTGCGCCTGGAGCCTGGCTACCTCAACGTGGCGATCCGCAGGCCCGACGACTCGCTGCGCATCGAGCACAACTTCGCGCTCAACGCCTTCTGGTCCTTCTGAAGCCGCGCTCCCCGGCGAGCCGTCGTCAGCAGCGCGCCGTGCTCACCAGCGCTCGAAGGAGAGGCCGTCGATCTTGCTGCGATCGATCGTGCCGTTCATCGCGCGCAGCGCCTCTCGGCAGGCCGCGAGCGTCGTGCTCTTCGTGTAGCTGCCGCGCTCGACGGAGCAGGGCACGTCGAGCAGGAGGCCGCCCTCCGCGTCGTCGACCATGAAGGTCATCACTCGGCCGCTCGCGTCTTCGACGTTCACGAAGCTGCCCTCGTCAGCGAGCACGCGCTCCATGAGCTCGATCAGGGCGTCGCAGTCCATCTCGATCGCGTGGTCGTTCGTGACCTGGGTGCCGGTCTTGTCGTCGCTGTAGGAGACTCGGTACCTCGCCACGTGGACCTCGCGTGCGCTGCTCGGTGACTCGCTCAAGGATAGCTGTAGCCGCCCTGGATCCCGAGGGGCAAGCCGAGCGCCCAGAATCCCAGGAGGAAGAGCGTCCACGCGCCGAGGAAGGCCACGGTGTAGGGCAGCATCACCGAGGTGAGCGTGCCGATGCCGGTCTTCTTCACGTAGCGCTGGGCGAAGGCGACCACGAGCGGGAAGTAGGGCATGAGCGGCGTGACGATGTTCGTCGTCGAGTCGCCGACGCGGTAGGCGGCCTGCGTGAGCTCCGGCGAGAGCCCGAGCTGCATGAGCATGGGAACGAAGATCGGCGCGAGCAGCGCCCACTTCGCGCTCGCCGATCCGATGACGAGGTTCACGGTCGCGCAGAGCAGGATGATGCCCACGATCGTGACCGGGCCCGGGAGCGCCGCGCTGCGCAGGAGGCCTGCGCCCTCGACCGCGAGCAGCGCGCCGAGCTGGCTCTGGTTGAAGGCGTAGATGAAGAGCGAAGCGAAGAAGGCCATCACGAGGTAGTAGCCCATCGTGCTCATCGTCTTGCTCATGCTCTTGATGACGTCGCGGTGCGAGGTGTACGTGCCCGAGACGTAGCCGTGCACGAGGCCGGGCAAGAGGAAGAGCAAGAAGATGAACGGCACGATCGACTGCATGAGCGGCGCCTTGAACTCGGTGAGCGATCCGCTCGGTGCGCGCATCGGAGAGCTCGCGGGAGCGCTCAGGAGCGCGAGCGCGACGAGCCCGAGCAGCATCGCGAGGCCGCCTGCGCGCAGGCCGCGGCGCTCGGCGGCCGTGAGCTCCTCCATCTTGGGCATGTCGCCCTCGTCGCCGTCGACCGGGTGATCGGCGAGGCGGGGTTCCACGATGCGATCGGTCACGAACCAGCCGATACCGATGATGAGCAGCGTCGATGCGCCGGTGAAGATCCAGTTGCAGAGCGGGTTCACCTGCCTCGAAGGATCGAGGATGCGCACGGCCTCCTGCGTGATGCCCTGCAGCATCGGGTCGAGGCTCGAGGGCACGGGGTTGGCGCTGAAGCCACCGGAGACGCCCGCGAAGGCCGCGGCGATGCCGGCGAGCGGGTGCCGGCCCGCTGCGTAGAAGATGACGCCACCGAGCGGGATCACGAGCACGTAGCCGGCGTCGGCGGCGGTGTGGCTGATGATCGCCACGAGGATGAGCATCGGCGTGAGCAGCGCGCGCGGCGTGAAGGCCACGAGCCTTTTCAGTGCAGCTGCAACGAAGCCGCTGTGCTCGGCGACGCCCACGCCGAGCAGAGCGACGAGCACGACACCGAGCGGGTGGAAGCCCGTGAAGGTCTTCACCATGTCGGAGAGGAAGCTCGCCATCGCCTTGCCGGCGAGCTGGTTCTGGACCTCCTTCGCGACCGGCCCGGCCGCCGACGGCACCTCGAAGCGGTGCCCGGAGAGCAAGGCCGAGCAGATCCACACGACGAAGAGCGCCAGCACGAAGAGCAGCGCCGGATCCGGCAGCTTGTTGCCGGCGCGCTCGATCGCGTCGAGCATCCGCGCGCCGAGCGAGGTGTGACCCGGTCGTGCGGCTCCGGGCGGCGTGGGCGGAGTCGCGGGGGAGGGCTCGGAGCTGCGATGGTCGGAGGGCATGTCGTTGTTCGGGGGGCGGCGCTCTCGCGCCACGCGAGCGCGACGGCCAGGGTTCACCAGGGGTCGAGCGCGTCGGCGAAGGCGTCTTCGTGGAGCGCCGGCAACAGCCGCGTCCGCTGCTCGTGGGCGCGCACGCGCGGCTCGTCGTCCTCGCCACGCCCGTCGCGGTCGACGATCGCACAGAGCTCGTCGACCGCGCTCGCGTGCTGCGCCGCGCGCCGGTCGCCGTAGTCGCCGTAGTCGCCTGCGCGCTGGATGAAGGCCCAGTCGGAGCTCTCGAGCAGCAAGAGCTCCCGGAGCGCGCCGAGGCGGGCTCGCCGCGCCACCGCCGAGCATGGCCGATCGCGCACGATGGCGTCGATCTCCAGCACGCGGCGCTCCGCGCGGTGCGAGAGGCGCGCAAAGTGCGCCGTGGCCGGGTTGGCCCACACCTCGGCGTAGCCGCCGTCGCCCCAGGTGGAGGTCTCGGGCTCGACGACGGGCATCGCGTGTCCCCGCCGCAGCCAGCCCGTGGGCGTGAGGAGCTCGAGCGGCACCGCGCCGCTCAGGGAGAGCTCGAGCAGATCGGACAGGAACGCGGGACCCTCGTGCCAGAAGTGGCCGAAGAGCTCCGCGTCGAAGGCGGCGACGAGCAGCCCGTGCCCTCCGCGTGAGCTGCGTTCGTCCTGCCTCTGGAGCGCGGCGCGGAGGAAGTGCTCGGCGTGCGCCGAGGCGCGGGCGCGCGCGCGCTCGGGGTCGTAGGGGCGCTTCGTCTCCGAGCCCGTCACCGCCCAGGGTTTGATGCCCGTGGAGGCGCGTCTGCCAGCGCCGAGCGCGGCGTCGCCGAGGGTCTGGGCGTCGGCCTCGAAGCCCACGTCGCGGTGGAACTCGCGGTAGTGCGCGTCGCCCGGGTAGCCCTCCTCGCGCGACCAGACGAGCCGCGCGAGCTCGGCGTCGCGCGGCAGGTAGGCGACGCCCGAGGGCGAGAGGACCGGGTCGGCGTCGCCGTGGGGAGGCCTCGGGCGCGCGAGCTCGACGCCGTGCGCCTCGAGCACGGTGTAGCCCACGCCGGCGCGCGCGAGCTCGAGGTCGAGGCGCGGCACGAAGCCGCACTCGGGCAGCCAGAAGCCGGTGGGCTTCTTCCCGGCGAGCTCCGCGTGATGCCGGCGGCCGAGGCGCAGCTGCGCGCGCACCGAGGCCTCGGGCAGGTTGGGCAGAAAGCCGTGGGTCGTCGCCGTGGTGCACAGCTCGATCACGCCGCGCTTGGCGAGCTCGACGAAGCCGCCGAAGAGCTCGCCGCCAAGCCGCTCGAAGGCGGCCTGCGCGCGCTCGAGCAGCGCGCGGTGGTGGTCGAGCGCCGCTCGGAAGCCCGACCACGCGCGCTTCTGGCCGAGCCTGTCGAGCAGCCCGAGGCGCTCGCGCACGTGCATCGAGAAGCCCCGCCGGTGTCGCTCGTCGAGCCACATCGAGGCGAGCGTCGGCGAGACGCTCAGCGTGAGCAGCGGCGCCTTCACGCGTGGCTCGATCGCCACGAGCAGCTCGTGGAGCGGCAGGTAGCACTCCACCGTGGCCTCGTGCAGCCAGCGCTCCTCGAGCGATGGACGAGCGCCGCTGTCGCGCACGTAGGGGAGGTGCGCGTGGAGGACGAGCGCGAGCGGCAAGCTACGGAGCTCCTGGGCGTGCGTGCATGGAGGCGCGGCTCAAGAGGCGGAGCTCACCAGCCGCCGCCGCCAGCGCCGCCCGAGCAGAGCTCGTCGGGGTTCGTGACGCACTGCTTGTTGATGCAGGCGCGGACCTTCGAGCCGTCCGGGCAGCTGACCTGCTCGCACTCCGTGGCGGCCTCGCAGCTCGTGCCGCCCCCGTCGGAGGTGTCGTCGCCGCAGCCAGCCGCGAGGGCGAGCGACAGCAGGGATGCGGCGAAGATCGAAGCGGCGAAGGAGCGGTTCTCGAGCATGGGCGCGATGCTACAGCGATCGCGCCCGTCGGCGCATCACCCTGCGCGCAGGGCGCGCCCGAGCTCGGTGCCGAGGGAGGCGGCTTCGGCGTCGCTCGCGGGGTAGGGGACCCGTCGCTCGCCGAGGCGCGGCCGGCTGCCGTCGGGCTCGGCGAGCAGCGCCGTCAAGTGCAGCTCGTCGCTCCCATCGCGGCGCGCGTGCGCCGCGACCGGGAAGCGGCAGTTGCCGTCGACGGCGGCCATGAGCGCGCGCTCGGCCGCGACGCAGCGCTGCGTCTCCTCGTGCACGAGCGCCGCGAGCAGGCCCTGCGTGCGCTCGTCGGCGCTGCGACACTCGATGCCGAGCGCGCCCTGGCCGATCGCGGGGATGCTGCGCTCCACGTCGAGCACCTCGGTCGCGCGCTCGGCGAGCCCGAGCCTGCGCAGGCCCGCGTAGGCGAGCACGATGGCGTCGAAGCGACCCTCCTCGAGGCGGCGCAGGCGCGTGTCGACGTTGCCGCGCAGGGGCTCGATGCGCAGATCGGGCCGGACGCGCAGCAGGCTCACCGAGCGCCGCAGGCTCGAGGTGCCGACGACCGCGCCTTCGGGCAGCGCCTCGAGCTTCGCGCCGGTGCGCGTGACGAGCGCGTCGCGCGGGTCTTCGCGCTCCGGGATGCACGCGATCGAGAGCCCGGCGAAGAGCTCGGCGGGCACGTCCTTGATGGAGTGCACGGCGAAGTCGGCGCGACCATCGAAGAGCGCCTCCTCGAGCTCCTTCACGAAGAGGCCCTTGCCGCCGATGTCCTGCAGACGATCGGTCTGGTTCTTGTCGCCGCTCGTGACGATCTGCAGCTCTTCGACGACGAGCCCGGGGTGAGCCGCCTCGAGGCGGGCGGCGAAGGCGCGCGACTGCGCGAGCGCGAGCGCGCTCCGTCGGGTGGCGAGGACGAGCTTCACTCGGGCTTCTCCTTGGCGGTCTCGATGGAAGGTGGGAGGGAGTCGGTGCCTCCGGGGTCGCTGGCGCGCCTCGGGCTGCCGTCGCCGCTCGCCGAGAGATCGTAGAGGTCCGCGAGCACCTCGGCGTAGTCGGCTCCACGCGCGTCGCCCGCGAGCGACTTGAGGCGCACCGTGGGGCGGTGACAGAGCCTGTTCGTCGCGGCTTCGACCATCACGAGCAGGGCGTCGCGCTCGGCCGGGCCGAGGTGCTTGAGCTTGCCGGAGAGGCTGCGCTCGAGCTCGGCGACGAGCGCGCCGCGCGTGCGCTCGCGCAGCCCGACGATGACGGGGCTCATGACGAGCTCGGTGCGCCAGGCCTCGAACTGCGCGAGCTCGGCCTCCACGATCGCCTCGGCGCGCGCGGCCTCGGCGGCGCGACCCGCGAGCGACTCCTGGACGATCTGCTGCAGATCGTCGATGTCGTAGAGGTAGACGTCGTCGAGCTCGCCCACGCGGGGGTCGATGTTGCGGGGCACCGCGATGTCGACGAGGAAGAGGCTCCTCCCTCGCCTCGCCTTGCGCGCCGTGGTGATCGCCTCCTTCGTGATGACGAAGTTCGCGCTGGCGGTGGAGGCGACGACGATGTCGGCTTCGATGAGGCACCAGTTGAGCTCGGCCCAGTCGCGCGCGGAGCCGGCGAACTCGGCCGCGAGCCTGTCGGCGCGCTCGCGGCTGCGGTTGACGACGACGAGCTTCGCCCCCGACTTCGCGAGCTGCTTCGCGGCGCCCTCGGCCATCTCGCCGGCGCCCACGAGCAGCACCGTACGGCCCGAGAGCTCGCCGAAGATCTGAGCCGAGAGGTCGGCCGCGACGCTCGCCACCGAGACCTGTCCCGCGCCGATGGCCGTCTCGTGGCGCACGCGTTTGCCGACGTGCACCGCGCGGCGCATCGCCTTGCCGAGCCAGGTGCCGAGCGTGCCCTGCTGCGTGGCGGCGCCGATGGCGTCCTTCAGCTGGCCGAGGATCTGCGGTTCGCCGAGCACGAGCGAGTCGAGCGAGCTCGCGACCCGGAAGAGGTGGCGGATGGCGTCCGGGCCCTGCGCGCGCGCCAGACACTGTCCGAGCCTAGGCCCGCCCTTCTCGGCGAGGCGCTCGGCGATCGCGCGGCCGGCGGCGTCGAGGCGCTCGGGCGTCGGCTCGATGCCCCTCGGCAGCGCGGCGTAGACCTCCACGCGGTTGCAGGTCGAGAGCACCGCGACCTCGCCGACGGGCGCGTGCGTGCGCAGATCGTCGAGCACGCCAGGCAGATCCTCGCGCCGGAACGCGAGCAGCTCCCTGACTTCGACGGGCGCCGTTCGGTGCGAGAGGCCGACCTTGACGATCATGCGGGTGCGGTCAGACGGCCGAAGGGCCGGAGCGGAAGAGGTAGACGAGGAGCACGGCGACGTCGCAAGCGAGGCCCGCGAGCGTGCCCCAGGCGGCGCGGCGACCACGCCAGCCGGCCGCGGCGCGCAGGAGCAGCACGGCGCCGATGAGCAGCCAGGTCGAGTAGCCGAGCACGATGCGCATCACCTCGTCGAAGCCGCCGAATTCGAGGCGCTGCGCCCAGAAGGTGCCCGAGATGATGCCGACGGTGAGCAAGGGAAAGCCGAGCAGGAGGAAGCGGTGCAGCGCGCGGTCGAGCGTGTCGAGCGGCGGCAGGCCGCCGATGCGCGCGAGGCGCTTCTGCTTGAGGCGGCGCTCCTGCACCAGATAGAGCGCCGCGGCGGCGCCGGCGAGCAGGAAGAGCGCGACGCCCACGAGGTTCACGAGCACGTGCAGCGTGAGGAAGGCGGGCCCGAGCGCGGGGCCGGCCTGGGGCTTGTCGAGGAAGTAGGTGCCGAGCAGGAAGGCGAGGCCGAGCGGCGCGACGAGCATGCCGAGCGCGTCGATGTTCTGTAGCGGGCCGAGCGTGCGTGCGCGCGCGCGCGCGCCGACGAAGACGAGGCTCGCCACGATGGCGACGACGCTCAGGACGAAGTGCACCGAGCCCACCGGGCAGACCTTCGCCACGAAGCTCGCGATGCTGATGTAGCCCAGGTGACAGAGCGCGGCGGCGCTCAGGAGGATCGGGGCACCTCGCGGCAGGGAGTCGTCGGCGGAGGGCAGCGCGGGGGAGGATCCCAGCGGTTTGCGTGAGCGGCCGCCCTGGGCGACGTCGAAGAAGAACAGGCCGCCGGCGGCTGCGTAGAGGGCAGCGCCGAGCACGAGCAGCCCGGTCGACAGGACGGAAATCATCGCTCGGGCGGAGTCTAGCAGCTGGGGGAGAGAGGCGCGCGCGGGGGATCCGGCGCTCGCGGGAGAGGGCTCAGCCGGAAGCGAGCGCGTGCAGGATGTCCTCGTCGCTTTCGGCGGTGCACGCAGGGTGCGCCGCGCGGTGCTCCTCGAGGCTGCCGATCGGCGCGCCGACGAAGCCCGGCACGATGTCGTAGGCGTGATCGCCGATGATCATCGAGTCTTCCATGATCTCGGCCCCGAGCTCGGTGAGGAAGGCCTTCGTCTTCACGTGCCCGACGATGTCGTGCGGATCGCCCGCACCCGTGATCTCGCGCAGCACGCGTACCGCCTCGATCACACGGTAGCGGCGGGGATCTGCGCGCAGGCTGAGCTCCTCGTTGGAGAGGTCGACGCGATCGTCGGCCATCCACTCGTCGAGCGCACCCTGGGGGAAGAAGACGCGGTTTCTCATCGGTGGGGCTTCGTCAGGGTTCACTCGACGCGGCGGCCGCGCGCGCTTCGCGCCGGCGGGTGCGGATGCGTCCGGGCAGGCGCCAGGCCGACTCGACGAGGCCGAGCACGAGGTAGCAGCCGAGCAGCCAGGGCAGGACGAAGGCCGGCGCGAGCTGGGTGCCGATGGCGAGGCTGGAGAGCAGCGTGAAGGCGAGGAAGCCGAGGGTTCGGGTGTCGAGCTGCACCTGCTTGAAGGTGCGGAACTCGACGTTGGACACCATCAGCAGCGCGAGCGTGAAGCTCAGCACCAGCACGTGGGGCGCGTACTGCGCGCCGCCCATCGCGCCGCCGACCGCGTGGTTCGCGATCACGATCGACACGAGCAGCCCCGCCGCGCCGGGCGTCGGCAGGCCGAGGAAGTACTTCGAAGGCTTCGCCGGCTTTCCGGCCTCGCCCATGCTGAGCACGTTGAAGCGCGCGAGCCGCACCGCGGCCGCCGCGGTGAAGCAGAAGGAGACGAACAGCCCGAGCAGCTCGAAGCGGTGGAGCGTCCAGTGGTAGACGAGCATGCCGGGCGCGACGCCGAAGGAGATCACGTCGGCGAGCGAGTCGATCTGGAGGCCGAAGGCGCTCTGGGTCTTCGTCATGCGCGCGACGCGACCGTCGAGCGCGTCGAAGAACATCGCGAACACGATGAGCACCGCCGCGCGGAACAGGTCGCCGTCGCCCTCTGCGGAGGCCGAGAGGCGGATGCTGTCGAAGCCGCAGAAGATCGCGCTGAGCGTGATGAGGTTCGGGAGCAGGAAGAGCGTCTTGCGCAGGTTCAGACGCTTCGGGACGCTTCGCTTCACCGGGGGCTCCTTCGAGCGGCGTGGCCTGGAGCCGACAGGGGCGAGGCCGTGCCGCCCGTGAGCTCCGCGAGGGGCCAGGCTCGGCCTCCCAACCGCCCACCATAGCCCCGGAATCGGCGGAGGGGCAAGGCAGGGGCCTCCCGCCGGGAGCGGCGCGGCCGCCAGGCTCGGGGCCGGGCCCGGCTCGATGCCTGTCCGGAAAAGCCGAACCCAGGGGTTCGGCTTTTTACGACTCGTTGTTCGTCAGAAATCGAGAAAATGCGGAGAAGTCGGGGAAGAATTCTCTGTCTTCGGCTGCCGCGCGCCGCGCTCGGGGCCCTGTACCCAAGCGCTGTTTGGCATCTCTGCTCACGTCTTCAGCGGTGCCCGCGGAGGAGCGGATCGCCAGCGCGCGCCTGGACGTCCGGTGGCACGGCGAGGTCGCTCCGCGGGCGGCAGCTCAGCGTGCGCACGCGCAGGACCTGGCCTGGCGGCGAGGCGGGCGCCGACGCGGGCCGCGGCTGCGTGGCTGGCGGAGCGTCGCCCGGGGCGTGCTCGAGCAGCCAGCCCGAGCGACGATCGCCGCTGAGCACCACGAGCGCACCCGGGCGCACGCTCGCCGCCGACAGAGCCGCGACGCAGGGCCCGTTCGCCCCGACGTGCAGCACCGCGCCGTCGCTCAGGAGCCAGCTCTCGCGCACGAGCGGCTCGCTCGGGGAGCCGTCGAGCACCACGACCGCCTGGCGCCCTCGCTGCGCGAGCATGACGCCGTTCTGCGTGAAGTGCGGCGCGACGAGCCTGGGAGCCACGCGAGTCTCCTCCGCGGTGCAGGGCCGCTGAGCCTCGAGCGCGGCGCTCAGTGAGGGAAGGTCGAAGGGGGCGCCGAAGCTCCCGTCCGGCTCGACCCACACGCCGAGCGCCCGAGCGTCGTCGCCCTCGCGCGCGGCGGGGGTCTGGACCGCGACGCCGATGCGGCCCGGGGCGTGGAGCCAGCCGAGCTCCGAGCTCGGCCGACCCAGGGCCATGGCCTTGGCGGCGCCGCCACCTGCCTTGGCGAGCGCGACGACCATGGGCTCGCTCGGCGATCTCGACACGGCGAGTCCCCAGGGCTGCCCCGCGAGCATCGCGAGCTCCGGCGACAGCGTCGAGCCGCGCAGCTCGAGCAGGCGCTGGAACGCGGGGTAGTCGACGGGCGTGACGCCGCGCGCGTCGACGAAGCTCAGCGCCGCGGCCTCGGTGGGGCGCAGCGCGACGCCGTCCATCGCGATCTGCAGCATGGCCGGCGTGAGGCTCGACGCGCGCTGGGGCACGGGGTCGAGCTGCAGGCGCTGCCGCCCACCTCGCCCCGTGAGCTGGTTCGTCCACGCGAGCTCGTAGCTCTGGGGACCGACCGGGGCGGGTCTCGCGCCCGGGGCAGCGGCGTTCGCCGGCGCGGCGCTCGTCGCGCGGAGCGCCACGTAGCCCTCGGCTTGAGGCCGTACGACGTAGGGCGGCGGCTCTGCGCGGGCCTGCGCGCGACCCGGCAACAGGGGCTTGCGCGTGGGCGCTGCGGCGGCCGCAGCGGAGGCCGGCTGCACGGCGGTCACGAGCTGGATGCCGCCCGTGACCGGATCGACGGCGACGCTCGACCAGGCGAGCTCGCCGCGGCCGAGCTCGTCGAGCCGAGGCAAACGCGGCGCCTGCGCGCGGTCGTCGCCCAGCCCGGCGAAGTGGCTCGGCTTCGCGTTCGTCGGCTCGCAGCCGATCACCTCTCCCAGCCGCGGCGTGTACACCGGCGGGATGTCCTCGGGCAGGCTGAGCGCGGCCTCGAGCTGTCCGTCCCAGCCGACGCGCGCGAGCTCGTCGCCCAGGAGACAGCCGGCGGCGCCGCAGACGAAGCCGACGGCGCCGTCGATCGCCACGGCGAGCGAAGGGCTCGGCGGGATCTCGGTGAAGCTCGCGCCGCCGTCGGCGGACTCGAAGGCCTGCAGCAAGCCCTCGCGGTCGTCGTAGCCGGCGACGAAGACGCGCGCTCCGTGCCCGGCCAGCACGCCGCTCGACAGCGGCGGCCGCTGCACCTCGGCCACCCGCCCGTCGGGGGCGATGCTCGCCCACGCCATGCCCACGCCGTCCGAGACGGGCAGCCCGAGCACGCCGCCCTCGTCGATCGTCAGCTGGGCTTCGTCGACAGGCTCGAGATCGAGCTGGCGCACGCTCTCCATGGCGCCCTCTTGCCAGTCTTCGTCGAGCTCCGAGCGCGTGGGGTAGGGCGCGGCGAGCGCGCGGGCGAGGTAGCTCCTGCCGCCGTCGCGCGAGACGAACACCGCCGCGAGCTGCTCGGGGCCGTAGCGGCCGAGGAAGTAGAGCAGCTTGCCGTCTGCCGAGACCGTCGGCGAACGCGCGGCCGCGACCGACTCGTTCGCGCGCCCGCGCACGACCACGCTTCCGGCGCCTTCGCGCCTCACCCACGTCGGCGCCGATCCGTCGCAGCTGCTCTCGGCGCGGGCGGGCTTGCGCCGCCTCGTGCGCGACGAGGCGCTCGGGGCCTCGTCGGAGGGCGACGCGGCTTCGTCGTCGGCGCCGCAGACCCCCGTCAGCAGGACCTCGCCTCGCTCGGACACGGCGAGCTCGACGTCGAGGAAGGTCTCGGCGCGCAGCGTCGCGAAGCGGAGCGGCTCGGTGGCGCCGAGCTCGAACAGCTCGACCGAGAGGCGCGAGGTCTCGGGCTCCTCGCGCATGCACGCCACGATCGTGAGCGAGCCCGCGGCGCCGACGATCGCGCTCTCGCACGAGAGCCCACGCAGCGGCCTGTCGCGGAGCGGGGCGCCGAGCTCCCCTTCGCGCAGGATCCAGCCCGCGTCGGGGGCTTCGTCGCTCTGGCGCAGCTCCACGTAGCGGCGGCCCGCCAAGGCGGCGCGCCGGTCGCGTACGGCCGAGGCGCGCGGCCCGGGCTCGGGCTCGAGCTCGGCGTCCACCGCGGCGACCGACACCACGGGCTCGTCGCTCCGCGTGAGCGAGGCACCCTTCCACACCAGCGTGCCCAGCAGCCCGCCCACCGCCACCTCGCCGCCGACCGTCGTGCCGAGCTCACGCGCGCCGAGCAGCGGGGGAGCGGCGTCGCCGAGCGGCGCGAAGCTCCTGCCGCCGTCGGTCGAGCCGAGCACCCGCTCGGGCAGCCCCAGCCAGAGCGCGCGGTCGTCGCGGCCGATCGCCACATCGTAGCCCGCCGCGCCCTTCGGTACCGCCGAGGCGCGCCAGCTCCCGTCGTAGAACCACGCCTCGCCGGCCTCGTCGAGCCCGATGAGGCTCTGCTTGCCCGCGGCGACGCGGCCGAGATGCCTCGGTGGGCGGGAGGCCCTCACGAAGGGGCCGAGCGGCTCCTCCGCTTCGTAGAGCAGACCGCCGTCGCCCACGAAGCGCAGCACCTCCCCTGCGCGCTGCACTGCGATGATCGCGTCCAGCGCGCCGTGGCCGCTCGCGCGCGCCTTCCCGGCGCAGCGCGGCTCTTCGCCGCTCGAGCGGTCGGGCTCGACCAGCCAGCGCTCACCGAGATCGGTCGTCACGAGGCAGCGCCCGCCGTCGAGCTCGAGCACCGCGGTCGGCACCCCGGGCGTCTCCGGGTGACGCGCCCAGCGCGCTGGAGAGTCGAAGGCGGGGCGCGCATCGACGCTCGAACGAGGCTTCGCGGGCACCGTGTTGGGCGCCGCGCCCGAGCATGCGGCGACGAGCAGCAGGCTCGCGCTGGCAGCGAGCCCGGACCCTCGGCCGACGCTCGATCCGCACCGCGGTCCCGAGCCGGCCTCGCGCCGCGCCCTCGGTGCGCTCACCGCGTGACCCCCGAGCGCGCCGTCTCCCGGAGACGGGCGAGGTGCAGATCGACCGTCGGGCCGCTGCGGCGCGAAGCGAAGGCGAGCCAGCGATCGTCGGGGGAGGGCGCCGCGACGCTCCCCTGCCGGAAGGTGAGCCGCTCGGCGCGCGGAGGCCAGACCTCGGCGTCGAGGTCCACGCGGTAGATCTCGCCGCCGAGCGCGTCGCGGTCCGACGCGAAGTAGAGGTAGCCACCGCGGGCGTCGAAGGCAGGGTGGCTCGCGCGACCGTGGCTCTCGCGCGGCAAGACGCGCTCCGCTCGGCCCTCTTCGCTCGCCACACGCAGGCTGCCGTCGCCCCCGATGAAGGCGATCGCCGCGCGTGCGCTCGAGGCGCTCGGGGCGCCGCCTGCGCTCGCCGGGACGACGACGCGGAGCGCTCCGCCCTGCCGCGTGCCGCGTGCGATGGCGTGCTGCTCACCGCGCTTCACGCTGAGCCACAGCGCGTCGGGGCCGCTGGTGGGCGAGAGCGCGACGGGCTCGTCGGCGAGCTCGAGCGTGCTGCGCTCGGTGCCGTCGAGCTTCGAGCTCACCACGAAGCGCTTCGCTCCGCTCGAGGCGACGAAGGCCACCCGCTCCTCGTCGAGGAAGCAGAGGCTCGATGCCTCCTCCTCGGGGCGCGAGACGCTGCTGCGCCGGCCGTCTGCGAGATCGACGAGCTCGACGCTCGCGCGTGGCGCGCCGGGCCTCCGGGCGACGAAGCCGAGCCTGCGCGCGTCCGGGGACCAGGCGAGCTCGCTCACGTCGAGCCCCTCGGTGAGCCGGCGAGGTTCGTCGAGCTGCGCCTCGCGGGCGTCGGCCTCGATGCGCTGGCCTGCGCGGGGCGCGAGCGGGAGCCACTCGGGCTCCGCGCTCGTCACCGCCGAGGGCATCGCGCCCATCGGCCTGGGCGAACGCGGGATCTCTTGGACGCACGCGGCCGAAGCGGTGATCGCGGCGCCAGCGCAGAGCAGCATCGCGAGAGAGTACGGGGTCGAGCTCACGCGGCCACTCTACCACCGAGGTCGGAGCCCGAGGTGCCTCGGCCCACTCGCCTCGGTGCTCCATGCTCGACGGGGCGCTTCAGTCTTCGCCCGCACGCGCGCAGGCCGCGCGCACCGACGGAGGCGCAGCTCCGAGGCGGTAGCGTCGCCGGTGCTCCGTGAAGTGCCGCAGGTGGTGTCGGCAGGCGTCGCCGGCGCCGAAGGACAGGCTCTCGGCGGGCAGCTTCGAGATCGACGCGAGCACGCGGCGGGCGTTGTACGAGCTCGCCTCGCCACCACCGACGGCGCGCACGAGCTCCCACGCGTTCGAGGCGTCGAGCGCGCGCACCTCGTAGCCGGCGGCGGCGAAGCCTCGCACCAGCCAGGCAGCGCGCGGCGCCGCGCCCATCGAGCGCGCGAGTCCGCGCCAGCGCTCGACGCTGCGCGCGAGGGCAGCCTGCGAGTCCGCGGCCTCTCCGCTGCGCCTCCGCTCGATCGAGCGGAAGGGATGGTTGGTGATGCGCTCCAGCGCCGCGACCGCCCGGCTCGCGTCGGCCTCCGCGCCGGAGCTCGCCACCTCGAGCAGCGCGCCGAGCGGCTCGAGTCGATCGGCCTTCGCCGAGGCCTCGATCGCGAGCGCGCGCAGCAAGCGCGGGTCGACGATCCGCTCTCCTAGCGTGATGGGCTCGAAGGGATCGAGCGGACGCGACAGCCGTAGGCCGCGAGGGCTCGGCGCGCGCTCCGCGCCGGACGAGCCCAGCCCGAGCACCGAGAGCGCTCCGCGCTCGGCTTCGGCCACCACGGGCGCTGCGTCGGCCGCCGCCACGAGATCGCGCAAGAAGCCACCGCCCAGCGGGCCACCGAGCTCACCCACGGCGTCGACGATGCGCGCGAGCACCGCGGGCTCCGACTCGCGCCCGAAGCGCTCGACGAGGCGCGGCACCTCGGCCTCTCCACCGTACAGCCCGACGTAGAGCACCGCGGCGTGGCGCAGCTCCGGGTCGGCGTCGTCGAGCAGCCCCAGCGCTCGCTCGAGCTCGCCTGCTTCTCGCAAGAGCGCGAGGCGCGCGAGCGCGGCCGCGCGCCCAGGGTGTGCTCTCGCGGCGAGCGTCGAGCGCGCGAGCGAGGCGGCCTCGTCCCGCGCCCTGCGCCGCGGCGGCAGGTGCGCGTGGATCGGCCCCGTGTCGACGCACCCTGCCGCGAGGTCGAGCTCGCTGCAGTAGACGCGCACGTGCAGGTGGTCGTCGTGCGGCGCCGAGCCCACCGGCTGCCGCAAGAGCTCCCGCGCTCGCTCGAGCGCGAGGCCACGCTCGCCGGCCCTCTCCGCGTGGGCCAGGAGCTTCTTCTTGATGGGCTCGCTCACGAACACGTACTGCACGTGCACCTCCGGGTGGCTCACCAGCGCGCGCACGATCGCCCAGGTGCGCGGCACGTCGAGGCAGAGCGAACCGTCGGTGCTGCAGGTTCCCGTGGGCAGGCGCACGAGGTCGGGTGGGTCGACCGGCGAGCCTCCGGGGGCGCGGTAGGCGAAGGCCACGTCGGCGTCGCGCCCGCTGTTGTGGCTCACCGACCAGGGGATGTCGCCGCCGCCCTCGCGGGCGAGGTTGCCGATCCAGAGCCGGGTCCGTGTCTGGGCGTGCAGCTTCTTCGCCGCGCTCTCGAGCAGGGTCGCGAGCTCGTCGGTCGCGTGGCGCAGCTCTCGCTCTCGCTGCCTCGGCAGGACGCCGAGCGCCTCACTCTCCTCGACCCTCCGCCCTCGGTGGAGCCGCCCGTGGGAGGTGTCGCCGAGGCTGCGGCTGTGATCGTCGCGCTCGCCGGGCAGGAGCGGGAAGCGCGGCGCCTCGGCCAGGCTCGGCTCGGAATCGGCCGTCGTTTGCGGATCCAACGAGACGAAGGGCCGCTCGAGCCGACGCGCCTCGAGACCACGCGCCTCGAGCCCACGCTCCGCCGCCCTCGGGACGGCGAGCTCGTCTTCGTGCGCGCCGCAGCCGCTCGCGGCGAGCGTCGTCGCAGCGACGAACGCGCGCAGCCACGGCGGACTTCTCGGAGCGAGACGCAGGTACACGGCGCGGGTCGAGCTGGGGGCGAGGGCTCCGCAGCCGGAGCGAGCGTAGACGAGCGCGCTCGGTCGGGGCCACCTCTCGACGGGGCGAGGCGCTGCTCGGCCATGGCGCCTCGGGCTGCGCGGCGTTATGGTCCGCCCTCTTCGCCGCTCGGAGGTCTCCCATGCGTCTGCCTGTCCTCGTCTCGCTCGCGTTCGGTCTACTCGTGGCTCCCGGTTGCGGCGACGACGCCGGCTCCGGAGGAGCGGGCGGTGGAGGTGGCGCCGGCTCGACGACGAGCACCACGACCGGCACGACGACGAGCACCGGCGGCTCCGACTGCGAAGCGCCTCCGTCGAACCCCTCGCCCGCCAACCGCGTCGCGGTCTCCAACGTGCAGGCCACGGCGCGCGACGAGGCGGGCTCGCCCATCGGCGACTTCGACCTGCAGCTCTGCGGTCGCGACACCTGCCTCTACGGCACGACGAGCGTCGTCGGCACGGTCACCTTCAACCAGGGCGCGGGCGACGGCACCGTCGACAAGCCGCTCTTCAAGCCGGGCGACAGCCTCGTGCTCGGCAAGATCGGCTACCTCTACGACGGCCAGTCGCCGTTCTCGGGCATCTTCCCGCGCATGGTCGACTCCTCCACGGCGCTCGCGGCCGGGGCGAGCGCTTCGGCGGCCGGCGCCACGATCGAGGTCCCCGCAGGCGGCGTCGTGGTCGTCGACGATCTCATCTACGACGCGCCCGCCAAGCAGACCTTCCGCGCGGCCGCCGTGGGCGGCGCCGACGTCGCCGCCGTGACCGGCGACGCCTCCTTCGCCATGGTCTACGCGCTCGGCCCGAACGAGACGCTCTTCTGCCCGCCGGCCAAGCTCACGCTCGACAACTACGCCGGGCTCGCCGCGGGCGCCGAGGTCGAGTTCTTCGTGCAAGAGGTGAACATCGCCGAGCACTTCGGCGTCTACGGCACCTGGAACAAGATCGGCGAAGGCACCGTCTCGGCCGACGGCGAGACCGTGAGCACCAACGACGGCGAGGGCCTGCCCGTGCTGCTCGCGGTCGCGGTCCGTCTCAAGAATTGAGCAGGTCGCTCGTCGCCGGCTCGAGCCGCCAGCGCCCTCGGCGTGTCGGTCGCTCGAGCCGGGTCGCGAGCTCCTCGAGGTAGCGGGTGCGCGACCAGCTCTCGCCGCCGAAGCGCTCGGTGTGCTCGGTGCGCACCTGGCAGTCCACCAGATCGATTCCCCAGCGCTCGAGCTGTCGCACGAGCGTGACGAAGGCGACCTTCGAGGCGTCCGGCGCTTCGGAGTACATCGACTCGCCGAAGTACGCGCCGCCGAGCGAGACGCCGTAGAGCCCGCCGACGAGCTCGCCGTCTGCGTAGGCCTCGGCGGAGTGCGCGAGCCCGAGCGTGTGCAGCGTCTCGTAGCCGCGGATCATGTCTTCGGTGATCCACGTGCCCGACTGGCCTGGGCGCGGCGAACGCGCGCAGGCGCGGATGACCTCGCTGAAGCGCTCGTCGAGCCGGATCTCGTAGCGCCCACGCCGCAGCTGCTTCGCGAGGCTGCGCGGCACGTGCAGCCTGTCGGCGACGATCACGTAGCGCGGATCCGGGCTGTGCCAGAGGATCGGCAGACCCTCGTCGTACCAGGGGAAGATCCCGCTCGAATACGCGAGCACGAGCCGCTCGGGCGAGAGGTCGCCGCCCACCGCGAGCAGGCCGTCCGGGTCGGCCTCCTCCGCGTCGGGGAACACGAGGCGCTGGTCGAGCCGGTAGACGGTCATGCGGCGGAGGCGCGCGAGAGGTCGAGCTCGCGGTCGATCGTGCCGACGTGCTCGCCGTGCGGATCGTAGCTGCGCTCCTCGAAGCGCGCGGTGCCGTCGGAGCGCACGAAGACCACCGTCGAGCAGCGCGTCCCGTAGGTCGGGTCCTTCACGAAGGGCGAAGCGAGCCTGCGCTCGACCTCCGGAGGCACACCCGTCGACGGCAGCTGGGCGTCGAGCGGCACCTCGCGGCTCGTCAGCATCTCGAAGAGCAAGCTCGGGTCGGGGGAGCTGCCGCGGGTCTCGGCGTGGGCCTCCACCGTGCGGCGCATGGCCTCGCGTGCCCGCTCCACCTTCGGCCAAGCGACGTCGAGCCGGTCGTTCGAGAGCCCGTAGATGCCCGGCTCGAGCTTGCGCACGCGCCCCTCGTCGGTGACGTAGTAGGCCTCGTCGCCCTCGGTCAGCACGGCGTTGAACGAGGGGTAGCTCGGTGCACGACGCGCGAGGTCGAGCGCCAGCTCCGCGAGCGGCGCGCGCGTGAGCAGGTAGTCGCGCACGATGTGCCCTCGCGAGAGGCCCTCTCGTCGCGCCTTGGGCGAGCGCAGGTTCGTGACGAAGGCGAGGCGAGGCCCGGGCGCGACGCCGAGCCAGGTGCCGCCCTGGCTGAGGTCGCGCCCCGCGAAGACCTCGAGCGCGTCGGACCACACGTGCGCGGGGCGCGCGGGGCGCTCGTGCAGCTCGTCGCGGTTCGCAGCGACGACCAGCGGCAGCTGGGGCAAGACGCCCACGGCGAAGCTGACGAGGCACATGCTCCGGAACCTACACCTTTCGCCCGAGCGAGGGACCCCTGGGGGCACCCGAGGCGCCTCGCTCGGCGTGGCCTCGAGCGCGCGCGCGCTCGGACCCCAGCCCGACCGTCGTGGGCTGGTCGCATCGCCCCGTCCTGGTGTAGCGTGATCCCGTGAACATCGCTTCGAAGTGCGTTCGTGTCGCCGCCGCGCTAGGCGTCGCTCTCCTCGTCGGCTGTGGTGGCATGCCTCGGCCCACCGAGCAGCTCATCGCCACCGAGCGCGCCGTGCGCGCAGCCGAGGAGCACGATCCGGAGAGCCACCCGAAGGCCGCGCTCCACCTCAAGCTCGCGCGCGAGCAGCTCGAGAAGGCGCGCAGGTTCATGGACGTCGACGACAACGACCGCGCCACCTGGTACCTGCGGCGCGCCGAGTCCGACGCCGAGGTCGCGCGTGTCATGGCGAAGACGAAGTTCCTCCGTGAGGAGGCCGCGCGGGCGCTCAAAGAGGTCGAGCGCCTCAAGGCGAGCTTCCAGTGAGCCCGCGCTCGATCTCCACGGAGAGCAAGCTCTCGATCTCCACGGAGCGCAAACTCTCGAGGCTTCGGCATGCGACCCGAGGTGAACACCCGATGAACGCTCGTTCTTCCTTCGACTCCTCCACATCGAGCCGGAAGCTCGGCGCAGGCCTGCGCAGGCTCGCCATCGGCCTCCCGCTCTGCGCGTTCATCGCAGGCTGCGGCGCCGCGCCTCCTCCCAAGGAGCTGCGCGACGCACGCGAGGCCTACGCGCGCGCGAAGCGCGGCCCCGCCGCCGAGATGGCCCCCGCCGAGCTCGACACCGCGAAGAAGGCGCTCGGCCGCGCCGAGCTCGCCTACGACGACGGGCCCTCCGACAAGGAGGTCCGCGATCTCGGCTACATCGCCGACCGGAAGGCCCTGCTCGCGGAGGCCGCCGCCGAGATGCGGCAGGCAGAGGCCGAGAAGCTCGCTGCCGAAGCGAAGTTCAAAGAGGTGAGCGAGCAGGAGCTCGCGCGCGCGCGCAACCAGATCAAGGCCGAGAAGGACCGCCTCGAGGCCGAGCGCAAGGCGCGTGAGGCCGCCGAGCAGGCGCGCCTCGCCGCCGAGAAGGGTCGCGACGCGGCCGAGCAGGCGCGCCTCGCCGCCGAGAAGGCGCGGGCCGACGCCGAGCGCCAGCTCCAGTCGGCGCTCGCCAGCCTCAAGGACATGGCCGCCATCCGCGAGGAGCAGCGCGGCATGGTCATCACGCTCAACGGCGCCGTCGTCTTCGTCACGGGCAAGTCCGAGCTCTTGCCGATCGCGCGCGAGAAGCTCAGCCAGGTCGCGAAGGCGCTGAAGGATCAGGGGCAGCCCCCGCTGCGCGTCGAAGGCCACACCGACTCCACCGGCTCCGCCGCCGACAACCGCAAGCTCTCGCAGGAGCGCGCAGAGGCGGTGAAGAGCCACCTCGTCAGCGAGGGTTACGCGCCGGCGAAGATCACGACGATCGGCCACGGCCCCGACCGCCCGGTCGCCGACAACACGACGCCCGAAGGCCGCGCCAACAACCGGCGCGTCGAGATCATCGTCAACCCGAAGAGCTGAGCCAGCGTCGGCGCAGCGCGCGCCGACGCCTGCGCGGCCCGCCGAGCCCGCTCCTCGGAGCGGGCTTCGTCGATCTCAGGAGGGCAGCCTGCCAGGTTGCGAGCGCACGAGCGCGCGCACCCTCGCCTGCAGGTCGTTGGCGCGCACGCGCTCGCGCAGCGCGTCGCGCACGAGCTCGGCGAGGTGCCGCGCGCGCTCCTCGCCACCCTCGCCCGTGTACAGCGTGACGAGCGTGGTCGTGATCGCCACCACACCGACGAAGGAGCCGAGCTCGGCGCCGAGCTCCCTGCGCCACCTGGGCTTGGCCGCCTCGAGCTCGAGCAGGAGCGCGTGCGCGTGGGTCGTGTCGCCGCTCGTCCCGAGCAGCTGGCCGCGCTCGTCCACCACGCGCTTCGCGTCGGACTCCTCGCCGGCCCACACCACGACGCGGCCGGAGGCGTCGGCGAACATGGCCACGTCTTGCCAGCGTGAGCTGACGACGAGGCGGCAGACTGCGAGCAGATCGTCGCGGTTCATCGCGGTGGAGCCCGAGGCTCGAGAGGCGCTCAGAGCACGGTCGCGAGCGCCGATGCCTGACCGCCCGCCCCGTTGCCGCGGGCGGCGTTCACCGCCACGAGCGAGACGAGGATCTCGCCCACCTCGAGGTTCGTCGTGCTCGTGACGCTGGCGCTGGCGGTCGCGCTCACGTTCGCGCCCGTGGGGCTGAGCCTGCCGAGCGCTGCCGCCGGCACGCTCATCGCGCCCGCCGAAGCGGGCGCCTCGCAGGACACGCTCACCGTGCGCGTCGTCTGACCGCTCGCAGTCTCGGCCGTGGCCACGAAGAAGCGCACCTGGCCCGCGCCGCCGCCCGTCCAGGCCACCGAGAGCGTCGAGCTGCGCTGGATCGTGAGGTTGCCGTCGAAGCTCGGCGCCGTGAAGTCGGCGGGCGCGGGCGCCACCACGGTGCCGCTCCACGCCGGCAGATCGGCCGAGCCCGCCGCGCTCACCGAGAGCGTCTCGCCGCCGTCGAAGAGCGGCGTGACGCCCGAGGTCACGCTGCCGTACAGCTTGCTCGCGTCGGCCGAAAGCGTGACGGTCTGCGCGCCTCCGGTGATGGTGACCACCCCCGCGTCGAGCAGCGTGAGGCCGCCTCCGCCGCCTCCTCCGGTGTAGTCGCACTCGGTCACCGTGCAGCCCTCGACGGCCTCGAGCACGCACTCGTAGCCCTGCGAGGAGCCCACGCCCATCGAGAAGCCCGCGCTCGCCACGTAACCGGCGTAGCTCGTCGGCTGGGTGTAGGCGTAGCTCGAGGCCGTGACGTAGCCGTAGCCGGCGTATTCCTTGCTGCTCCCACCACCGCCGCCCGCGCCGGCGCTCTCGCCGCCCGCGCCGGCGCCGCCGGTGCCGCCGCCTCCCGAGCCGGGGCCGCTCGAGCTCGTGTCGCTCGTGTCGTCGCCGCAGCCTGCGCCGAGCGCGCCGAGCAGCAGCGCGGCGGCGTAGCCGAGCGCGCGCGGGCGGGAGAGGAGCGAGGGTGCGGAGGGCTTCGAGGTGCGGAGCGACACGAAGGCGATGTTCGCAGAAGCTCCGCCCGCGGGCGAGCGTGCTGCCACCTCTGGGCCGAGCGCGTGCCAGTCTGCGCGACGCGCTGTACGCTCCGCGCCGTGGAACGCGTGAAGGCTGCCCTGCACGGTGTGCTCCCGGGGCAGGGCGCCCTCGTGCAGGACGACGAGGAGCGCGTGCGCCTGCGCGTGCGCGGCCCCGACAGCCTCGGCGACGCGCTCGCCATCGGGCTGCTCTCGATCGCCGGAGGCGTCGTGCTCGCGCTCGACGCGCGCTGGGCCGCCGTCCGATGGCTCGCGCCGCTGGTCGCTGCGTTCTTCGCCTACCGCGCGCTCGCGAGGTGGAGCGGCGCCACGCAGGTGGATCTCGAGGGCGACGAGCTCCGGATCACCCGCCTCGGCGCGCCATGGCCGGGCTCGAACGCTCGCATCCCGGCCTCCGAGATCGTGCAGCTCGGCGTCGTCGAGCTCGTCGAGTTCCGGAGCCGCAACCTACGCTTGCGCCGCTACGCGCTCGTGGCGCGCCTGCGTGACGGCAGCAAGCGCGTGCTCGTCACCGGCTGTCATGCGCGCGAGCCGCTCGAGGAGGCCGAGCGCGCCTTCGAGCGGCGCCTCGGCATCGTCGACGTGCCTCTGCACGAGCTTCCCGCGCTGCCGCTGCGTGTCGAGTCCGGCGACGAGCTCGCGCTGCCGGGCGTGGACGTCCACGCGATCGAGCCCGGTCTCGTCGTCGCGATCGGGCTTCCCGCGCGGCACGGCGGCTACCGGGAGGCTGCGGTGGAGCAGTCGCCCTGGCTTCGTGTGCACCAGACCCGCGCCTCCGCGCTGCGCGACCTGTGGCTCCTGCTGATCGCGCCGCTCTTCGCGCTGCCGGTCGCGCTGCTCGTCTACAACGCGCCCAAGCTCTCCACGGGCATGTGGGTCGTGTCGATCCTCTTCCTCACGGTGATCGGGCTCACGGGCTACGCGGTCACCAAGGGCGTGATCCTCGGCATCCTGCGACTGCTCCGGCTCGAGATCCGCGACGGCGTCGTGCGCACGGTGCACCTCGAGCGCGATGCCACGCTCGTCGAGTCGGTCGAGCTGAGCGGCGAGCCGGGCACCTACTCCATCGACGCGTACACCGACGGGCTGGCCTGGCAGCTGCTCGGGTCGCTGCCGTCCGAGGCCGAGGCCCGCTGGCTCGCCGCGCGGATCCGCGAGGTGCTCCGCCTGCCGCCGGTCGAGACCGAAGCCGGCGCTCGACCGGCCCCTTCGAGGTCGAGCGAGGCGACGCTCCCCGCCCAGCCGCCGCTGCGCTAGCGAGGGCTCCATGCAGGCCACGACCTCCACGCACCGCGCGCCCGACGGCGCCCGGGTCTTCGTCTACCGATGGGCGCCCGACGAGGGCGCCGAGGTCCGCGCCGCGATGCACGTCGCCCACGGCATGGCCGAGCACGCCGGGCGCTACGCGCGCTTCGCCGAGGCGCTCACCCGAGCGGGCTTCGTCGTCTACGCGAACGATCACCGCGGCCACGGCAAGACGGCCTCGCCGAGCGAGCTCGGGCACCTCGGCGGCGCGGGCGCGTGGCAGCAGTGCCTCGACGACCTGCGCGCGCTCGTGCGCGCCGAGAAGGCCGCGCACGCGGGGCTGCCCTTCGTGCTCATGGGGCACAGCATGGGCTCCTTCATGGTGCAGGAGCTCCTCTTCGATCTCTCGCCTGAGCTCGACGCGGCCATCCTCTCGGGCTCCAACGGCAAACCCACGCCGCTCGCCGCCGCCGGCCGCCTCGTCGCCCGCGCCGAGCGCCTGCGCGTGGGCCCGCGTGGTGTGAGCAAGCTGCTCGGCAAGCTCTCCTTCGAGGCCTTCAACAAAGCGCTCGCGCCCAACCGCACCGCCTTCGACTGGCTCTCGCGCGACGAAGCCGAGGTCGATCTCTACGTGGACGATCCGCTCTGCGGCTTCGACTGCACCACGGCGACGTGGATCGAGATCCTCGACGCGCTCGGCCGCATCGCCTCTCCCGAGAAGCAGGCGCGCATCCGCAAGGACCTGCCGCTCTACGTGATCACCGGCGCCGAGGACCCGGCCAACGACAAGGGCAGGGGCGTGCGTCAGCTGCTCGCGAGCTACCAGCGCGCCGGCCTCGTCGACGTGACGTCGCGCTTCTACGAAGGCGCGCGCCACGAGCTCCTGAACGAGACGAACCGCGACGAGGTCACGCGCGAGCTCGTCGCCTGGCTCGAGAAGAAGCTGCCCGCGAAGAAGGGCTGAGCGTCCGGGAGAGGCTTCCACCTCGCTCGCCTCGAGCTCGCTCGCCTCGAGCTCGCTCGCCTCGAGCTCGCTCGCCTCGACCACGGCGGTCCGCCCGGATCCACCCGGTCCCCATCCCCCGGGGCCTCGTTTGCCCACCCCGGGGGCGCCATGCCGTACCGTGGCGCTGAATTCCCTGCGCTATCTGGCTATCCCACCTTGGCCCACCACGTGCACAGCGCGGGGCCATGGCTCGCTCGAACCCCTTCGCCAAGCTCGCCCAGAGCCTCCGCCGTGCGGCCTTCTGCGACACCCTGCGGGTGCCGACCTCCGACGGCCTGGCGATGGCGCGCGAGATGGAGCGCATGCTCCACGCACGTCGCAGCTTCCTCAAGGGGGCCGCGGGCCTCGCGGCCGGCGCGCTCGTCGCCGCCCACCCGCGCAGCGTGCGCGCGGCGAAGAAGACGCTGAACGTCGACGTCGCCATCATCGGCGGCGGCCTCGCCGGTCTCGTGTGCGCCGACCGCCTCGAAGCGGCCGGGGTCACGCCCACCATCTACGAGGCCTCGGAGCGCCTCGGCGGCCGCTGCCACACGCTCGGCGGCGCCTTCGGCGGGCCCCTGAGCTTCCCCGGTCAGGTGGCCGAGCGCGGCGGCGAGTTCATCGACAACCTGCACAAGACGATGCTCGCCTACGCGAACGAGTTCGGACTCGCGAAGGAGGACGTCACCAAGGAGCCCGGCGAGGTCTTCTACTACTTCGACGGCGAGCACGTGCCCGAGGAGGACATCGTCGAGGAGTACCGCGCCTTCGTGCCGGCGATGCGCGCGGACCTGCGCGCCTCGAGTGGCGCACCCACGGCCGACGCCTACAACGACGCCGACCTCGAGCTCGACCACACGAGCCTCGCCGAGTACCTCGAGTCGCGCGGCGCCGGGCCCTGGGCCTACAAGGCCATCGAGGAGGCCTACGTCGCCGAGTACGGCCGCGAGCTGGACGAGCAGAGCTCGCTCAACTTCCTGCTCTTCATCCACGCCGATCGCAGGAGCAAGTTCACGCCCTTCGGCGTCTTCAGCGACGAGCGCTGGCACATCACGGGCGGCAACCAGCAGATCCCTGCGCTCATCGCCGAGCGCCTCGACGCACCCAACCAGCTCGGTCATCGCCTCGTGCGAGCCCGCAAGAACGCCGCGGGCCGCGTCGAGCTCAGCTTCCGCGTCGGCAACCAGACCGTCACGCGCACCCACGACGCCGTCGTCTTCGCGCTGCCCTTCAGCGTGCTGCGCCACGCCGAGCTCGACGCCTCGCTCGCGCTGCCGGCGTGGAAGCGGCAGGCGATCGACGAGCTCGGCTACGGCACCAACGCGAAGCTGATGCTCGGCTTCGACGGCCGCCCCTGGCGTGAGCTCGGCTCGAACGGCTCGGCCTACGCCGACCTGCCCGAGGTGCAGACCGTCTGGGAGACGAACCCCACGCTCGGCAACGCGAGCCGCGGCATCCTCACCGACTACTCCGGTGGTCTGCGTGGCGCGGCGCTCGATCCGATGCGCACGCAGCAGCACGCCGCGAGCTTCCTCGCGGGGCTCGAGCAGGTCTTCCCCGGCGTGGCCGCTGCCGCGACGCGCACGCAGGGCAACAAGCTGCGCGCGCACCTCGAGCACTGGCCCTCCAACCCGCTCAGCCAGGGCAGCTACACCTGCTACCTGCCCGGGCAGTTCACCTCGCTCGCCGACAACGAAGGCAAGAGCGTCGGCAACCTCTACTTCGCCGGCGAGCACGCCAACTCCTTCTACGAGTGGCAGGGCTTCATGGAAGGCGCCTGCCTGAGCGGCCTCGACGCAGCCGACGCGATCCTCGACGACTGGGGCTGATCGCACTACCGAGCCGGGCACCATGTCGAGCCTGCTGCCGTCGGTCGAGATCGAGCCCCGCGAAGCTGCCACCGCGAGCGTCGTGTGGCTCCACGGCCTCGGCGC
This sequence comes from uncultured Polyangiaceae bacterium, assembly GCA_938004785.1. Taxonomy (GTDB): domain Bacteria; phylum Myxococcota_A; class Polyangia; order Polyangiales; family Polyangiaceae; genus CALKVW01. The sequence goes on from CALKVW010000124.1 coordinate 29,321, forward strand.
CGACGGCCACGACTTCGAGCCCATCGTGCCCGTGCTGCGCACCGAGCGCGTGCGCTACGTCTTCCCGCACGCGCCGAGCCTGCCGGTCACGATCAACGGCCGCTTCGTGATGCCTGCCTGGTACGACATCACGACGCTCGACTTCGACGCACACGACCGCGAGAACCTCGAGCACGTCGAGGCCTCGCGAGCGCGCATCGAGGCCCTGCTCGAGCGAGAGCGTCAGCGTGGCATCCCCCAGTCGCGCATCGTGCTCGCCGGCTTCAGCCAAGGCGCCGCCATGGCGATGCACGTGGGGCTGCGTCAGGCCGAGCCGCTCGCGGGCTTGCTCGTGCTCTCCGGCTACCTCGTCGCCGAGGACCGCCTCGAGGCCGAGGCGACCGAGGCCGGCCGCTCGACGCCCGTGCTCGCCTGCCACGGCCGCCGCGACCTCATCGTGCCGCACGCCGCGGGGCGCGCGAGCTACGAGCGCCTCGCCGCACACGCGAGGCCCGGGGTCGAGCTGGCGTGGCACGACTACCCGATGGGGCACGAGGTCTCGGACGCCGAGCTCGAACAGGTCGGCGCCTGGCTGCGCGCGCGCCTCGGCTGAGGCCTTCCCTTCGTCGAGTGGGCGCATACACAGGAGAGAGCTGCCATGAAGTTCGCCATCGCCACCGACGCCGCTCACCCCACGCTCGACGACGACGGCCCGGCTCTGCTGGAGGCGCTGGCGAACGTGGGGCTCGTGCCTACGATTGCGAGCTGGACCGACCGCGGCGTCGACTGGTCGAGCTTCGACGCGGTGCTGTTGCGAACGGTCTGGGACTACACCTCGGATCTCGAGGGCTTTCTCCGTTGGACGCGGCGCATCCGGCGCCTGATCAACCCGGGCGAGCTCGTCGCGTGGAACGCCGAGAAGACCTACCTGCGCCAGCTCGCCGATTGCGGCATCCCCACCGTCGAGACGCAATGGCTGTCGCCGGGGCACGCGCTCTCGCGCGCCCCATTCGACGATTTCGTCGTCAAGCCGGCCGTCTCCGCGGGCGCTCGTGACACGGCGCGCTTCTCGGGGAGCGAGCTCGAGGAGGCGCGCGCGCTCGTCGAGCTCATCCACGGGCGCGCCCAGGTGGCGATGCTCCAGCCCTACCTCGGTGGCATCGACGCACGCGGCGAGACGGCGCTCTACTACTTCGGCGGCCACTACTCGCACGCCGTGCGCAAGCCCGCGCTGCTCGAGCGCGGTCGCGTCGTCGACCAATACGCCCCGGGCTTCGTCGAGGCGCGTACGCCGAGCGTGTCGGAGCTCGAGCTCGGCGAGCAGCTCTTCGACGATCTGCGCTCGTTGGGCTTCGACCTGCCGACCTACGCGCGCGTCGACCTCGTGCCCGGCGGCGACGGCGAGCCGAGGCTGATGGAGCTCGAGCTCATCGAGCCCCGCCTCTTCCTCGCCACGAGCGAGGGCAGCGCGGCCCGCTACGTCGAGGCGGTGCGCGAGGCGCTCGAGAATCCGCCGAGCTGAGCCGCTGCTCCGGGGGCTCGCGCGCGCCGCGCTCGACGCCGGGCCGCGATCGTGAAAGCACCCGCTCGATGCCCACGGTCCACCTCGAGCGACCCTCGGCGCACGTCGTCACGCTCGTGCTCGACGACGCGCCTCGCAAGAACGCGATGAGCCCCGAGCTCGGCGACGCGCTGCGCGCGCGCGTGGAGGAGCTGCGGGGCGACGACTCGCTGCGCGCGGTCGTGCTCACCGGCGCAGGCGACGCTTTCAGCGCGGGCGGCGATCTCGCGATGCTCGAGCGGCTGCGCGCCTCGACCCGGGAGGAGTCGCGCGCCTTCATGCTCGGCTTCTACGCGCGCTATCTCTCGGTGCTCGAGCTCGGGGTCCCGGTGATCGCCGCCGTCGTGGGCCCGGCGATCGGCGCGGGGCTGTGCGTCGCGCTCGCCTGTCACGTGCTCGTCGTCGATGGCGGCGCGAAGCTCGCGCTCAACTTCACCTCGCTCGGCCTCCACCCCGGCATGGGCGCGACCTATCTGGTGCCCCGCAGGCTCGGGGTCGACCGGGCCGCCGAGCTCTTGCTCACCGGCCGCAGGTTCTCCGGCAGCGCGCTCGCGGGCTGGGGCGGCGCGCTCGAGGCGCGCCCTGCGTCGGAGGTGCGAGAGCGCGCCGAGGAGCTGGCGGCGACGATCGCCGCGCAGGGGCCGCTCGCGGTGCGCGCGCTCGCCACCTCGCTCGGGCCCGACCGCGCAGCGCTCCAGGCCGCGCTCGAGCGCGAGGCCAGCGAGCAGGCCCAGAGCTACGCGAGCTGGGATCTGGGCGAGGGCCTGCGCGCCGCCGCGGAGAAGCGCAAGCCGAGCTTCCAGGGGCGCTGAGCGCCGTGGCGCGGCGAGGCCCGAGCGCGGCGAAGCGCCTCTCGCTCGACGAGGTCGCGAACATGCTCGTCGACGAACACCACGCCGTATTGCGCGGCGATGCCGCCTCCGGCGCCGTGTTCTCGCGCGATCTCGGGCACCGCTACCTGCTCTGGAGGCGCTGGGGCGGCTCGCACACCCACGCGCGCCTCTTCGCGGTCATCGGCCTCAACTGCTCGACCGCCGACGAAGAGGTGCTCGACCCCACGGTGAAGCGCTGCGCCAACCGCGCGGAGGCCTCCGGCTACGACGGCCTCGTCATGCTCAACCTCGGCTCGCTGCGCTCGACCGATCCGCAGGGCATCCTCGGCCACGTCGACGACTGGCACGGCGGCGTGCCCAACGACGCGGCCATCTCGTACGGAGCGCGGGCCGCCGCGCAGGTCGTCGCCGCGTGGGGAGGGCCGTACCAGCCGAAGGCGCTGCGCGAGGCCGTCGAGGCGCGCGCCAGCGCCGTGCTCGGCGCGCTCGCGGAGGCGCGGATCACGCTCCACGCCTTCGCGCTCACGCAGGGTGGCCACCCGCGCCACCCGCTCTATCTGCCTTACTCGGCCGAGCCCACCCCATGGCGAGCGGGCAGCCACCCCAGGGCCGGCGCAGCGGTCGCGAAGCGTACACGCGAGTGAGGTCTCCACGGAGCGCGTGCGCCCGGTCGGGACGGTGCTCTCAGAAGCTCACCCTCGCCTGGTCCATCAGCCAAGCGCTCGGCCAAGCCAGGACGAATGAGACGACAGCGAGGACGAAGAGCCTCCAGTAGGCCTCGTGGGCGGAGCCGCTGGCGGCGCGCCAAGCTCGCAGTGCTTCGTCGATGCCATTGAAGTGCTGGTGCTCCTTGCCACGCACGACGCGAACCCAGTCGTCGGGGAGCGCGACGAGGTTGTCGGCGCCGCAGTAGACACACGGCGCCCCCAGGGATCCCCTCGCCACGTCCAGGGCGGCTCCGCAATCTCGACAGATGGCAGGCCCTCCTGGGTGAACGGGCGGAACTGCGGCCAAGCTCGCGTGTACGGCGATGCGAACGTCCTTGAGGCGAGATTCCTTGTCTGCGCGGATGGCCGGGATCGCGACGAATACGACGAGGAAGCCGACGGCGATCGGGCAGACGAAGTAGGGAGAGAGCGGGCCCACCCATTCGTCGACTCCCGCGACGTATCCGATCCCGTGCAAGAGCAGGCCCACGGGGTAGCTCACCAGAAACAGGAACGCCGCCAGCATGGGGATGCCGATGTGTGGATACCGAGGGATGATCGCGAGCACTCCCATCAGAGCGATCATGCAGTAGCCGGCGACGCTCCCTCCGATGCGGCCGACGAACATCGTCAGCCAGGAGGGCGGCCGGCCGAGCTCACCATAGAGCGACGCCGCCAGGTCGCGATTCATCGCGAAGCTGCGGACGGTGTGTTGGAGCGAGACGTACGCCTCCGGGAGCCGAGTCTCCGTTCCGCAGTACGTACAGCGGGCGAAGCTTGCGGTCCCGAGGGGAGCCCCCGCTCCGCAGCCGGAGCAGCGGAGCGGAGTGATGCGGAGCTCCTTCATGGACGCCGAAGGTACCATGCAGGGGGCGTGGTACGCCTGCGTGTATCCAGCGGCCCGGCCGGGTCCGTCGTGCCGTCCGCTCGGCAGCGGGCCGGCACCCCTCTCAAAACCCGCAGCAGCCCCAACCATCGCAGGGGCTCGCGTCGCCGACCTCGTCCCAGCTGCCCGCGGTGCAGGTGCTCTCGACGCCGTCGGCCGCACACTCGCACTCCCACTGCCCCGAGGTCCCGAGCCGGCAGGCGATCGAGAGGTTCGGCCCCGCCATGTCGTCCTGCATCGCGCAGGTGCCGTAGACCTCGTGCTCGTCGTCGCCGAGGTCGCCATCGCAGACCGACGGCGCGCCGCACACGCCCGGCGTCGCCTGCTCCTCGGAGCAGCCGTTGGATTCGCACTCGCCGTCGTTCGCGCAGGCTTCGCCGTCGGCCTTCAGCTCGATGCAGGTGCTGCTGGCGAGGTCGCAGCGCAGCCCCTCGGCGCACTGTCCGGTGGGGCAGTCGGCGCCCGGCCCGGGCAGCGGCGCGCAGCTGCCCTCGGCGCCAGACGACACGCCGCTGCAGTAGCCGCTCACGCATTCCCATGGCGCGCCGCAAGCTCCTCCGTCGGCCACGAGACCGCTGAGGGGCGTGCAGCCCGTGGGGGCGTCGCCCATGAGGGTGAGGCGGGCGCTGTAGGCTTCGCAGGAGAGCTCTTCGAGCGCGGCGACGCACTCGGCGGCGCGCGCGCCGTCCCAGGTCGTTCGCCCGCTCTCGATGGAAGGGCGCACGAGCGGCTCGAGCTCGAGGAAGTTCCCGAGGTAGGCCTCGCAGCTCGCCTGGTCCGTCACGGGCGAGTCGGCGAAGGCGAACTGGTAGTAGAGCTCGATGGGCGCGCAGCAGCCCACGGCCTTCGCGCAGGTGGCCTCGGTGAGCTTCGCGCCATACTCGGCGACCGTGAGCTCCGCGGGGCCGCCGCCGCTCCCTCCGCTGCCGCCGCTCCCACCGCTGCCTCCGGTGCCGTCGTCGGCAGCTTGCGTGCATCCCATCGAGAACGAAAACAAGAACAAGTACAAGTGCTTCGAGCGCATGGCAGAGCCTCCGAGGGTACGTCGGGCGGGCGCGTCGGTCTGTCGCGACCCGTGGCGGCATCCTGTCCACTGGGTCTTACGGGGCGCTTACTCGGTCGCGGCGCGCCGGTGCTAATCTGAGCGGCCGCGCATGCCCACGCGTCTTCGTGGCCTCCCGGTGCAGCTCAGCGGCTTCGTCGGCCGCGTCTCGGAGCTTGCCGAAGTAGGGCAGCTGCTCTCCGAGGCGCGCCTCGTGACGCTCACCGGCGCTGGCGGCAGCGGAAAGACCCGCCTCGCGATCGAGGCTGCCGCGCAGCTCGCTCGCGAACAATCCCAGCGCGTCGCGTGGGTCGAGCTCGCGGGTCTGTCGGATCCCGGGCTGACCGTGCAGGGCGTCGCGGAGCAGCTCGGTGTGCGCGAGGAGCGGAGCGCTGCGGTCACCGAGCGTCTCGTCGCGCTCGTCGGGGAACGTCCCATGCTGCTCGTGCTCGACAACTGCGAGCACCTCGTCGACGCCGCCGCAGGGCTCGTCGACACCCTCCTGCGCGGCTGCCCCCGCCTCTCGGTGCTCGCGACGAGCCGCGAGCCGCTGGGCATCCCGGGCGAGCGCGCGTGGATGGTGCCGTCGCTCGGCGCCGACGACGCCACGCGCCTCTTCGTCGAGCGCGCGAAAGACGCCTGGCCCGCGTTCGTGCTGGAGCCCGGCAACGCCGATACGGTCGCCGAGATCGCTCGTCGGCTGGACGGCTTGCCGCTCGCGATCGAGCTCGCCGCGGCGCGCGTCAAGCTGCTGACCCCGGCCGAGATCCTCGCGCGCCTCGACGACGCCTTCGCGCTCCTCACCTCACGCGCCCGCACGGCAATCCCGCGCCACAAGACGCTCAGGGCGACGATCGACTGGAGCTACACCTTGCTCTCGCAGGAGGAGCAGGCGCTGCTCGACCGGCTCTCGGTCTTCCGCGGAGGCCTCACGCTCGACGCGGCCGAGGCCGTGTGCGCAACCGTGACCGAGGCGGGATCGATGCTCGACGTGCTCGCGCAGCTCATCGATCGCTCGCTCGTCACGATGCGCGAGGAGCGCGGCGCGGCGCGCTACGCACTGCTCGAGACGGTCCGGCAGTACGCCGCACAGCGGCTCGCTGCGCGCGGTGAGACCGCGTTGCTCGAGCGCCGGCACGCCACCTACTTCGCGACGCTCGTAGCCTCGGCCGAGCCACACCTCGTGACGCGGTCTCGCCCAGCGTGGATCGACCGGCTCCAGAGCGAGCTCGACAACCTGCGCCAGGCCCTGCTCTGGAGCCGGGACGCCGAGCCAGCGCTCCACCTCGAGCTCGCCGGCCGGCTCTGTTGGTTCTGGTTTTCGACCGGCTTCTGGTCCGAGGGCCGGCAGTGCGCGGAGGCCGCGTTGGCTCTGCCCATCGCAGCCGCGCAGACACCCGAGCGCGGCGCGGCGCTCTTCGCGGGTGGCGTGATCGCGTCGCTGCAGGGCGACGCCGGGCCTGCGGAGCGCTGGCTCTCCGAAGCCGTCGCGATCTTCGAGACCGGCGACGCGCGCAGGCTCGCCTACGCGCGCAACTACCTCGGTCTCGTGTGGATCTCGCACGGCAAGGCCGAGGGGGAGTCGTTCATCCGCGAGGCGCTCGCTTGGTTCCGCGACAACGACGACCTCTACGGTCTACGCCTGGCGTGGCTGCTGCTCGGCACGCTCTACACCTCGCAGGGCGAGCTCGACCGAGCGCTCGACGCCATGGAGGCGGGCGTGACGGCGGCGCGCAGCTTCGGTTTGCCGCGCGAGCTCGGCATCGCGCTCCAGATGCTCGGCTCGACCGTGCTGCGCCGTGGTGAGATCGAGCGGGCCGAGGCGCTGTTCCGCGAGTCGCTCGCGGCGCTGCGCCACGATCCGCAGGCGCTCTTCGTCGCGCGTGGGCTCGAGATGCTCGGCGCCGTCGCATGCGAGCGCGGCGCCTACGTCGACGCGCTCACGCTGCTCGGCGCCGGCGAGGCGGTCCGCGAGCGCATCGGCGCGAGCATGTTGCCGCCCGATCGCGCCCAGCTCGGGCCGCGCATCGAGACGCTGCGCGCCGCGGTGCCGCCTCTGCGCTTCGCGTCGACGTGGGCGGAGGGCAAGGCGCTCGCCCTCGATGCAGCGCTCGATCTCGCCCTCGCGGGTAAGAAGGAGTCGAGCGCCCCTGCCCGCATCGAGCCCGTCGTCGACGAGCTGCGCCTCGAGATCCGCGCGCTCGGTCCCCTCGAGGTCAGGCTCGGTGCGACACGGCTCGGCGGCGACGCGTGGACCTCGGGAAGGGCGAAGGAGCTGCTGCTCTTCCTCGCTTGTCACCCGGCCGGGCGCACACGCGGAGAGCTCGGCCTCTTGTTCTGGCCCGACGCCTCGGCGGCGCAGATCAAGAACAGCTTCCACGTGCTGTTGCACCGCCTGCGAAAGGCGGTCGGGCGCGCCGACGTCGTCGTCCAGACCGACGAGCGCTACCTGCTCAACCCGGCGCTCGAGCCCAGCCTCGACGCCAGGCGCTTCGAGTCCGAGGCCGAGGCCGCGCTGCGCGTCTCAGCCTCGGACCCTTCGATGCGCGCGCGCCTCGAGGCAGCGCTCGCGCACTACCGAGGCGACTTCGCCGAAGGAGAGTCGATGGGCGACTGGTCCTTCGATCTGCAGAGCAGGCTGCGCGGCAGACACCACGACCTGCTCGGCGCCCTCGGCGCGCTGCGCCTCGACGAGGGCGACCCTGGCGGGGCCGCCGAGCTCTTCGAGCGGGTGCTGCGCGGTGATGGGCTGCGCGAGGACGCGCACAGGGGCCTCATGCGCTGCCACGCGAGGCGTGGCGATCGCAGCGGTGCGCTGCGACTCTACGGTCGGCTCGAGCAGTTGCTCCACGACGAGCTCGGCGCGCCCCCCTCCCGCGAGACCATCACGCTCGGGGATCGAATTCGGCGCGAAGAGCCCGTCTGAGACCCCACCACCCGAGTCAGCGCGGCGGCACCTCCCGCGGCCCGGCCTGCTCCACCGCATACCGCAGCTGTACGAGCCCGCTCGACCACGCGCGGGTCGACTCGAGCCGGAGCGGGACCTCAGGGCCGCCCTCGCACCACAGCCGTACGCCCGCGCCGAGCACCACGGGCACCACCGAGAGCACGAGCTCGTGCAACAGGCCCGCGCGCAGGAAGGAGCGCACCAGCCCTCCGCCGTCCACGTAGAGGTGGCGAGCGCCCTCGGAGCCGAGGCGCGCGACGAGCGCCTCGGGCGTCGCGGAGACGATCTCCTCGTCGTGGCGCGGCGCCCTCGGCGTGCGGCTCAGCACGACGCAGCGCTTGCCCACGTAGGGCCAGGCTTCGAAGCCCAGCGCGACCTCGTAGGTGCGCCGACCGAGGACCATCACGTCCGCCTGTCGCATGAGCTCGGCGTAGCCGTAGTCCTCGCCCTCGAGCTCTGCGCGCTCGAGAAAGGCGAGGTCGTCGCCCGGGCCCGCGATGTAGCCGTCGAGCGAGGCCGCGAGGAAGGCGGTGCACCGAGGGCTGTCGTGATCGCTCGTCGTCATGATATTCTACATTGTAGAATCATTCATGACGACACGCCACGCGCGACGCAGGGTGGGGCGGCCTGGCCGGGCCGAGCTCGGGCTCTCGGCCGATGCCGTGCTCGACGCGGCGCAGGCCCTCTTGCGCGAGGGAGGCATCGCCGCCGTCACGCTCAGGGCGATCGCCGAGCGGCTCGGTGCGGACGCCATGGCGCCCTACCATTACTTCGCCGGCAAGGACGCGATCCTCGTCGCGCTCGCGGAGCGCATCTACGCGGGCTTCGAGGTGCGGCTCCCACGCGCCGGCCATCGAGCTCGCCTGCGCAGGCTCGCCACCGCCTACGTGGCGTTGCTCGTCGACGAGCTCGGCGAGCTCACTCCCTACCTCGCGGAGGCATCGCAGCGATCCGAGCGGCCCGCCCGCCACTTCGGCGCGCTCTTCGCGCGAGCCGTGGAGCGTCTCGAGCTCTCGGCTGCCCGGCGCCGGGCAGCCGAGCACGCCTTCGTGGACTTCTTGCACGGCTTCGCGCTCGCGCGCCGTGCGGGCGATCCCGCGACGAGGCGCGCGCTCCACGCCGAGCTCGCCGTCATCGTCGCGGGCATCGAGGCCTTCGCGGCCGGGAGGGCCTGAGCCGCCTGACTGCGCGTACGCGAGGGGGTGAGGCTCAGTGTCTGTCCGGAAAAGCCGAACCCAGAGGTTCGGCTGTTCGACCTGATGTTCGTCAGAAATCGAGAAGTGCGGAGAATTCGGCCAAGAATTCTCTGTCTTCGGCTGCCGCGCGCGGCGCTCGGGGCCCCACCCCCGACGGCTGTTTGGCCCTTCTGGTCACGTCTTCAGCTCTCCAGGCGCCTGCGCCGGAGCCCCGCCATTCCGAGCGCCGCCGCTGCGAGCCAGAGCCCACTCGAGCCGCGTGCGCCGCCGGCCTCGATCGCGCAGCCGCCCTCGGTTTCGCCGTCGGCCGCGTCGCCCGCGCCGCTTCCGCTCGGGCCGCTGCCGTCGCCCGAGGAGCCCGCGCCCTCGCCGCTGCCGCCGAAGCCGCTGCCCGCGCCGCCCGAGCCCGTGACCTCCTCTTGATCGGGGTCGCCGCCGGGGCCGGGCGGGTCCTCGCTGTCCGGCGGCGGTTCGCCTCCACAGAACGCCGCCGTGAGGCAATAGAGCTCGCCGCCGCCGATGTCTGCGCAGCAGCCGCCCTCGAGCGCAGCGCAATCGCTGGCGCCAGCGCAGGCCTTCGAGCAGAACGAGCTCGAGCTGTCGTAGAGGCAGGTGTCGCCGCCCAGGTTCGGGTTGCAGAAGGGCAGGTTCGGATTGCCCGGGAAGCCACAGGCGTCGCCGAGCTTGCCGGAGGGCGCATAGCCCTGAGGGCCGGCGCCGCAGGACGAAGCCGGGCCCGTGGGCGAGAAGGAGAGCGACAGGTTGTAGCCGCCGGGCTTCTCGCCGCTCGTGCTGCTGCGGAAGGTGTCGGCGACGACGAGGTAGGTGCCGCAGTCGACGTTCACGGTGACCGTGGTGTCGTTGCGTGCGAAGCAATCGCTCGTATTGGTCGAGCGATAGACGTGCACGTCGATGTCGACGCCCGCGTCGCTCACGACGGTCGCGGTGAGCGTGCCGGGCTGCGTGAACTTCACCTCGTACACGTACTCGCGCCCCGACTCGTTCTTGCTCGGATCGGCGCCGCAGCCGTCGAAGAGATCGCTCTTCGACTGGGTCGTGTCCCGCGCATCGGAGTAGGGGAAGCCCGGCACGACGATCGGGTTGAAGGGCGTGCCGATGGGCTCGGCCGTGCTCGTCCCGGTGATGTCGTTGTAGCGCCTGGGGATGAAGCCGCTCACGTGGGCCCAGCCCGCGTAGCCGTTGTAATGCACGTTGTAGCCGAGCGCCTCGACGTACACCGGCGCGCCATTGGCGAGCGTGCGGTGCAGCATCGCGACGTGGTAGCCGGCCTCGTTGTACACGTCGCCCGGCAGCATCGCGTTGGCGGCGATGGCGCCCGAGATCGTGGCCATGCTGCTCGTCGTCGTGTGCCCGGCCTGGAAGGTCTGGCTCACGAAGCCCGAACAATCGAGCCCGGCCGTGCAATCGAGGATGCCGTCTTCGGGGTAGGAGCCCGCGCCCTGGCCCGCCAGGATGCGCTGATCGAACTGGAAGAGCGACATGTAGCCGCCCCAGTCGTAGGGCAGCCCGACGTAGTCGCCCGGATCGTAGATGCTCTGGTAGGCCGCGTTGCAGGTGGCCGTGCCGTTGGCGACCGACGCACGCCACGGGTGCATCGCGAAGGCGCGCGCGCGCGCGAGCACCTCGGCGCGCTCGATGGCGACCGCGTCGTTCGTCCCGGCGAAGGTCGCCGCCGAGGCGGCGACGCCGAGCAGGAGGGCGATTGGCGTCCGACCGATGAGAGCCTTCACTTCGCACCTCCGTTCTCGAGCGAGCCCGTACCGAGTGAACGCAGCGGCATGCTCACCACCCGCAGCCCGTCGGCCTCCGGCCGCATCCACGCCACGTGGCCGCTGCCCATCGCCATCGCTTGCCTCGGGCTCCACAGGCCTCGCGCAGGAAGCGAGCGCTTGCCGAGCAGGCGCCCCGAATCGAGCGAGACCAAGACGAGCTCGCTGTCGACCATCATCGGTGTGCCCTCGCCGCTCGGAGCGCCGTCGCGTGTGCGTTCGACGAGCGTGAGCGCGCGGTCCTGCTCGAGACCGACGAGACGCAGCGAGGCCGCGTCGAACGCGACCGCCAGGCGGCGCAGCTCCTCGAGCCGCTCTCCACGCTTTGCGGACTCGACGAGGAAGCACTTGCCATCGCTCTCTCGGAGCGTCGTGAGCGTGCGCTCGGACGAGCTCGTGGCGACGCCGGGCTGCATCGAGCGCAATACGCTCGCTTCGTCGAGCGGCGCGCTCGCGCTGCCGATCGTGAAGCGCGATTGCAGGGTGGTCTCGGCGTAGACGCGCTCGTGGGCATCGAAGCCGATGCGCACGACGTCGCCCACGATGCGCGGCAGCACGAGCTCGGCGGCCAGCTCGCCGCTCGGCTCGTGGATCCACACGAGCGAGCGACGCGCGCTGTAGAGCGCGATCTTGCCGCTCTCGGAGAGCGCGATCGTGGTGGCGTCTTCCGGGATCGCGCCGAGCTCGCGCACGCCGTTCGCGTCGATCTCGAGCAGGCGCTGGCGCAAGCGATCGGCGAGCAGCACCGCGCCGTCGGCGCGCACCGCGATGCCGCTCGGGCCGTCGCCGACGAAGTCCTCGGCAGGCGCACGCCAGCCCACGGCCTCGTGGCCCTCGCCCCAGGGCAGGACCCGCTCGAAGCCACGCAGCTCGGTGGGCGTCGATGCGGCGCTGCGAGCGCGGGGCGCCACGCCCTGGACGGAGGCCTCGTGGGCGCCCTCGCTCGGGGTGTCGTTGCCGGTGGCCTGCGGTGCTGGCTCGGCCTGGCAGCCGGCGAGCGCCAGCGCACCGGCGATCGAGAGGGCATGGAAGCGGCGTGCGGTCATGGGTACCTCGGATGCGCGGAGGCTCCTGGGCGGCGCCCACCTTCGGCGCGACCCCGGGCAGGCTCGGAGCGGCGCGACCCTAGATCCGCAGGATCCTCTGGGCAAGGGTGCCCCGCGCCTCACCCAGGCGCCGCCGATGCGCGGGCATCGAGCTCGCTCCTCGAGGGACTCAGCGCCAGCCGATCACGACTTCTTTGGCGCCGAGCTGCGCGAGCAGGGCCCTGAGCTGTCGCTCGGCCTGCGCCCTGGCGCGCGCGGTCGTCTCCGGCGTGCTCGCGGCCTTCTCGATGGCGAGCACGGCCTCTTTGCGCGCGCGCGCCTCGAGTTGCTCGTTGCGCTTGGCGAGCACGTTCGTCCTGCGTGTGTAGACGTAGGTTCCGTCGGGATCGAGGCGTGAGCCGAGCAGCTCCGGCTGGGGTAGGCGCAGCTCCGCGCGCCCGGTCGCTTCGTCGAAGCGCACGTCGCCCGGCTCGAGCTTCGCGAGGTCGACACCGACGGTGGCCGAGCCCGCCGCGACGAGCAACAGTGCGTCCTCGACGTCGACGAGGCCGAAGAACACGCTCTGCTTGTCGCTGAGATCGACGACCTTCTCGACGCGCACCTCGGTGGTCTCGAGCCGAGCGAGATCGCGCACCGCGACGACCACGTCGTTCGTCGGGCGGACCGTGACGGCGTTCGTCGAAGCACCGCGTGTGACGAGCAGCGCGACGGTCCCACCCACGAGGCCCGCGCCGATCAGCGAGCTGAGCACGACCACGAGCCAGCCGGGCGCGCCGCGCCCACCGTCCCGCAGCACGACCGTACGCTCGCTCGTCACCGAAGGACTCTAGCAGCCGAGCGCGTGACCGCCCGGTTCAGCGACGAGCGGCCTTCTTGGCGGCCTTCTTGGGCGCGGCCTTCTTGGGGGCGGCCTTCTTGGCGGCCTTCTTGGCGGCCTTCTTGGGGGCGGCCTTCTTGGCGGCCTTCTTGGGG
>CALKVW010000125.1 GCA_938004785.1 uncultured Polyangiaceae bacterium
GCCGGATACACCGGACCGATCCTTGGGGCCGTCGCCGCGCTCACGATGCTGACCGGCGTGCTCGGCGCCGCCGCGCAGTTCGACATGCGGCGCATCCTCGCGTTCCACATCATCAGCCAGATCGGCTACATCCTGCTCGCGACGGCGCTCGGCACCACCGCGGCCTTCAGCGCGACGATCTTCTACACGGTGCATCACATCGTCGTGAAGGCGAACCTCTTCCTCGTCGCGGGCATCATCCACGCGCTCACCGGGAGCTACGACCTGCGTCGCACCGGCGGGCTCTACGCCTCGCGCCTCGGCCTCTCGGTGCTCTTCGCCGTGCCGGCGCTCTCGCTCGTGGGCATCCCGCCCATGTCGGGCTTCTGGTCGAAGCTGCTCGTGCTCCGTGAGACGATGGCCGGGGGGCACGCGGCGTGGACGGTCGCGGCGCTCGCGGTCAGCGTGCTCACGCTCTACTCGATGATGAAGATCTGGAACGAGGCCTTCTGGAAGCAGGCGCCTGCACCCGAGCCGAGCGGCGACGCGGCCGCGGCACCGGCTCGGGCGGCCTCGCCTCGCCTCGCGCTCGCCTACCTCGCCTCGGCGCTGCTCGGCTTGGTCACGCTCGCGATCAGCGTGTGGCCCGAAGCGCTGCTGTCGTTCTCGAACGAGGCCGCAGTGGCCCTCGTGGGGAGGCGCTGAGTGTCGAAGCCTCTGCACGCGCTCGTATTGCTCCTGCGCTTCGCCCTCTCGGTGCTGCGATCCGGGGTCCACACGGCCTCGCTGATCCTGCGCCTCCGGAGCAGGCCCGAGCCCGCGCTCGTGCGCATGAAGCTCGCGCCGATGAGCGAGTCCGGCGCCGCGCTGCTCGGCAGCCTCGTCACGCTGACACCCGGCACCACCGCGGTCGACATCGACCTCGAGCGGGGCGAGCTGCTCCTGCACCTGCTCGACGGCTCCGATCCGGCCGCCACGGTGCGCGGGATCCGCGCCGAGTTCGAGGGGCACGTCGTCGCCCTCTTCGGAGCTCGGCCCACGTGAGCGTCGCGGCGCTCGTCGTCTGCGCCGGCGCAGCCGCCGCGATCGCGCTCGGCGTGGTGCGCATGCTGCTCGGCCCTCGGCGCGCCGATCGCATCGTCGCCTTCGACCTGCTCTTCTCCGCGGGCGTCGCCTTCGCCATCGCCGCGGCGCTCGCCACGGGGCGCACCGAGCTGCTCGACGTGGCGATCGGGCTCTCGCTCGTCGGCTTCGTCGGCACCATCGGCTGGGCGCGCGTCGTCGAGCGCGCCCCCGAAGAGCCTCGCTCCCCCACCGCCGGCTACCGGGAGCGTCGACGATGAGCGCGACGATCGGCCTCGTCTTCCTCGTGCTCGGCGCCGCGTTGCTCGTGCTCGCGGGCGTCGGCGTGCTCGTCTTGCCCGACGCCCTGAGCCGTCAGCACGCCGCCACCAAGAGCGGCACGCTCGCGCTCGCGCTCGTCTGCCTCGGCGCGGCGCTCCACGTGGGCGAGCTCGACTGGGCGCTCCGGCTCGCGGTGATCTTCGGCTTCTTGCTCGCGACCCTGCCGATCTCGTCGAACATGCTCGCGCGCGCCGCCCTGCGCGAGGTCGAAGGCGACGAGGCGGGCCGGAGCGCAGAGCTCGTCGACCCGCCTCGCTGAGCGCCGCGGCTCCGGCTCAGATCGCCTGAGCGACGCGCTCGCGCACCCAGGCAGCGGCCTCGCGCGTGCCGAGCGCTCCGCCGACGTCGCGCGTGCACTGGCCTGCCTCGAGGGCCTCGCCGATCGCCCTCTCGATGATCGCCTCGTAGCCCTCGAAGCCGAGGTAAGTCAGCATCATGCCCACGGTGAGGAAGGTCGCGAAGGGGTTCGCGACGTCTTTGCCGGCGAGCGGAGGCGCCGAGCCGTGCACCGGCTCGAACATCGCGAGCCGGCCGGGGTCTGCGGGGTGGATGTTGGCGCTCGCCGCCATGCCGAGCCCTCCCTGCAGGCCGGCGCCGAGGTCGGTCACGATGTCGCCGAAGAGGTTGTTCGTGACGACGACCTCGAACTGCGAAGGGTCCTGCACCATGAAGAGGCAGAGCGCGTCGACGTAGACGTGGCGCGGCTCGATCTCCGGGTACTCCTCCGCGACCTCGAAGAAGGTCCGGTGCCAGAGCTCGTGTGCGAGCTTCATCGCGTTGGACTTGTCGGCCATCGCGAGCTTCTTCCTGCCGTTCGCCTTCGCGTACTCGAAGGCCGCGCGCACGATGCGCTCCACGCCCTTGCGCGTGTTCACGTCTTCGTTGATGCCGATCTCGTCGGGCGTGCCCTTCTTGAACTGGCCGCCGAAGCCCACGTACACGCCCTCGGTGTTCTCACGGAACACCACGCAGTCGACGTCCTTCGCCGTCCTGCCCTTGAGCGGCACCAGCCTGTCGGCGAGCGCCTTCACCGGGCGCACGTTCGCGTAGAGGTCGTAGCCGAAGCGGATCCCGAAGAGGATGTCGCGCGCGTGCTCGAGCCCGGGCACACGCGGATCGCCGAGCGCGCCGAGCAAGATCGCCGAGCACTCCTCGCGGATGCGATCGGCGATCTCCTTGGGGAAGGTCGTGCCGTCCCGGAGGTAGCGATCCGCCCCCAGATCGAGCTCCCAGAGCTCGATCGGCAGCGCCTTCTTCTCGCGCAACAGCTCGAGCAAGGCCACGCCCTCGCGCGCGACCTCCGGCCCGATGCCGTCCCCCCCGATGACCGCGATCTTCTTCGGCGCGTTCATCGCTCAGCCGAGGACCTTGTCGATCGGCACGTACTCGAGGCCGTGGGCCTCGGCGACGCCCTGGTAGGTCACCGAGCCCGCGTAGGTGTTCAGCCCGAGCTTGAGCGCGCGGTCGTCCTTCGCGGCCTTCACGATGCCCTTGTTCGCGATCGCGATCGCGTAGGAGAGCGTGGTGTTGGTGAGCGCCCAGGTGCTGGTGTGCGGCACCGCGCCCGGCATGTTGGCGACGCAGTAGTGCACGACGCCGTCGATCTCGTAGGTAGGGTTGTCGTGCGTGGTCGGCCTGCAGGTCTCGATGCAGCCGCCCTGGTCGACGGCGACGTCGACGACGACCGAGCCCTTCTCCATCTTGCCGATGAGGTCCCGCGTGACGAGGCGCGGCGCCTTGGCGCCGGCCACGAGCACCGCGCCGACCACGAGATCGGCCCGCTGCACCACCTGCTCGATGTTGATGGGGTTCGAGTAGAGCGTCTCCACCGCGCCGCCGAACACGTCCTCGAGGTAGGCCATCGTCTCGGCGCGCACGTCGAGCACCGTGACCTGTGCGCCCATGCCGACGGCGATCGTCGCGGCGTTCTTGCCGACGACGCCGCCGCCGAGGATGACCACGCGGCCGCGGCGCGTGCCGGGCACGCCGCCGAGCAGCACGCCCTTGCCGCCCTTCTCCTTCTCGAGGCACGAGGCGCCGACCTGCACGGCCATGCGGCCCGCGACCTCGCTCATCGGTCGTAGGAGCGGCAAGAGCCCGTCGGGCGTCTCGATCGTCTCGTAGGCGACGCCCGCGACGCCCTTCGCCGCGAGCTGCTTGGTGAGCTCGGGCTCGGCCGCCAGGTGGAGGTAGGTGTAGAGGATGAGGTCCTTGCGGAAGAAGCCGTACTCGGCAGCGAGCGGCTCCTTCACCTTCACCACCATCTCGGCGCCCCAGGCGTCGGCCGCCGTCGGTACCATCGTCGCGCCCGCGCGCACGTAGTCCTCGTCGTGGATGCCGCTGCCCTCACCGGCGCTCTTCTCCACGACGACCTTGTGGCCCTGCGACACCAGCGCACGCACGCCCGCGGGCGTCATGCCGACTCGGTACTCGCGCGTCTTGATCTCCTTGGGGACTCCGATGAGCACGTCGACTCTCCTTGGCGGTGGGCTCGTTCGCCCGATGCGGCGCACTCTAGTCGATCGATGCCTCGCGCCAACGGAGGATCCGGCGCGCTCCACGCGAGGCTCGCATCGCTCGCTGTGCGCCGCAGCGCGTCACGCTCCCCGAGCAGCTTGACGCAGTTCTTCCCGTGGCCGAACACTGCTCTCCATGCGCTTCGGCCTCGCCCAGCTCCTCGCCGCCACTGGAACCACCCTGCTCGTGGTGGGCGCTGCCTGCAGCGGCGACGATCTCGCCACGGGTGAGCAGGAGCACACCGAGGGCGAGTACATCCAGGCGAACCACCCGCTCTACTGGAACGCGTCGGAGTACGCGGCCTTCCGATCGATCACCGACCGCGACAGTTGGTCCCCCAACCCCCAGCCGGTCGCGGGCGACGACGTAGCCACGCGCTGGCTCCAGCACTGGGCCGACCTCATCGACGGGATGGTGCGCGCGAAGGTGAAGGCCGACACCGGCGAGGAGCTCGTCGCGCCGAAGCCGATCATGCACCTGCTCCCCTCGTCACGCATCTCGAACGCCTGGGTCACCGCGGTGCCGGCCTGCGTGCCCTGGCAGGTGCGCCCGACCGGCGCCCAGCCGAGCGGCGAGGGCGGCGCGGGCGGCGGCGCGTCGAGCGGCTCGGGTGGCGTGCAGACGAGCGCGCTGCTCTTCAACCATTATGGCAAGAAGGTGCAAGAGCTCGGCGGCGGCGAGGCGGCCGGGTGCATCCCGCGCGACGACTTCGCGCCCTTCGCGGAGACCTTCCTTCGAGAGTGGAACCAGGGCACCCCCAACTGCCCCGCCAAGCTCGCGGCCGACGGCGTGATCGAGGTCGACGAATCCTGCATGGGCAACTTCGAGCACGCCTCCAAGTCGGCCGTGTACGCGATCTCGCCCCACATCCAGTTCTCCTCGGATTTGCTCGCCGCCGGCACCGAAGCAGGCGCGGTCTTCGTCGTCGGCCACGAGCTCGCCCATTACTACCGAGCGCACGGCTCACCGCTCGCGAGACACAAGTATGGCTTCTGGTACGACCAGGACGCGCGCACCGCGCGCCGCCCGGTCCCCTCGACCGACGCCAAGGAGCTCGAGGCTCTCTACAAGGAGATCGAGGCGATGCCGCGCGCGAACAGCCCCGAGATCCCGGGCTCGACGCACACACCTCGCTTTCGCTCCGTCGTGCTCGACTCGATCTGCTCCTACCTGGGCGCCCGCTCGTCATCGGCCGAGCTCGCGCCGGCCTGCGCCGAGGCCGCCTCGCTCTGCGGCACCGTCGCGCCGCTGTCCTATTCGCGCCAGGCCAGCGACGAGCAGGTGGCGGCCTACGTCGCGCTCGAGGCGCAGCTCACGAGCTGCGGCGCCGTCGAGACCCTCGGCTCGGTTCGAGACGCCGCCGTCGCGCGGCTGATCGTCTCCCTGCAGACCAAAGGTTATCTGCCTGGCGGCCCGGCCGAGACGGTGCCCGTGCCGGAGAGCTTCGGCGCGCTGCTCGCGCAGCTCCAGAAGCTCGCCTCCGAGCAGGACGCGAAGGTGCAGAAGTTCGCAGAGCGCCTCCGCCTCGGTCGCATCGGGCTCTACACCACCGAGCAAGAGGCAGACGACCTCGCCGTGGAGTGGACGAACAAGCTCGGCTTCACGACGGGCGCCGCGATCGACGGCTGGCTGGCCTATCTCGAGTACTTCGCCCGGGGCTATGCTCCGCCGGGGGAGCTGTCGCCCTCGGAATGCCGCAGCCTCTACGAATCCAACTTCAAGGACGGTCGCGCCTACGTCACCGTGTGGCTCGGCGATCTGAACAGCGCGCACCACGCGGGCTGCTATCGCGTCTACAACATCTGGCGCGAGCAGCGCGCGCACGCCTACACCCCCGCGGCCACCATTGCCCGCCCCGACTTCGCCACCTGGGACGAGGTGCTCGGGCGCGCCAAGGAGCTGAGCCAGGGCTATTGACGGGGGGCGCGGATCCCACCGAGCAAGACGCTGGCGACCACGCGTTTGCGACGCTCGAGCTCGCCGCCCTCGAGCTGGGGCAAGAGGGCGTCGAGCACGACGGCGTCGACCGCCGGGTAGAGGACGAGCGAGAGCCCGGAGCGCACCATCTCGCGCGCCGTGACGTCGCTCCGTAGCTCACCCTGGGACTGCAAGCGCTCGGCGATGCCCACCACGGCCTCGAGCAGCGGCACCGTGCGCTCGCGCAGCACCTCGACGAGCAGCGTCTCGCCCGAGAGCAGCTCTGCGCGCAGGAGCGCGAGCATCTTGTGGTGCCTCGCCGCGAACTCCACCATCACGTCGACGAAGCCGTGCACGATGGCCTCGAGCCCCGTCGCGCTCTCGAGCACCTTCCAGCTCGCCACGGACATGTCGTCGACCACGCGCCGCACGACCGCCTCGTAGAGGCCCTGCTTGTCGACGAAATAGTGGTGGATGAGCGCGGGCTGCACGCCCACGCCGCGCGCGATCTCCCTCAGCCTCGCGCCGGCGAAGCCTCGCGCGGCGAACTCCTCTGCCGCGGCGTCGAGCAGCTTCTCCTGGGTCGCCTGCGCGCGCAGCTCGCGTCTGGTGCCGGCGCGGCTCTCGGGCGCGGACGCATCACTCCCGCCCGGAGCGGGCGCTTCGGCGAGAGGAGCGCGGAGCCGGTCGCTGCGGCGCATGGGAGCACAGGCGTAGTACACGACGGCGCCCAGCGGAAGCGCCTGGCGCAGCGCGCCCGGCTGCCGATCAGACCGTCGCGTCCCAGCTCTCGTATTGGATGACGCCCAGCTCCTCGAAGCCTCGCCGCACGCGCGGCGTGAGCAGCCCGAGGCGCTTGGTGTTGGGCACGATCTTGGAGAAGAGCAGCGACTGGAAGGTCTGCATGATCGGGCTCGTCTTCACCGCGGCGAGGCAGTCGTCGACCGGCAGCCCGAGGTTCTGCCACACCTCCTGCATGAGGAAACGATCGCGCATCAGGCGCGAGGCCTCGACGACGAAGTCCTCGCGGTCGCGCAACTCGCTCTCGCTCATGTCGGCGTAGATTCCCTCGAGCGAGAGCACGCCGAAGGCCACGTGGCGCGCCTCGTCCTGCACGATCATGCGCACGATCTGCTTGATGAGCGGCTCGTTCGCCGTCTGCGCGATGAGCCCGAAGGCCGCGAGCGCGAGGCCCTCCACGAGGATCTGCATGCCGAGGTACTTCATGTCCCAGCGGCGCTCCTGGAGGATCTCGTCGAGCAGCTGCCTGAGATGCGGCGAGATCGGGTAGCTGAGCTCGACCTTCTCGCGCAGGTAGCGGTCGTAGGCCTCGACGTGCCGCGCCTCGTCGACGACCTGCGTCGCTGCGTAGAGCTTCGCATCGGCGCTCGGCACCGCGCAGACGATCTGGCTCGAGGCGAGCAGCGCGCCCTGTTCGCCGTGCAGGAAGTTCGAGAGCAGGTACGAGGTCGCGTGCTGGCGCAGGAGCGGGATCTCGCGCTTCGGGTCGAGCTTCTGCCACATGGGCGTGCCGAAGATCGGGATGAGCTGGTCTGCGACGTTCTCCGCCTGCGGGTCGACCGGCGTGTCCCAGGCGAGGTAGCTCGCCGCGTTCCACTGCGCCTCCTTCGCCTTCTCGTAGAGCCGGCGCAGGTCGTCGCGCTCGGCGTCGTAGGCCCAGACGTAGCTCGTCGCGAAGGCCGTCTCGACGGCGTCGCTCGCGACCTGCGTACCCCGCAGCCTGGGCACCCCATCTCGGCCGTCGACCGCGCTCCCGTGGCCAGGACCCCGAAGACCCTCGGTGGACGCCTGCGCTGGGAAACCCGGGACGAGCGCCGAAGCGCCGGATTCGATCGCTGGAGCCATGGCCTGCCCTCCTCGGTGACGAGCGGGAGTCTATTGCTGACTTACTTTTTCGTCAATGAACTTGCTCGATCTTGCCTCCTCAGCTTGACAGGGGGCTCATGCGTGCCATCGGATTCAGGTACCTAGATGCTGGTATCTGGCCCTCCCTCCGACCCGTCCAATTCGGGTACTACCATGCCGGTGTCTGGTTCGCCTCAACCCAAGAGCGCGCCTCGCGACCTCGACGAGCGGGCGGCCCAGGTCGCCGCGGCTTTCGAGACCTTCCTGCGCGCGCTCGGCATGGACATCGACCCTGCCGCCGTGCGTCAGGCCGCGCGCGCCGCCCGAGGCGACATCCACGAGCACGCCGCGTTGCTCGAGGAGCTCTCGACCCGGGCCGATGCGCTCGGCCTGCGGATCTTCGGCTTGGAGGCCTCGCCCGAGCAGCTGGTGAAGAGCCCGCCGCGGAGCTTCCCCCTGCTCGCGGAGCTGCCCGACGGCTCGACCCTCGTGCTCGAGTCCGCCAAGGGCCTGCGCATGCGCGTGCGCCACGGCGAGCAGACGAGCTGGCTCGGCGCGCCCTCGCTCGCCGCCAAGCTCGGGCTCACGCGACCCAACCAAGCCTTCGTCTTCGCGGCGGCCGAAGCGGCGCTCCCGTGGGGGCTCTCGGCGGAGCACGACGCTCACCACCACGGCTCTCCGCGCGAGCGCGTCATGGCGCTCTTGCGGCTCGAGCGGAGCGACGCCTTCACTCTGCTCGTCTACGCGGTGTTCATCGGCCTCACGACGCTCGCGGTGCCGGTCGCCGTGCAGGCGATGGTCAATACGCTGAGCTTCGGCACCTTGATCCAGCCGCTCGTGGTGCTGGGCCTCATCGTGCTCGGCTGCCTCGGGCTGTCCGGCCTCTTGCGCGCCCTGCAGGCGGTGGTCGTGGAGCGCCTGCAGGTCCGGCTCTTCGTGCGCGCGGCGACCGAGTTCGCGCACCGCCTGCCGCGCATCTCGATCGAGGCCTTCCACCGCATCCACCCGCCGGAGCGGGTGAACCGCTTCTTCGACGTGATCACGGCGCAGAAGGCGGTCGCGGCGCTCGCCACCGACGGCCTCTTGCTGGTGCTGCAGGCCTCGATGGGCATGCTGCTGCTCGCCTTCTACCACCCGTTCCTGCTCGCCTTCGCGGTGGTGCTGCTCGCGCTCGTCGCGCTGATCGTCTTCGGCCTCGGGCGGCGCGGCGTGAGCACCGCGATCGACGAGTCGGCGCTGAAGTACGAGGTGGTCGCGTGGCTGCAGGACGTCGCGCGCTCTCCCGTCGCCTTCAGGCACAACCCCGACCTCGCGCTCGAGCGGACCGACGACCTCGCGCGCCGCTGGATCGACGCGCGCAGGACGCACTTCAGCGTGGTGCTGCGCCAGACCGTGGGCGCGCTCACGCTGCAGGCCCTCGCGAGTGCCACGCTGCTCGTGACGGGTGGCCTGCTCGTGCAGCAGGGCGAGCTCACGATCGGCCAGCTCGTCGCCGCGGAGATCGTCGTGACGATGGTCGTCGCCGGCGTCGCGAAGCTCGGCAAGCACCTCGAGACCTACTACGATCTCGCGACCTCGCTCGAGAAGATCGCGGGCGTCACGGAGCTGCCGCTCGAGCGCACCGGCGGAGCGCGCGCGCTCGTGGGTCGCGGCCCCTCGAGGCTCGATCTGGTGGGTGTCTCTTGGGTGAGCCCGAACGGGCGCGTCATCCACGACGGCGTGAACCTGCACGTCGAGTCCGGGGCGAAGGTCGGCGTGCTCGCCGCGCACGGCGCGGGCAAGAGCGTGCTCGCCGATCTGGTGTACGGGCTGCGCGAGCCCTCGTCGGGCACCGTGCTGGTCGACGGCATCGATCTACGCGAGCTGAGCCTCGGTGAGCTGCGCCGCAACGTGGCGCTCGTGCGCGACGTCGAGATCTTCGACGGCTCGATCGCCGACAACGTCACCGTCGGCCGCACCGACGTCTCGCTCGAGGACGTGCACCGCGCCCTCGTCGCCGTCGGCCTCTCCGACGACGTGCTGCGCCTGCGCCAGGGCGTACGCACCGAGCTCGTCGCGGGAGGCTCTCCGCTCTCGCCCGGGCAGGCGACCCGCCTGGTGCTCGCGCGCGCGCTCGCGGCGCGCCCGAGGCTCATCGTGGTCGATGGTCTGCTCGACGAGCTCGACGCCGAGGGGCTCGAGCTGCTCGAGGCCTGCCTCGACGCCGAGTGCGAGCGCACGAGCCTGCTCGTGCTGACGAGCCTGCCGCACGTGGCCGAGTGGTGCGATCGCTTCCATCGCATCGAGCCGCCTCCGCGTGTCTCCTTCGCCCCACACGCGGCGCCGCGGGCCGCGCTCTCCGGAGGTGCCTCGTGAGCTCCCCTTACCGAACGTTCGTCGGCGTCGAGGGCTCGGTCGCGATGCGTCTGGCGCGCCCCATGGCGCCCACGCGCACCCTCGCGCGCGTGCTCTCGGGCACGCTCGTCGCGGTCGCGCTCGTGCTGGGCTTCGCGCCCTGGGTGCAGACCTCCTTCGGCGAGGGTCGCGTGGTCGCCTACGCGCCGCTCGACCGCCGGCAGACGATCGCCGCGCCGGTCGATGGGCGCGTGGCGCGCTGGTACGTGGCGGAGGGCTCGCGCGTGAAGGAGGGCGATCCGATCGCCGACATCGCCGACGTCGATCCGGAGATCCTCTCGCGACTGCGCATGGAGCGCGAGGCGGTGGTGAGCCGCATCGAGGCGGCGAAGGCGCGCATCACGGCGGTCACCCAGCGCATCGAGGCGCTCGGCGCCTCGCGCGACAGCGCGATCGAGGCCGCGCAGAGCCGCGTGCGCATGGCCGTGCAGCGCACGAAGGCCTCCGAGCGCGCGATCGAAGCGGCGCAGGCCGCCGAGCGCACCACGCAGGCGAACATCGAGCGCCAGGCCGAGCTCGAGAAGAAGGGCCTCACCTCACGTCGAGCGCTCGAGCTCGCCGAGCTCGACCACGCGCGCGCCGTCACCGATCTGGCGCGCGCCCACGCGGCCTTCCTCGGCGCCGAGAGCGAGGAGCTCGCGCTGCGCAGCGATCTCATGAAGGTCCAGGCCGACACGAGCGCGCTGCTCGAAGACGCGCGCGCCGCGCTCGCCTCGGCCGACTCGGAGCGCGCGAGCGCGACGGCGGAGCTCGCGCGGCTCGACACGCGCCTCTCGCGGCAGTCGGCGCAGTCGATCGTCGCGCCGCGCGAGGGCGTGGTGCTGCGCCTCGCGGTCGCACCGGGCGCGGAGCTCGTGAAGGCGGGCGACCCGATCGTCGTGTTGATCCCCGACACCGAGTCACGCGCGGTGGAGATGTGGATCAAGGGGACCGACGTGCCGCTCGTCTCGGAGGGGCGCGAGGTGCGTCTGCAGTTCGACGGTTGGCCCGCGGTGCAGTTCAGCGGCTGGCCCTCGGTCGCCATCGGCACCTTCGGTGGGCGCATCGCGCTCGTCGACGCGACCGACGACGGCAAGGGGCGCTTCCGTGTCCTGGTCGTGCCCAACGAGGGCGAGGAGTGGCCGAGCGCGCAGTACCTCCGCCAGGGCGGGCGTGCGCATGGCTGGATCCTGCTCGACGAGGTCCGGCTCGGCTGGGAGCTCTGGCGACAGTTCAACGGCTTCCCGCCGTCGCTCTCGAGCTTCGGCGAGGGTGAGCCCGGCTCGGACAGAGCGAAGTCGGGTTCCAAGAAGGGCGACAAGCCTTGAGCGCAGCTCGAGCACGTCTCCCGGGCTTCGCCGCCGCGTGTGCGCTGCTCGCAGCAGCGACCGCAGCCTCCGGGCAAGCGCCGATCGGCGATCCCTCGCCGGTGCCACCGCTGCCACCGCCCACCGCTGCGCTGGCGCGGCCGCTCGTGCTCGACGACGTGCTGCGGAGCGCCGAGCGCGCGCATCCGCTCATCGTCGCCGCGGCGCAGGAGCGCCCGCTCGCCGAGGCCGACGTGCAGAGCGCGGAGGGATCCTTCGACGTCGCGTGGCGCACGCGCGGCGTCATCGTGCCGCTCGGCGGCTACCCGAGCGGGCGCGTCGACTCGATGTTCGAGAAGCCGACCACGCTCTGGGGCTCGACGCTCTTCGCCGGCTACCGCTGGGGCAGCGACACCTTCGCGCCCTACGACGGCAAGCTCGTGACCAACGAGTTCGGCGAGGTGCGCGCGGGCCTGCTCGTGCCCGTCTGGCGCAACGGTCCCATCGATCGGCGCCGCGCCACGATCGAGCGCAGCGAGCTCGGGCTCGCCATCGCCGACGCGACCGTGTCGCAACAGCGGCTCGAGATCGCTCGGCTCGCCGCATTCCGCTACTGGGACTGGGTCGCCGCCGGCAAACGGCTCGAGGCCGCGAAGCAGGTGCTCGAGCTCGCGCGCCTGCGCGACGCGCAGCTCGGAGCGCGCGTCGAGAGCGGCGACCTTCCGGCCTTCGAGCAGCTCGACAACCGGCGCGCCATCGTGCACCGGGAGCAGCAGGTCGTGCTCGCAGAGCGCGCGCTCGAGCAGGCGTCGATCGAGCTCGGGCTCTTCCACCGAGACGAAGCCGGCAGGGTCATCCGACCCGCGAGCGAGCGGCTGCCCCGCGGCTTCCCCGAACCTGCTCCGCTGCCCACGAGCTACGCCGGCGAGCTGGAGACGGCCTTCGCGCGACGCCCGGAGCTCGAGCGCCTCCGAGCGCAGCGCGACCAGACCCGCGTCGAGGAGCGCTGGGCCGACAACCAGCGCATGCCCGCGGTCGACCTCGCCGTGATGGGCTCGCAGGATCTCGGCCAGGGCAGCGTCAAGCGCGAGCCCTTCGAGCTCGAGGCGGGTCTCGTCATCGACATCCCGCTCGAGCGGAACGTGGCGGAGGGTCGCCTGCGGGCGGCTCGCGCCCAACGCGCGCGGGTCGACGCCCAGGAGCGCTTCACCATCGATCGCATCGAGGCCGACGTGCGCGACGCCGCAGTCGCGCTGAGGACCGCGTTCGAGCGCGTCGGCGTGGCGAAGCAGGAGGTGTCGCTCGCCCACCAGCTCGAGGCGGGCGAACGAGAGCGCTTCGAGCTCGGAGACTCGAGCCTGCTCATCGTGAATCTGCGAGAGCAGGCCGCGCTCGAGGCCGAGGTGCGCGCCATCGACGCGCTCGCCGACTACCACAAGGCGCGCGCGGCGCTCGAGGCCGCGACCGCGCGACTGCTCGAGCCGAAGCCGCGCTG